>JBOFRT010000292.1:0-41567 GCA_051651165.1 Cetobacterium sp.
TATTTAAAGATAAATACTATAAATTAAAAGAAAATGAGATATGTAAAGCAATAACAGCTCATATGAAATTTGATTGCAATATGTATATTCATCCAAATCAAGCAAGAGGATTAACACCAAGAGAAGCTGCAAGAGTTCAGTCTTATCCAGACAATTATTTTTTCTTGGGACCGTATACAAAAACATACATGCAAGTAGGAAATAGTGTTCCACCATTGATGTCAAGGGTTATTGGAGAGGTTATTAAAAATAAATTAAAAGGGGAATAAAATGATTGAACTTAATGAAACTCAAGAGTTGTTGGAAAAACTTAATATAAATGAAATAGTTAGCTCAGACCAAATAGATGGTCTACTAATAAAAAAAATGGCAGAAAGTAATATATTAAAAGAAAATAGAAGGAGAGAAAATACAGGAAAACAAACACATATTGCGTTAACAAGTAAAGAAAGATCATTATTTCCAATTGTTACAACGTTATCTTATTCGGAGGATGAGGTTGAAAAAAAGTTTTATGATATAAAGTTAAAATTAAAATTATATCAAAATAATATTAAAGAATTAGAAGAAAGTTGTGGGAAGAGATTGTTTGATACTTCAGAGTTTTATGATGGGTACATAGAAACGTATACTAAATGTTATACTCGTAAAGATAGTTCTGGATTTCAAATACAACTTAGTAAGCTTAATTCAGATGATGATAAATTTATAAAATTTAGAAAGTTAATTTATGAAAATGATTATATTGTTTTTATAAAACTGAAAGATAAGTTAGAGTTTATTTGTTTGGGATTGAAAAAAGAAATTTCAACAAAAATTACAGAACTATATGGAGTGGATGAAAATATATTGTATTTAGGAGCGCTATCATCTGTAACAAGTATAGATAATTCTGATGTTTTAGAAGAAAAAAGTGATACTCAAGATTTAGAAAGAAAAAGAAATTTACCTTATCAAAAAATAGTATATGGAGCACCTGGGACAGGAAAAAGTTATGGTTTAGCTAAAGAAGTAAGGGTTGAATTCCCAAACTTTATAAATCCTATTAATGAATTTAATATATCTGAAAATAATGAAAAAATATGGCTTGTTGGTGCTACTTGGGGGAATTTAAATAAATACCCAGAATTTATTGAAGAAAATAAATGGATAAATGGTTATGATAGTGGAAGTGATTTTCAAAGAGCCGAAAAAATGTCGATAGGCGATTATATTATTATAAAAACAGCTTATTTTACAGGTATGGGAAATAAGATACCAACTTTAGAAATTAAAGCCATAGGTAAAATAAAGAATATTGAAGTGGTTGGAAAAGAAATTGAAGTAGAATGGTTAACTAAAGATTTATCTAAAAAAATAATAGGTGAAAATTTTAGAGCAACAGTGCATGATATTTCTCAAAAGAAGGATTTAGTAAATAAAATTTTTGATAATACAGGAATTTTTACTAAGAAGACTGAAGAAATAAAAGCTAGTCAAAGGGTTACATTTTATGATGGGTATACGTATGGACAATTCGTTGGAGCGTATAAACCAGTAATGTATGAAAAAGACAATGAAGAAAAAGAAATTGGATATGAATTTGTGGCGGGTCCTTTATTAAAGCAAGTATTGAATGCGTATAAATATCCTAAGAAAGATTTTGTATTAGTTATAGAAGAAATTAATAGAGCTAAGGCAGATAGAATTTTTGGAGATGTATTTCAACTTTTAGATAGAAATTCAGAAGGAGATAGTGAATATCCAATTTTATTAAGTCAAGAGCAAGATAATTATTTTAAAGAAAATCTAGACGGTGAAAGATACCTAGAGACTATAGGTAAAAAAGAAGGATTATATCTACCGAATAATCTATATTTATGGGCAACTATGAACAGTGCAGATCAAGGAGTTTATCCAATGGATACGGCATTTAAAAGAAGATGGGATTTTGACTACATCTCACTTAATAAAAATCAAAGAGAAGAAGAGTTTTTAGTAGAAATAGATAATAAAAAATATAATTGGAATGACTATAGAGAGACTTTAAACGACATATTAGGAGAGCAAGGTGTTACAGAAGATAGATTGATTTCACCCTATTTCTTGAAAGTAACAGATTTCGACGAATATAAAGTCTTAAAAGAAAGTTCTTACGTAAATAAATTTTTAATGTATATCTTTGATGATATATTAAAGCATAATAATAGATTAAAGGAAGCTTTGTTTACGGAGAAAAATTTTTATAAAATATTTTCAAAGCTACAAAACGGAAATCAAATATACTCAACTAATTTTATGGACCGTTTAAATGAAAGACCAAAGAAAGTAGACGACGAAAAAACTGAGGAATAACTATGGAATCATGTTTTAAGTTTTTAAGAGAGTACCAAAGATTTAAAATTTTAGATATTGTAGAGGATAAATATAAACAAGATTATTATAAAAGTCAAATAGATCAACTATTAAAACAAGGAGTGCTTTTAACAGAAACATCAGATGTATACTACTTTAAATTTGTAGGGGCTATTAATTTTTTAGAAAAGATGATAATAGTTTTTCCAAAGTATAAATCTCTTCCAGAGAAAGAGTTAACGTATCAGAATAAAGAATATGCTAAACAACTTTTTAAAATTTTTGAAAAATATGAAGCAAAATCTGTTAGAGAAGATAATTTACTTGCGAAAGATTACAATGAAGAGAAAGATTATTTTAGTTTATTTGCTTTATATAAAGAGTTAATTGAGGATTATATAAAAAATGGTCTATATGAAAATCAAAAATCTATATATGAGGTAAGTGGAATGGGACAAATAGATTGGAATAAAACGGTTAATGAAATACATCCGTTTTTTTCCTCAACAATGAGACCTATTTATATAGATTATTATTCTCACGACATTGAAGAGGAACAGGAAAATTATATAAAGTTTATTCAAATGGAGTTATTAGCAAAGGCTACAAAATATTTTAATCAATTTAAGGAATTAGGTTTAGACATAGTTAATTTAGAATATCATTTTGATGATGATGTTCCGGGAGAAATTTCTTATAAGATTTATAAAATTGATTCAGAATTAAGACAAGTTTTTATGGAACGAAAAATAAAGTTACTTAATTTAATGAAAGAAATATTAGAGAATTTAGAACATAGTAAAACTAATGATTTAAGTTTATATGGAACGAAAAATTATGAAAAAGTTTGGGAGCATATATGCCAAGATGTTTTTGGTCATCAAAAAAAGTGGATTGATCAAATAACTAAACCAAGATGGAAAGATTTTAAAACAAATGTTACGAGTGAAGTTAACACTTTACTACCAGATATAACAATTCAGAAAGAGAATGATTTTTATATTTTAGATGCTAAGTATTATAATTGTGAATTTAATGAAAAGGGTAAATTGATAGGTTCTAAACCCGGAGTTGGAGATGTAAGTAAACAATTTTTATATCAAGGGGCTTATGAAAAGAAATTTGAAAGTGAAGGTCTTAAATATAAATATAATAATGCCTTTTTGATGCCTACAGAAGATATAACTAAAGATTATGAGATAATTGGTGAAGTTACATTTCCATTAAAAGAATTTGAAGGAAAAGAAATAAAAATTATAAAGCTTAATACTAACATTATGTATAGATATTATTTGAAGAATTTAAAATATGAGAACCTACAGTTTTAATCTGTGGGTTTTCTTTTATTGTAATACACATGGATTACAGGCTGCTATGAATATAATTTTAGCTGGAAACTCCATTTTACCTAAACTTCTAGTTATAGAGATACGTTTTTCTTCAAGAGGTTCTCTTAAACTTTCTATAACAATTCGATCAAACTCTGTGAACTCATCTAAGAAAAGAACTCCATTATTAGCAAGACTAATTTCACCTGGCTTTGGTGTTCGTCCACCACCTATAATAGAGCTTGCTGTTGAAGTATGGTGTGGATCACGGAATGGACGGTTTGTAATAATAGGGACTCTCTCACTAAGTTCACCAGCAATACTATAGATTTTAGTTGTTTCAATAATCTCTTTCTCAGACATAGAGGGTAAAATAGTAGTTAATCTTTTTGCAAGCATAGATTTTCCACTTCCTGGAGCTCCAATCATAATAATATTATGTCCACCCGCGGCAACAATCTCAAGAGCTCTTTTAGCTCTAATTTGCCCTTTTACATCCCACATATCAAGTAGATTTTCTGAAAGATTAGTAGAATTTGTAATACGCTTACTTCTAATAACTCCCTCTTCAATAAATTTAACAACATCTCTTAGATTTTTAACAGGAATAATTTCGATATCTTTTATTATAGATGCTTCTTCTAAATTTTCTTCTGGAATAATAACTCCTTTAAAACCTTTACTTTTAGCTAGTAAAACACCACTAATAATTCCATCAGCTCTTCGAACTTCACCAGTCAAAGAGAGCTCTCCCATCAGTAAATAGTCTTTCAAAACGCCACTATAATCAGAGATAAACTTCATTCCAACCATAATACCTATAGCTATCGGTAAATCAAAGTGAGAACCTCTTTTACGAATATTAGCAGGAGTTAAATTAACAACAATTCTTCGAGGTTCTAAAAGATAGCCCATATTTTTAATTCCAGATCGAATACGATCTCTACTTTCTGATATTGTGGCGTCACCTAAACCAACAATATTAAAAATTGGTAATCCGTTGGTGACATCAACTTCAACCTCTACTAAAAAAGGCTCAATTCCAAGATAACTCGAACTTAAAACTCGAACTAGCATATATTCCTCCTTTATTTGTGAGTTATTTTTAAAATTAAAGTTTTAAATAATATGTAGTGATTATAAAAGTCCTTTATCTATCTACGGATAAATTTTCTTTTTCTTTTTTATTATACAAAAAAAGTAAAAAAAGAATTGACATATTTTTGAAAAAGGTGTATATTATCTTTGTAAACAAAATTGTAACAATTACAAAAAAGGAATTAAAACAAAATTAAAAAATAAATGATAGAGATAAATAAAAATTGAGGAGGATTAAAAAATGGCAAAAGTAAAATGTACAGTATGTGGAGAAGTATTTGAAGAGGCTTTAGGGACTTGCCCTTTATGTAAAGTAGGATTAGATAAGTGTGTTCCATTCGATGAGTCAGGAGCAAGAGTTTGGGCTACTGAGCACGTAGTAGGAGAGGGATTAGCTTGCGGAGATGAAGAGATCATTGAAGGATTAAGAGCTAACTTCAACGGTGAGTGTATGGAAGTTGGAATGTACTTAGCAATGGCTAGAGTTGCAGATAGAGAAGGATACCCAGAAGTAGCAGAAGCTTACACAAGAATCGCTTTCGAAGAAGCAGGACATGCTGCAAGATTCGCTGAGTTATTAGGAGAAGTTGTAACAGCTTCAACAGAAGAGAACTTAAAAAGAAGAGTAGAAGCTGAGTACGGAGCGACTTCAGGAAAGTTCGATATCGCTAAAAGAGCAAAGCAATTAGGATTCGACGCTATTCACGATACAGTTCATGAAATGGCTAAAGATGAAGCTAGACATGGAAGAGCTTTCTTAGGATTATTAGAGAGACATTTCCAAAAATAATAGATAAAAAGTAGAGTGCTTGAAGAATTCAAGCACTCTTTTTCGTTTATTGAAGTTTTGATTATATTGTGATACTATTAAAGTATCATAAGACAAGGGTGATATAAGTGGGGAAAATAATATATATAACTGGTGGAGCTAGAAGTGGAAAAAGTTCTTTTGCAGAAAAAAAAGTTTTTGAAAGCGAAAAAGAAAAAATCTATATAGCAACAGCAATCTCTTTTGATGAGGAGATGAAAGAGAGAGTTCGTCTTCATAAAATTCAAAGAGGTGAAGATTGGATAACGATAGAGGGATATAAAAATATTAGTAATATATTGTCAGAGTATAAAAATTTAAATAAAATTATTTTATTAGATTGTTTAACTAATATGGTTACTAATAATATGATTATGGATAGAGATGTAGATTGGGACAAGATTACTCAAGAGAGTTTAAGAGATATTGAGAGTGAGATAAAAAATGAGGTACAAGATTTAATAGATTTTATAAAAGATAGTTCTTTAGATATGATTGTAGTTTCAAATGAAGTTGGAATGGGACTAGTTCCTCCATATGCGTTGGGAAGATATTTTAGAGATATCGGAGGAAGAATGAATCAGTTAGTTGCAAAAGAGAGTGATGAAGCTTATCTTGTAGTTTCAGGTTTAGAGTTAAAATTAAAATAGAGTTGGAGGAAAAAATGAACGGGTTAGCTTTACTTTTTAAATTTATGACAAGATTACCATTTCCAGGAGGAAATAAATTTGATTCAAAAGCCTTAGGAAATTCAATGAAGTGGTTTCCAATCGTTGGATTAATTATTGGAGTTATAAACTTTATTGTTGCAGGTTTATTAGAAACGGTTATTCCATCACCTGTTTTAATGGGGATACTACTAGTAACATTAGATGTGATTATAACTGGTGGATTACACTTAGATGGATTAGCAGATACGTTCGATGGAATATTTAGCTATAGAAGTAAGCAAAAAATGTTAGAAATAATGAAAGATTCAAGAGTTGGAACAAATGGAGTTTTAGTATTAGTTCTTTATTTTATTTTTAAAATAGCTTTCTTGGTAGAAGCTTCAGAATTATTTGGAGTAAGTCAGGGTGTTATCATGTTGATAGTTCCAGTTTTATCTAGAATAAGTGGAGTTATAAACTGTGCATTTGAACCATATGCTAGACCAACAGGTATGGGAAAAACATTTGTGGAGAATACAGATAAATTAGGCGCAGGTATAGCTTATGGAACAGTTGCTGCTATCTTATACGGAGTTTCAGAGTATTTTGGATTACCATATTTAAATCTATTTTTAGTTTTAAATATTTTAAGTATCAGTGGATTCTTATTTGGAAAGTTAATGACAAAAAAAATAGGTGGAATAACAGGGGATACATTAGGAGCTTTACTTGAGTTATCATCTGTATTATCATTAGTTTTAATATATATCTTTTTATAGTCTAGGAGATATCTATGGGAAAGATTATTTTAATTAGACATGGAGAATCTGAACTGAATGTAAAAGGAGTTTATTACGGTATTTTAAATCCTGCTCTTACAGAAAAAGGAAGAGATCAAGCTCAAAAGACGAGAGAGATTTTAAAAGAGTTTGATTATCATAAAATTTATTGTAGTGATTTAAAAAGAGCTTTAGATACAGCAGAAATAGTTAATATAAAAGAGCTAGATTTACAGATAGACGAAGAGTTAAGAGAGTTAAACTTTGGAATTTTCGAAGGACATACTTATGAAGAGTTATTGGAAAAATATCCAACAGAGTTAGAGAAAAGTCAAAAGAATTGGGAAAGTTATAACTATATAACTGGGGAAAGTGTTTTAGAACTTCAAAAGAGGGCAATAGGTTTTATAAACAAAAAAGTTAATTTAGAAGAAAATACAGTTTTAGTTACTCATTGGGGTATTATAAATACTATTTTAAGCTATTATTTTTCAAATGGATTGGATGCTTATTGGAAATTTAGTGTTAAAAATGCCGGAGTGGTTATAATTGAATTTTCAGATGGATATCCAATATTAAAAGGGTTGAACATAGGGGGATAAGTTGGAAAGATTAATAAAAGTTCAGAAAGAGATTAAAGGTTCGAATCTAGAAGCGATGAAGGAGTGCCAAGATATTTTAGATACTAGAATGAAGCCACAAAAAAGTTTAGGTATTTTGGAAGAGTTAGCAATTAAAGTAGCTGGTATGACGAGCAAGCCTTTGAACACTTTAGAAAAAGGATGTCATTTTATAGCTTCTGCTGATAATGGTGTGATAGAAGAGGGGGTTTCATCGTGCCCCTTAGAATATACAAGAATTGTTTCTGAGGCAATGTTAAGTTCATTTGCAGCGATAGGTATTTTATGTGAAAGCTTAAATATCTCTTTGAATCTTATTGATGTAGGAATAAAAGGTGATATTCCAAGAGAGTATGGAAATCTATATTTAAAGAAAGTAGCTTATGGAACAAAGAACTTTACTCAAGAGCCAGCTATGAGTTTAGATGAGGTTATTTGTGCAATTGAAGTTGGTATAGAGATGATAAAAGATAAAAAAGAGTATGACTTCTTCTCGAATGGTGAGATGGGAATTGCTAATACTACAACAAGCTCTGCAATTTTATATGCTTTAACAAAAGAGAGTATTGAAAAAGTAGTGGGATGTGGAGCTGGACTTTCTGATGAAGGATTAAAAAGAAAAAAAACCGTAATAAAAAATTCAGTAGAAAAATATGATTTATTTAATAAAGAGCCTTTAGAAGTTTTAAGATGTGTTGGTGGATTAGATATAGCTTGTATGGTGGGATTATATTTAGGAGCAGCATTAGAGAAAAAGCCAATGCTAATAGATGGGTTCATATCAGCAGTTGCAGCTTTAGTAGCTACCCGAATCGAACCAAAAGTAAAAGGTTATATAATAGCAACACATATGAGTGAAGAACCAGGTATGAAAGTTGTTATGAACGCTTTAGAGTTAAAACCATTTTTAGATATGCAGATGCGTTTAGGAGAAGGAACAGGAGCAGTTTTGGCGTACCCAATTTTAAAAGCAGCAATGAATATTCCAAAAGTAATGAAGACAAAAGATGAGGTTTATAATCTATTTCAATAAGGGGTGGTTATCTTGGAAAAAGAACAGATGCAAGGACACCGAAAGAGATTACGAGAAAAGTATTTGAGAGTTGGATACAAAGGATTAGAAGACTATGAGATACTTGAGCTAATTTTGACATATTCGATTAAATTGAAAGATTGTAAAGGAATAGCTAAAAATCTATTGGCAAAATTTAAAACAATAGATATGGTTATAAAAGCTGAGATTAATGATTTAAAAGAGATTGAAGGAGTAGGAGGAGAAACGGCTCTATATTTAAAGGTAATTGGAGATATAATGTCAAACCACTACTTTAAAAATATAAAATCTGCAGATTTAAAAACTTTAAAAGGAAAAACAGATCTTATAAACTATTTAAAAGATGATGTCGGTTCACTCAAAAGTGAAGAGTTTAAAGTTATATATCTGAGTAGCGATAATAAAATTGTTGCAGATGAGATTTTATTTAAAGGAACAATAGATCGAAGTGTTGTATATCCGAGAAAAATTGTAGAAAGAGCAATACATAATAGAGCTAAGGGAGTTATATTTGCACATAATCATCCAAGTGGAAATTTGACACCATCAAAAAAAGATATTGAACTGACTTTAGAGATGCAAGAGCTATTGGAGAAAGTGGACATAAAATTGCTAGATCATATTATAGTGAGTGATGAATCCTATTTTAGTTTTTATGATAATGGATTAATTGAATATTATTAAATTCGACCCTCTTAAGTTTTTAAGAGGGTTTTTTCAAAGGAGGAATAAATGTTAGATAAGATTATTATAAAAGGTGCTAGAGAACATAATTTGAAAAATTTTGATATAGAGATACCAAAGTATAAGTTTGTTGTTGTGACAGGGGTTAGTGGAAGTGGAAAGTCATCATTAGCTTTTGATACAATTTATTCAGAGGGACAAAGAAGATATGTAGAAAGTTTATCGGCTTATGCAAGACAATTTATAGGACAGATGAAAAAACCAGAGGTAGACAGTATAGAGGGATTAGCTCCTGCAATCTCTATTGAACAAAAAACAACAAATAAAAATCCAAGATCAACAGTGGGGACTGTTACAGAGATATATGACTATATGAGGTTACTATTTGCTCACATAGGAAAAGCTCATTGTCCTGTATGTAATAAATTAGTAGAAAGACAAAGTGTAGATGAAATTGTTGAAAATATCTATGAGAAATTTTCAAATGGTGAAAGATTAATGCTTTTAAGTCCTGTTATAAAGGATAAAAAAGGTACTCATAAAAATATCTTCTTAAATTTAGTCAAAAAAGGATTTGTAAGAGCTAGAGTAAATGGAGAGATTCTTTATATTGAAGAGGAGATAAATTTAGATAAAAATAAAAAACACAATATAGAAGTAGTCGTGGATAGATTAGTCGTAGATAAAGATGATAAAGATTTTAAATCACGTTTGACTGAAAGTATCGAGCAAGCGATAGAGTTATCAGAGGGAAAGATTATTATCAATTGGTCTGAGGGAGAGCAACTTTACAGTGAGAATTTTTCGTGCCCAGATCACGAGGATGTAAGCATACCTGATTTGAATCCTAGATTATTCTCTTTTAATGCTCCATTTGGTGCTTGTCCAGAGTGTAAAGGAATTGGAAAAAAGTTAGAGATAGATGAGAGCAGATTGATAGAAGATGAAAATCTTTCTATTTTAAAAGGTGGAATATATATACCTGGAGCAGCCTCGGCAAAAAAAGGTTATACTTGGACAATTTTTGAGTCAATGGCAAGAAAATATAAAATTGATTTGGAAAAACCAGTAAAAGAGTTATCGAAAGAGGATATAGATATAATATTTTATGGAACTGGTGGAGAGAAATTTAGAGTTGATTACGATTCAAAAGAGTTTAGTTTTCATGGAGAGAAAGATTTTGAAGGGATTGTAAAAAATTTAGAGAGAAGATATAAAGAATCATTTTCTGAAAGCGCAAGAGAAGAGATTGAAAATAGATTTATGATTGATAAGATATGCAAAGTTTGTAATGGTAAAAGATTAAAGCCAGAAGTTTTAGCTGTTACGGTTTATAAAAAAAATATAATAGAGATAACAGAGTTAAGTATAAAAGAGGCTTTGAAATTTTTTGAAACAATTGAGTTAACAGAAAAAGAGAGACAAATTGCAGCGGAAATTTTAAAAGAGATAAAAGAGAGATTGTCATTTATGATAAATGTAGGATTAGATTATTTGAGTTTAGCAAGGGAAACAAAGACATTATCGGGTGGAGAATCTCAAAGAATCAGATTAGCAACTCAGATTGGATCAGGTCTTACAGGGGTTTTATATGTTTTAGATGAACCGAGTATTGGATTACATCAAAGAGATAATGATAAACTTTTAGCTACCCTAAATAGATTGAAAGAACTTGGAAATACATTGATTGTTGTAGAGCATGATGAGGACACAATGTATCAAGCTGACTATATATTAGATATGGGACCAGGAGCTGGAGTTTTTGGCGGAGAGATTGTAGCAGCTGGAACACCAGATGAAGTTATGAATAATGAAAAATCTATGACTGGAAAGTTTTTGAAAGGAGAGATTGGGATTGCTGTTCCTTCAACAAGAAGAGATGGAAAAGAGTTTATAAAGTTAAAGGGTGCAAAGGGAAACAATCTTAAAAATGTAGATGTGGATATTCCTTTAGGAGTTTTAACTGTTGTAACAGGTGTAAGTGGAAGTGGAAAGTCGACATTGATAAACCAAACTTTATATCCTGTATTATTTAATAAATTGAATAAAGGTAAGCTTTATCCATTAGAATATGATTCTATAGAGGGAATAGAGAAACTTGAAAAAGTTATTGATATAGATCAGAGTCCGATAGGAAGAACTCCACGTTCTAATCCAGCTACATATACAAAAGTTTTTGATGATATAAGAGATATATTCTCTCAAACGAAAGACGCTAAGTCTAAAGGGTATAGCAAGGGACGTTTTTCATTTAATGTGAAAGGTGGAAGGTGTGAAGCTTGTCAAGGTGCAGGAATTATAAAGATAGAGATGAACTTCTTACCAGATGTTTATGTTGAATGTGAAGTGTGTAGAGGAAAAAGATATAACAGAGAAACTTTAGAGGTTTATTATAAAGGGAAAAATATATCTGATGTTTTAGATATGAGTGTTGGGGAAGCAGCAGAGTTTTTCCAAAATATTCCCACATTAGAAAGAAAGTTAAAAGTATTAGTGGATGTAGGTTTAGATTATATAAAATTGGGTCAACCAGCTACAACTTTATCAGGAGGGGAGGCTCAAAGAATAAAGTTAGCAAGTGAGTTGGCAAAAGTATCAAAAGGAAAGACTATCTATATTTTAGATGAGCCAACGACAGGATTACATTTTGAAGATATAAGAAAGTTATTAGAGGTAATAAATAGACTTGTTGAAAGAGGAAACACTGTAATTATAATTGAGCATAACTTAGATGTTATAAAAAATGCAGATTATATAATAGATATAGGTCCTGAAGGTGGAGATGGTGGAGGAAAAGTTATCTTAACGGGAACTCCAGAAAAAGTTGCGACATCAAGAAAAGGATACACAAGTAAATACTTAAAAAAAGCACTAAAGGGAGAGAGATAAAATGTTTGAATACTTAAACGGAATCGTAAAAATAAAAAAACCAGAATATTTAGGAATAGATGTAAATGGAGTTGGATATAGAGTTTATATAACTTTAAAAACATATGATCAAGTTCAAGTTGGAGATAAAAGAGAGTTACATATTTATAATGTTATAAAAGAGGATACATTTAAATTGGTTGGGTTTTTAGAGGAGAGAGAGAGAACTTTATTTGAGATGCTAATTGGAATAAGTGGAATAGGGTTATCACTAGCTCTTTCTATAATGTCTACATTCTCGATAGATAATATAAGAGAGATTGTGTTGACAGAGGATTTTAAAACTTTAAAAAGAGTTCCAAAGTTAGGAGAGAAAAAATCAAAACAGATAATAATAGATTTAAATAATAAAATCAAGACATTAAACTTAATGGCTATGGAAGACCCATCAGGAGCGGTACTGAACAGTGCTATAGAAGAGGAGCTTTATATGGCTTTAGAGTCTTTAGGTTATAGTAAAAAGGAAATAGATTCGCTGGTGAGTAAAGATGAGTTAAATAGCTACTCGACTTTAGAAGATGCAATTAAAGGAGTTCTTAAAAAAATTCAATTAAGGGGATGATTTTATGAGGAAAATCTATATTCTAGACACAAATGTTTTAATACACGACCACAGAAGTATCTATAGTTTTGAAGATAATGAGGTGATTGTACCAATTTTTGTTATTGAAGAGATTGATCATCTGAAAAGAAATACAACAACTGCTATTCAAGCAAGGTTAGCTGCTAGAGAGTTAGATGCTATAAGGAAAAAGGGATGTATAGCAAAGGGTGTCGAATTAGAAAAAGGGATTTTTTTCAAAGTAGAAATTGAAAATGATTTAGAACTACTACCTCCAGCTTTGAAAAGAGATTCAGTAGATAATATGATAATATCTGCAACTTTAGGAATTAAAAAGAAAAATCCAGATATGAAGGTTGTTTTGATAACAAAAGATATAAATATGAGAATAAAAGCTGATTCTTTAGGAATTGAAGTCCAAGATTATGAAAGTGATAAAACTGATTATACAACTTTAGATGATGGGTATGTAGAGATTGAAGTTGATAAAGATATATATAATAAATTTGATAAAGCTGGAAAAATAAATGTATGGGAGTTAGGAAAAGAGTATCACTTCACTGAAAATATGTTTGTAAGATTTAAGTGTGGAGATAATAAAACTTCGGGAAGATATATTGGTGGTAAAATTAGAAGAAACTTAGAAGGACAGATTTCAGCTTGGGGAGCAAGAGCTAGAAATGACGAACAAGAGTACGCTATGGAACTCTTAATGGATGAAAATATAAAAGTTGTAACTCTTGTTGGAAAAGCTGGAACTGGAAAAACTCTTTTGGCTATAGCAGCAGGACTTGAACAAGTGGTTGAAAGAGGTAAGTATAAAAAGTTGTTGATAGCGAGACCTATAATTCCGATGGGGAAAGATTTAGGATATCTTCCTGGAAGTGAAGAGGAAAAATTAAGACCTTGGATGCAACCAATCTATGATAATATCGATTATTTAGCCACTGAAAAAGGAGAAAAAACAGGTGAAAAAGTAATTTTAGGGCTTCAAACTATGGGGCTTTTAAAGATAGAAGCATTAACATATATAAGAGGAAGAAGTATTCCAAACGGATATATAATAATAGATGAAGCTCAGAATTTGACACCGTTAGAAGTGAAAACAATAATTACTAGAGCAGGAGAAAATACAAAAATTGTTTTAACAGGAGATCCTGACCAAATAGATAGTCCTTATTTAGATGCAGATACGAATGGGTTAACATATCTAGCAGATAAACTTAAAAATGAAGGGATTGTAGGACATGTAACTCTAAAAAAAGGTGAACGTTCAGCTCTAGCTGAATTAGCTGCAAAACTTCTATAATTTTTTCTTTTATTTTATGAATATATATATTATAATATTGTATGAGATAGAAGACGAAACTTGGGAGGAGTAAAGTTATGGAAGCAGTTTTAACAATATTTTTATTCATATTTGCTGTAGCTTTAATAGTACTAGTTCTTGTACAGCCAGATAGAAGTCATGGGATGTCAGGAAGCATGGGAATGGGAGGTTCAAATACAGTATTTGGGGTTTCAAAAGACGGAGGACCACTAGCCAGAGCAACTGAAGTAGTCGCATTTTTATTCATACTTTCAGCACTTCTTCTGTATCTAGTAAAATAGTTAAAAGAATTAAAGGCGTGTTGGGGTACACAATACGCTTTTTTATTTTAAAAAATAGGTTGTGATTATATGCAAAGTATATTTGGTGGAAACTTTGAAAAAGCAAAACCTCTATCAGCTCGTTTAAGACCCAAGAAATTGAATGAATTTCAAGGTCAAGAAAAAATATTAGGTCAGAATGGTGTTCTTAGAAAAATAATAGAGGGTAAAAATCTTTCTAATATGATTTTATATGGTCCGTCTGGTTGTGGAAAAAGCTCTTTAGGTGAGATAATCTCAAGAGAGCTAGATTATAATTTCGAAACTTTGAATGCAACGATAGCAAGTTTAAATGACTTGAGAGGAATAGTTGATGTAGCAAAAAGAAATCTAGAGCTATATGGGAAGAGAACGATTCTATTTTTAGATGAGATACATAGATTTAATAAAACTCAGCAGGATGCCTTACTTTCTTATACAGAGTCGGGAATATTAATTTTAGTAGGTGCTACAACAGAAAATCCTTATCATAGTTTGAACAATGCACTACTATCTAGATGCTTATTATTTGAATTTAAACCTTTAACAAGAGAAAATATAAATAATATTTTAATTAAAGGAGAGGAACTTTTAGAAGTTCAACTTCCAAAAGAGATAAGAGAGGTTATTTTAGATATCTCTCAAGGCGATAGTAGAATAGCTTTGAACTATTTAGAGCTTTATAAAAGTAGTTGTTCAGGTTATACTGAAAAAGAGATTATAGATCTTTTTAGAGAGAGAAAAGCTTCTTATCATAAACAGGAAGATAAATATAATCTTATTTCTGCCATGATAAAAAGCATAAGAGGTAGTGATCCAGATTCAGCTGTCTATTGGCTGGCACGACTTCTTCACGGCGGAGAAGATCCAAGATATATTGCAAGAAGAATTTCGATTCATGCAAGTGAAGATATAGGAATGGCTAATCCAGAAGCTATGTTAATAGCAAATAGTGCTATGAATATGAGTGAAAAAATAGGGATGCCAGAAATAAGAATAATTTTATCTCAAGCAGTAATCTATTTAGCTATATCTACAAAAAGTAATAGTAGTTACTTAGCTATAGATAAAGCTTTAAAAGATATTGAAAATGGTGATTTAGAACCAGTGCCTATCCATATAGGAGATAAAGCAGTTGGCTATAAATATCCACATGATTATAGTAATAATTTTGTAGAGCAAAAGTATAGAGAACAGAAAAAGAGATACTATATTCCAGGAAACAATAGAAATGAAAAGCTAATTGAAGAAAAATTAGAGAAATTATGGAAATTAAAATAATTGAGGTGATAAAATGAAACTGATTAAAGCAGTTAGAGGAACTAAAGATATATATGGAGATAATGGAATAAAGTATGATTATATAACAAGAACAGCTCAGCAATTCTTTGAAAATTATGGGTATTCAATGATAAAAACTCCAATATTTGAAGAGACAGATCTTTTTAAAAGAGGAGTAGGAGAGGGAACTGATATCGTTGAAAAGGAGATGTATACTTTCCAAGATAGAGGAGAAAGAAGTATAACATTAAGACCTGAAGGAACAGCAGCAGTTGTTAGATGTTATTTAGAGAATAAAATCTACGCAAAAGAGGATGTTTCAAGATACTTCTATGCTGGTTCTATGTTTAGATATGAAAGACCACAAGCTGGAAGACAAAGAGAGTTCAACCAAATAGGTGTTGAAGTATTAGGAGAGAGTTCACCAATTTTAGATGCTGAAGTAATAGCAATGGGATACTCATTCTTAAGTAAAATAGGTGTAACTGATTTAGAAGTTACAATAAACTCAGTTGGAGAAAAAGAGAGTAGAGTTAAATATAGAGAAACTTTATTAAACTTCTTAGAGCCGATGAGAGAAGAGTTATGTGACGATTGTAGAATGAGAATGGAAAAAAATCCATTGAGAGTTTTAGATTGCAAAGTGGATAAGTGTAAAGAGTTAACAGCTGATGCACCAATCATAACAGATTCATTAACAGAGGAAGAGAAAAATCACTATGAAACAGTAAAAAAATATTTAACAATTTTTGGTGTTAACTACAAAGAGGATCCAAGATTAGTTAGAGGACTAGATTACTATTCAAGTACAGTTTATGAGATTGTAACAAATAAGTTAGGATCACAAGGAACTGTTTTAGGTGGAGGAAGATACGATAATCTTTTAAAGCAACTTGGAGATAAGGAGATTCCAGCTTTTGGTTTTGCTGCTGGTGTTGAAAGAATAATGATGCTTTTAGGAGAGGATTTCCCAAGAAGAGATTTAGATGTATATATCGCTTGGTTAGGAGAAAGTACGATGGACTGTGCTTTTAAAATAGCTAATGATTTAAGACTTGCTGGAAAATCTGTTGTAATCGATTACAACTCAAAAGGAATGAAAGCTCATATGAAAAAAGCTGATAAAGTAGGAGCAAAAAATGTTATCATAATTGGTGAAGATGAGATGAATAAAGGTGTTGTAATGCTAAAAGATTTCATCAATAGAACTCAAGAGGAAGTTAGCATAGAAAATATAAAAAATATATTAAAATAATAAAAGGAGAAAAAGAGATGACGTATTATAGAACTCATAACTTAGGGGAATTAAGAGCTTCAAATATTGGTGAAACAGTTACTTTATCTGGATGGGTTGATACAAAAAGAGACCTAGGTGGGTTAACTTTTATCGATTTAAGAGATAGAGAGGGAAAAACTCAAATAATATTCCATACAGATGTAGCTGAGGTTGCTGTTGTAGAAAGAGCACAAAAATTAAAAAATGAATCAGTTATAAAAGTAGTTGGAGTTGTAAGAGAGAGACAAAGTAAGAATGCAAATATTCCAACAGGAGATATCGAAGTATTCGTAACAGAATTAGAAGTTTTAAACAACTGTGATGTATTACCGTTCCAAATTTCTGGAGACGATAATTTAAGTGAAAATATAAGATTAAAATATAGATACTTAGATTTAAGAAGAAATCATATGGCTAGAAATTTAAAGATGAGACATAAAATGATTATGTCTATAAGAAACTATATGGATGAAAAAGGATTCTTAGATGTAGATACTCCAATCTTAACTAAGTCAACTCCAGAAGGAGCAAGAGATTTCTTAGTTCCAAGTAGAACAAACCCTGGTGATTTCTATGCATTACCTCAATCACCTCAATTATTCAAGCAATTATTGATGATTTCAGGAGTAGAAAAGTACTTCCAAATAGCTAAATGTTTCAGAGATGAGGATTTAAGAGCTGACAGACAACCTGAATTTACTCAATTAGATATCGAGATGTCATTCATTGAGCAAAAAGATATAATGAATGAGATTGAAGGATTAGCAAAAAGAGTATTTAAAAATGTAACGGAAGAATCAGCAGAGTATGACTTCCCAAGAATGCCTTATGCAGAAGCTATGGAAAGATTTGGTTCAGACAAGCCTGATACAAGATTTGGTGTAGAGTTAAAAGATTTAACGGATATAATGGCAACTTGTGGATTCAAAGGATTCCAAAGTGCAGTAGAAGCTGGAGGAGTAGTTAAAGCTGTAGTAGCTCCAGGTGTAGCTGAGCAATTCTCAAGAAAAATTTTAACTGAGTATGAAGACTATGCAAAAACATACTTTGGTGCAAAAGGAATGGCTTGGATAAAGATAACTGAAGAGGGAGTAAACTCTCCAATCGCTAAGTTCTTCACAGAGGAAGAGATGGCAGCAATTATATCTAGAACTGAAGCAAAAGTTGGAGATGTAATTATGATAGTTGCAGATAGAGCAAAAGTTGTTTACGGAGCTTTAGGTGCAGTTAGATTAAAATTAGGAAAAGAGTTAGGGTTAATTGATAACGATGAATTCAAATTCTTATGGATAGTAGACTTCCCAATGTTCGAATATGATGAGGAAGAGCAAAGATATAAGGCTCAACATCACCCGTTCACGTCAATAAAAGAAGAGGATATGCAACTGTTCTTAGATGGAGAGATGGATGCAGTGAGAACAAACTCTTATGACTTAGTATTAAATGGTTCAGAAATTGGTGGAGGATCAATTAGAATATTCAATCCAGAAATCCAAAGTAAAGTATTTGAGAAGTTAGGATTATCTAAAGAGGAAGCTCAAGATAAATTCGGATTCTTCGTAGATGCATTTAAATATGGAGCACCACCTCATGGAGGATTAGCATTCGGAATTGATAGATGGTTAATGGTTATGTTAAAAGAGCAATCTATAAGAGACGTAATACCATTCCCTAAAACAAATAAAGGTCAATGTTTAATGACTGAAGCACCAAGCAAAGTTGATGACAAACAATTAGAAGAACTTTATTTAGATTCAACATATAATTCAGAAATAGTTTAGGTATAAAAAATATACCATTCAAAAGGATTTTTTAATTGAAAAAATAATATAGAAGTGATATAATTGTCTTAAGAGTAAATATTTCTGGTCTACTCGCTGTTATCTGGAGGTTTTGGGCCTAAGGTCGCTATTGGGATTGGCTCTGTTGCTTATAACTCAGATACGTCACGGAAACCCTTGTTTCACGGACCCTGTATATAGGCATTATCTGGTTACCACGTATATGAAACGGCGACCAAAACCGTAAGGAAGGCGGTAGACTGGAGTTATTCTTTTTTAGGACTTTCGGGTCCTTTTTTTATTTCACAACAAAAGGAGTAAATTATGTTAACTATTGAAAAACAAATAGAGTTAATTTTATTAGATACAGTAAAAAATTTATATTCAGATAAAGAGCTAAAACCAGTAGAGATAACTGTTGCAACAAATGAAAAGTTTGGAGATTTTCAATCAAACTTTGCTATGATGAACTCTAAAATAATTGGAGGGAATCCAAGAGCAATTGCTGAAAATGTAGTAAATAACTTAGTTGTAAATGATGTTATTGAAAAAATTGAGATTGCGGGACCAGGATTCTTAAATATATTTTTAAAAGATTCATACTTAGCAGATTTAGTAAAAAAAATATCTAAAGAAAATTATGAGTTTAAGGGATTGAATACAGAGGGAGATGTAATAATTGATTACTCTTCACCAAACATAGCTAAGAGAATGCATATAGGTCATTTAAGATCAACTATAATAGGTGATTCTATAAAAAGAATGTATAAGTATTTAGGATTTAATGTTGTTGCAGACAATCACATTGGAGATTGGGGAACACAGTTTGGAAAATTAATTATAGGATATAGAAACTGGTTAAATGCAGAAGCTTATAAAGAAAATGCAATTGAAGAGCTAGAAAGAGTATATGTTGAATTCACTAGACAAAGTGAGGAGCATCCAGAACTTGAAGATCAAGCTAGAGAAGAGTTAAAGAAACTTCAAGATGGAGATGAAGAGAACTACAGATTATGGCAAGAGTTTATAAAGGTATCTTTAGATGAGTATGGAAAGTTATACACTAGAATGGGAATTAATTTTGATACTTACTATGGAGAGTCATTCTATCACGATTTAATGCCTGGTGTTGTTAAAGAGTTAGAAGAGAAAGAGATTGCAGTAGAAGATCAAGGTGCAAAAGTTGTATTCTTCGCAGAAGAGGAGAAGTTACACCCTTGTATTATCCAAAAAAGAGATGGAGCTTTCCTATATGCAACTTCAGATATAGCTACAGTAAAGTTTAGATTAGCTAACTATAATGTAAATAAGTTAATATATGTAACTGATGAGAGACAACAAGATCACTTCAGACAATTTTTCAGAATAACTGATATGTTAGGATGGAATGTAGAAAAGCAGCATGTATGGTTTGGAATTATGAGATTTGCTGATGGTGTTTTCTCTACAAGAAAAGGAAACGTAATCAGATTAGAAGAGCTTTTAGATGAAGGGAAAAGAAGAGCTTTAGAGATTGTAAATGAAAAAAATCCTGAACTATCAGATGAGGAAAAAGATAATATAGCAGAAGTTGTTGGAACTGGAGCTATAAAATATGCTGATTTATCTCAAAATAGACAGACAGCTGTTATATTTGAATGGGATAAAATTCTGAGTTTCGAAGGAAATACAGCACCTTATTTACAATATTCTTATGCTAGAATAAAATCTATTTTAAGAAGAGCAGTAGAGAACGGAAAAGATTTAAGAGAGGATGTAGCAGTTACATTTACTGATAAAACAGAAAGAACATTAGCACATCACTTAACTCAATTCCCAGCAGTTATATTAAAAGCAGCAGATAGCTGTAGACCAAATCTAGTTGCAGATTACTTATTTGAGTTATCAAAGAAGTTCAATGGATTCTACAACGCTTGTCCAATATTAAATCAAGAAGAAGATGTTCTTTATTCAAGACTATTATTAGCTGAAAGAACAGCTGCAGTTTTAAAAGAGGGATTAAACCTTTTAGGAATTGGAACTTTAGAAAGAATGTAATAAATATTAGAGCCAGCACTTTGTGCTGGTTTTTTTATTGAAAGAATTAATAAAAAAAATAGTATAAAGATAAAGAGAGAAAATATTTATACGAGGTGATAAAATGGAATTGTTTCATATAATTTACTCGGCTGGAGTAGATGCCTTTTTTAAAGTTGGAGTTTTTGTATCGTTATCTATTTTGATTATGGGGATTATAGATTATAAATTTAATGGAGTTGTAATAAAATTATTGGAGAAAAATAGAAAAAATGGGGTGTATTTATCTGCTCTTTTGGGATTAATTCCTGGATGTGGCGGAGCTATAGTTGTAGTACCACTTTTTATTTTAGGTAAGATTAGTTTTGGAGCACTAGTTGCAGCTTTTATAACAACAATGGGTGATGCTGCTTTTGTTTTAATTGTTGGAAATATCTCAGCATACTTTAAAATATTATTGATAAGTGGAGTTGTTGGAGTAGTTTCGGGATTGTTGATAGATAGATTTAGAATTGGTGAAAATATAGTTATGAATAAAGATTTTAATCAGTCTTCTGAGAGTGGCTTTGTAAACGAAGAAAGTGGACATAAAATTCATAATCATATAGCTCACAAAAAGGGGGATATAGTAGATAAAGTTTTGCATAGAAAATCTGATATAAAAGAGATATATTTATTGACACACACAGTTTGGTATAAAATATTTTGGATTTTAGTTATAATTTCAACTCCTTTTGCAATTGAGCATCTTCTAGAAGGACACTCTCATGTAGAGCATGAAGGTAATTTAAATCTAATTGAAATTTTAGCTTTTTTAGGAACTGTTCTTTGTATATTTTATACAGTTTTGAGTAGGAAACTTGTAAAAGGAAGTGATTTTGATAAAACAGAAAGCAAATTGGGATCTTTAAAAGAGACCTTAATCCATACAGCAGAGGAAGTAGCTTTTTTAGTAAGTTGGGTTTTTGTAGCTTTTTTTAGTTATGAAATATTTTTGAGTTATATAGGTGGAGAGATTGTATTGAAAAATATTTTAGATAGTGGTGGTTTTTTAGTTGTGATTATGGCAATTTTTATAGGCTTGATTCCCGGGTGTGGTCCTCAAATTCTTTTAGCAGCACTTTATATATCAGGAGCGATACCATTTTCAGCTTTAGCAGCCAATGCAATCTGTAATGATGGAGATGCACTGTTTCCACTTCTGGCATTGAGTAAAAAATCAGCAGCTATGGTCACTTTTTATAATATTATTCCAGCTCTATTAGTTGGAGGAGTTTTATATTTTTTAGAAATATAGAATAAAAAAGACGGAAAATAAAATCCGTCTTTTTTATTTGTTTATTTTTTAAAATAGTCTTGAAGTAGATTATCTAAAAGGGGTTTAACTCCTAAAAATTGGATATATCTATTATATTCCTCTCTTTTTTGAGCTAATTTCTCTTCTGTTGGATTCCCCTTAATAGCTTTAATAAGGATATTTTTAGGTGTGTGTTCCATATCTATAAACTCCATAACTTTTGTATTGAATCCACAAAGTTCTAAAGATAAAGCTCTTAATGCATCTGTAGCTAGAGAACTAAATCTTTCTTGTAAGATTCCGTGATTTCCGAAAGGTGAAAGCACACCTTTTATCTCTGTAGTAGAAGATTTATCAATTTTTTGATTTATTTCAGATTGGCAACATGGAACAGCAAGAATAGCTTTTGCCCCAAGTTCTAATCCTTTTAAAATAGAGTAATCAGTTGCATTGTTACAAGCATGTAAAGAGAATATCATATCAACATTATCGAACTCATGGAACTCTTTGATATCTCCTTTTAAAAATTTTAGATTGTTAAACTCTAACTCTTGAGCAATCGAGTTACAGTGAGTGATTACATCCTCTTTTAAATCTAAACCAATTACTTCAATATCTAAATTTTTAACATTTTTTAAATAGTGGTAAAGAGCAAAAGTTAAATATGATTTTCCACAACCAAAATCAACAATCTTCATACTATTTTGAATTAGATTTTTTTCTTGTAACTCTTTTAAAGTATCTTCGATAAACTCTAAATATCTATTGATCTGTCTAAATTTATTAAATCTCTCTTTAGTAACTTTACCTGACTCAGACATAACACCTAATTTTATTAAAAATGGAATTGGTGTATTATCTTGAAGAATATAGTTTTTTTGTTTGTTATGAGATAGTTCAACTTTCTTACCAGTAATTGTTTTTCTTTTTAAAGAGAATCCTTTTTTATTTTGTAGAACTTGAATCTCTTCGTTAGATGTAGATATAAGGATTTGTTTAAAATCTTTTATAATATCCTTTAAAGAGTTAAAGCACTCATCTAACGAAAAGTTTTTATGAAAAGCTTTATTATCTTTAAAACTTTCAACTTGTACAAAAAGCTCACCTTTTATTTCAACAGGTTTTAAGTTTATTTTTTTATAAGGGTTTTCTTTTGTGGGATTTGAAAAGACACCTCTAATAAAATTATTAGTATTGATATTTTCGACAAAGATATTTTGAATATCATCAATATTATATTTCATGGTAGACTCCTTTTTTTCAATAATTTATATTATACTATTTAAGTTAGAAATATTCAAAAAAATTTTGACAAAAGAGATAAATTATGATATTTTTAAAGTATAGATATAGGGGGTATGGGTATATACCTAAAAAGGAGATGGAATATGAAAAGAGAGTATGAGATTGTAAACCTTCATTGTGGAGGGTGTGCTTCAAAGATTCAATATGAATTAGATAAAGTAAAAGAAATAAAAGATGTCAATGTAGATTTTTACACTAAGAAAGTGAAATTTACTTTACTTGAAGAAACGAATGAAAAAGATCTTTTTAAAAAAATAAATGAGATTGCAGATAAAGTTGAGCCAGGAACATATTTAAAAGAGGAGGATTTGGATGAGCACGAAAATGAGCATTCACATAATCATACTCATTCAGGTTCAACAGATATTTCATCAAAAATAGATTTAATTATTCTAACAGTTGGAATAACTTTATTTATAGTTGGATTGACTTTACCTAAAAGTTTACAAAAAGATATAATATTAGTTATAGCTTATGGATTATCAGGTTACGATATTCTATTGAATGCTTTTAAAAATATTAAAAGAGGAAAGTTCTTAGATGAGAATTTCTTGATGAGTATTGCAACTATTGGTGCACTTGCATTAGGAGAGTTTGGAGAAGCAGCAGGAGTTATGATATTTTATAAAATAGGAGAATATTTCCAAGAAATGGCTGTAAATAACTCTAAAAAATCTATTGAAAAACTGATGAGTATAAAGCCAGAATTTGCAAACTTAAAAAATAAAAATGGTACAGTAGAAGTTGTTGATCCTTCAAAAGTTAATGTTGGAGATATTTTAATTGTTAAACCAGGAGAGAGAGTTCCTTTAGATGGTGTTATCACTTTAGGAAATACGACACTGGATAAATCTGCATTAACAGGGGAATCAGTTCCTGTAATAGGGGAGATTGGAAGTGAAGTTTTAAGTGGATCGATAAATATAAATGGAACAATAGAGTTTAAAGTAACTAAGTTATATTCTCAATCAACTGTAAGTAGAATAATTGAGATGGTAGAGAGTGCGGGAAGTAAAAAAGCACATGCAGAAAAGTTTATAACAAAGTTTGCTAGATATTATACACCGATTGTAGTTACGCTATCTATTTTAATTGCAGTTTTAGTTCCAGTGATGTATGATGGTAACTTTAAGTTATGGTTTAGTAGAGCATTGATATTTTTAGTTATATCTTGCCCTTGTGCTCTTGTGCTTTCAGTTCCGTTAACATTCTTTAGTTCTATAGGTAAAGGATCGAAAGATGGAATTTTGATTAAGGGTGGAAACTACCTAGAAAGATTAAAAAATATTGATACTGTTGTATTTGATAAAACAGGAACTCTAACAAAAGGTAGATTTAAGGTAACGGCAGTTGAAGTTTTTAAAGGAACAGAGAATGAATTGTTAGAGTATGCTAAGGCTGGAGAGTTTTATTCAAATCATCCTATAGGAAAAGCTATATTAAATTATGGTAGTGTTGAAGTTTCTGAATGGGATATTCAAGGGCATAATGAAAAAGCAGGTTACGGAGTAAATGCTCTTTATTGTGGAAAAGAGATATTAGTAGGAAGTAGAAAGTTTTTAGAGAGCCATAATATAGCGATTGATTCAGCAGAAGATTTTGGAACAGTTGTGTATATAGCAGTGGATTCTGAACTTCTTGGAAGAGTAATTGTTGAGGATGAGATAAAAGAAACATCAAGAAAAACAATTGATGAGTTAAATGCTCAAGGAATAAATGTATATATGTTAACAGGGGATAATCAAAAAACAGGAAGACACATAGGGAAAGCTTTGGGAATAGATGAGGATAAAATATGTACAAATCTATTGCCACAGGATAAAGTTTCAAAACTTGAAGAGATAAAATCAAAAAGTAAAAAAGGAACTATATTTGTTGGAGATGGAATAAATGATGCACCTGTTTTAGCAATGGCAGATATAGGAATATCTATGGGAAAAATAGGTAGTGATATAGCTATTGAAAGTTCGGATATAGTTTTAATGAATGATGATCCTTATAAAGTTTTAGAAGCTTTAAATTTAGGAAGAAAAAATCATCAAGTTGTTCTTGAAAATGTTGGATTCGCTTTGGGAGTGAAAATAGTTGTTATGGTACTAGGGGTTTTAGGGATTGCAAACTTATGGTTAGCAATTTTTGCTGATGTAGGAGTATCAGTTTTAGCAGTTTTAAATGCATCAAAAATTTTAACAAAGAAAGACTAAGAGTTTTAATGAAATAAAAGAGAGCTAGCCTCTCTTTTATTTTTTATGTTATAATATATAAAAAATTAAAAGGTGGTAGAGATGTTTTATTTTATTTATGGTGATACCCCACTTCCATTAAAATATGAAGAGTTAGTGGAAAAAATAAAGAAATCAAATCCTCATATTCCAACTAAAACTTATGATGCCTCTCAAGGTGAAGAGGAACAATTTTTAGAGAGTATATCAATTAACTCTATGTTTGTACCAAAAGAGCTAATTATTTTAAAAAGAGCTGACAAGTCTAAAAAGTTAGATAATCTTCTTAAAATTGTTGGGGATTATGATTTGAGTAAAAAAGAGGTTGTAGTTGTTTATGAAGAGGAGTTAAATGACTATGGAAAAGCAATAAATGAGGTTGGAAAAAGAGTTATTACAAATGCAGAAAAGCTTGGGCAAACAATAGTTGCAAGAAAGGCTTTGGAAAAAAAAGGTATACACTTCTATATAGAGAAAGAGTTACAGATATCAGAGTATGAATCGGAAAAGTTAGCAGAGGTTTTAGGTGACGACTTTTTTAAAGTAAAAAATGAAGTTGAAAAGATAAAAAGTTTCTTAAATGGGAAAAATTTTATTTTAGAGGAAGTTTTACCTATATTATCGGTTAGTGATGAGTATAATTTGAAAAAATTAGTTGAAGATTTTATGATAACTGATAATATTATCATACTTATAGAGTATTTAAAGAAAACAAAAGAGTACATGCTATTTTTATACTTGATGACAGAGGAGCTTAATTTAGCATTGAAATTAGTTGGATTAAAAAAATCAGGCGAATTAAGGGCTAATATATCATACAATGAGTTTAAAGCATCAAACTATGAAAAAATTAAAAAGTATTTTAAAACATCAAGAGGAATGATGAGAGAATATCCTATATTTTTAAAATTAAAGTATATGTCGTTATTTAATGAAGAATTTTTATTGAAATCTATAGAAAATCTATTAAAAGTGGAGCACTCAGTAAAAAATGGTGGAATAGAAGAGAGTATTGGGATAGAGAAGTTTATAATTGAATTTAGGAGAGGGTAATTACTACCCTCTTTTTATATTGAAAAAATTTGAATCTATATTATCTATAAAAGGAGAGGAAGCAGAGAAAAGTCCGTATGAGTTATAAAAACTTAAAGGATAAGTAAGTATAAGCTCTTTTTTTGCTCTGGTAATAGCAACATAAAATAATCGTTTTTCCTCTTCTATATTAATATCTGTTCCAATAGAAGTTGGAATGATTCCATCTAAAAGAAGAGGAATAAATACATAGTCCCATTCCAATCCTTTTGAACTATGTATTGTAGATAGAGTTATTTGACTACTTTCATTTAAATCTAAATTTTTAAAAATATTTTCAAGAAAAGGATTTTGAGTGATATTAAAAATAAGATTATTTTTCTTGAAAAGCTTGATGCTGTTTTCCATATAAATATAGTTTCGAAAAAGAATGACTATATTTGCACTAGAATCAGAGGATAAAATATTTTTTATTCTAGAGATTATAAAATTTATCTCTTCAGTGTGAGTTTTAAAAATATTGAGTATAGGAAAAGAGTTAGAGATATTTTGGGTTGTTAGTGTTTTTCTAAATGAGTAACGTAAACATTTTGAAAATTCGTTAGAAAGATTCAAAATATTTTTAGAGCATCTATAGTTTTCTTTTAGAATAAAAGTTTTACTGTCTTTAAAATCATTAGAAAAATTTAGAATATTTGCAGTGGAGCTTCCTTTAAAACTATATATACTTTGATAATCATCTCCTACAGCCATAATAAAGCTATTTTTTGAAAGTATCTTTAAAATTTCGATTTGTATATTATCAGTATCTTGATATTCATCAATCATAATATATTTAAAATCTGTAGGTATTATATTTAAATGAAGATATTTATAGAATTCGTTTAGTAGGTCATCAAAAGTGTAGAAATTTGTTTGTTTTTTTCGAAGGTTTATATCATTAAAAAAATTTAATAAAATATTTTTAGAAGTTTTATTTAAGTTTTTGAAAAAAATAGATTTGGTATACCTATCTTTTATAGAAGTAGTACATTTTATAATTTCATCTTTAGTTAAAAATTTTGAAATCTGAGCATAATAAGTAGAGGAGTTAGCAAATTCGAGTGCGTTATCAGAATTTAAAATCTGAAAATTTTTATTTTGAGTATATTTTTTTAGTGATTTATAGGCTAATGAATGAAAAGTTTCAATGTTTATATTTGAATCAGGAATAAAAGCTTGGATTCTCTCTTTAATTTCATTGATAGCTTTTCTTGTAAATGTTAGAATTAAAATATTTTTGGGTGGAATTTGTAATTTAAGTAACAAAAGTGCTCTGTAAATAATAACTCTAGTTTTACCAGAACCTGCACCAGCAAGGACTAAAAAATTCCCATTTAAATTTTTTACGGCAATTAATTGCTCAAAATTTAGATTAGAAATTAGAAGATTTTCAAAATTATCAGAAAGATTCAATTCTTTTAAACATACATTTTTTAAATAGTTTTCTTTCATTTTAGATATACTCCTTCCTAGAAAAATCAAAGCTTAATATAATATACTCCAAAAAAATAAAAAAAGCTAATATAAATAAAAAAAAGTTGAATCATGGTTTGACAATTGCAAAATGGTTAAAAAATGATGGTTAAAAATTTGAAAAGTAGGCAAAAAAATATTTTTAAAAACACTAAAACACAAGTATACTAGCATTATAAAATAAAAATTCACA
The DNA here is from genome assembly GCA_051651165.1 of Cetobacterium sp. GTDB lineage: Bacteria > Fusobacteriota > Fusobacteriia > Fusobacteriales > Fusobacteriaceae > Cetobacterium_A. The sequence continues at coordinate 28,393 of JBOFRT010000292.1, forward strand.
AAGGAGTGATGGTTTATGACACTAATAAATACAATAGAAAAAGTAAGATTAGCTCAAAAAGAGTATGCGAAATTCACACAAGAAAAAGTAGATGAAATTTTTAGAGAAGCTTCATTAGCTGCAAATAACGCTAGAATAAAATTAGCTAAAATGGCAGTAGAAGAAACTGGAATGGGAATTGTTGAAGATAAAGTTATAAAGAACCATTTTGCTTCTGAATATATATATAATGCATATAAAGATGTTAGAACTTGTGGAGTAGTAGAAGAGGATTTATCTTATGGAATCCAAAAAATTGCAGAGCCAATTGGAGTTATTGCAGGAATCGTTCCAACAACTAACCCAACATCAACAGCAATATTCAAAGCTTTATTAGCTTTAAAAACAAGAAATGCAATCATTTTTTCTCCACACCCAAGAGCAAAAAATGCAACTATAGAAGCTGCTAGAATAGTTTTAGAAGCAGCGGTAAAAGCTGGAGCTCCAAAAGATATAATTGGATGGATAGCTGAGCCTTCAGTTCAAGCTTCAAATGATTTAATGAAGATGGCAGATCTGATCTTAGCAACTGGAGGACCAGGAATGGTTAAAGCTGCTTACTCGTCAGGAACACCTGCAATTGGAGTAGGAGCTGGAAATACACCAGTAATTATCGATGAAACTGCTCATATAAAAATGGCAGTAAACTCAATCTTATTATCTAAGACATTTGATAACGGAGTTATCTGTGCGTCTGAGCAAGCAGTAATCATCCCAGCATCAATCTATGATAAAGTAAAAGAGGAGTTCGCAGCAAGAAACGCTTACATCTTAAAAGGTGAAGAAGTAGATAAAGTAAGAAAAACAATAGTTATCGATGGACACTTAAATGGAGATATCGTAGGACAATCAGCATATAAAATAGCTAAAATGGCAGGAGTTAACGTTCCTGAAAATACAAAAATAATAATCGGAGAAGTTGAATCAGTAGAGTTAGAAGAATCATTCTCTCACGAAAAGTTATCTCCAGTATTAGCAATGTATAAAGCTACTAACTTCGAAGATGCTTTAAAGAAAGCTGACAGATTAATCGAGTTAGGAGGAATGGGACATACTTCAGTTCTATACGCAGATGAATTAGTTGCTAAAGATAAAATCGATTTATTCGGACAAACAATGAAAACTGGTAGAACATTAATCAACATGCCAGCAGCTCAAGGAGCAATCGGAGATGTATTTAACTTCAAATTAGCACCTTCATTAACATTAGGATGTGGATCGTGGGGAGGAAACGCTGTTTCTGAAAACGTTGGAGTTAAGCATTTAATCAATATAAAGACTGTTGCTAAAAGGAGAGAAAATATGCTTTGGTTCAGAATCCCTGAGAGAGTTTACTTCAAATTCGGATCTCTTCCAGTAGCTTTAGAAGAGTTAAAAGGAAAGAAGAAAGCTGTTATCGTAACAGATAATCAATTAGCAAAATTAGGATATACAGATCACATAACATCTGTTTTAGATTGTATCGGAGTAGACTACAGAGTGTTCTCTGATGTTGAAGCGGATCCAACTTTAAGTGTAGTAGAAAAAGGTGCAGAGTTAATGAGAAGTTATAATCCAGATGTAGTTATAGCTCTTGGTGGAGGATCAGCAATGGACGCTGCTAAAATCATGTGGGTTATGTATGAGCATCCAACTGTAAACTTCAAAGATTTAGCTATGACATTCATGGATATTAGAAAGAGAATAGTTAAATTCCCTAAGATGGGAGAAAAAGCTGAGTTCTGGGCAGTAGCAACTTCAGCAGGAACAGGATCAGAAGTAACTCCATTCGCAGTTATAACTGATGATGCTACAGGAGTTAAATATCCTTTAGCTGACTACGAAATTACACCAAACGTAGCAATAGTAGATCCACAATTAATGTTATCAATGCCAGCTGGATTAACAGCAGCATCAGGAATAGACGTTGTAACACATGCTGTAGAAGCATATGTATCAGTATTAGCATCAGAGTTTACTAATCCATTAGCATTAGAAGCTACAAGATTAACACTTAAATACCTTCCAGAGTCTGTAAAAGGAGGAGCGACAGCAGTAAAAGCTAAAGAGAAGATGGCAAATGCATCTTGTATGGCTGGAATGGCATTCTCGAATGCATTCTTAGGAATATGTCACTCAATGGCTCATAAATTAGGAGCAGCTTTCCACTTACCACATGGAACAGCAAATGCATTATTACTTGATGAAGTAATAAGATTCAATGCAACTGATAAGCCTTTCAAAATGGCAGGATTTGCTCAATACAAGTATCCAAATGCAAAAGAGCGTTATGCTAAATTAGCAGATTACTTAGAGCTAACAAAAGGAAATGAAACTCCTGAAGAAAAAGTAAAATTATTCAGAAAGAAAATATCTGAGTTAAAAGCTGAGATTGGAATAAAAGCTACTATAGCTGAGTACGGAATTTCTGAGCAAGAGTTCTTATCTAAATTAGATACAATGGTAGACGATGCGTTTGATGACCAATGTACTGGTGCGAACCCAAGATATCCATTAATGAGCGATTTAAGAGAGATGTACTTAAGAGCTTACTACGGAGCAGAAAAGTATGTAGCTATGCAAAAAAAATCTGTAGAAAAAACTGAAAAAAAAGCCAAATAAAAATTAGCCACCTTAATTAAATTTAGTCGTATAAAAAGTAAAAACCTCCTAAGAAATTAGGAGGTTTTACTTATAATAAAGTTTATTTAAGTTTTGTCCAAGTTTGTTTTGATCCGATTAGACCAGATTTGTCTAAACTTCCTTTAACAATAATAGTATTAGCATCTTTAAATGAAATTGAGCAGTAGTATGTTTTTCCATTTTCAGGGTTGTAAATGAACCCGTTTTCAAACCTATCTTTTTCAGAGTTATATGTGAATTCACTAACAAAGTTTATACCAACTAAAGGTCTTGATTTTAAGTTTTTATCTGAATTGGCTAAATCTACTTTTATTTGTCCTTCTAATTTATGACCTTTCTCATATGTAGGGATAGTTAGCTCATTAATTTTTCCAAAGTACTTATTTTCTACCTTATAGAATTCAACGATTATCTGGTTTCCATTTTTAGCTTTCTCAGTAATCCATCTTCCAGAGATATCCTCTTCCTTTGAGAAAGATAAAGAGCTAAAAACTAAAGTTAATAGTAAAAATAATTTTTTCATTATAAATCCTCCAAAATATTTTTTTATATTATAACAGGTGTAATTAAATAAATCAATACTGAAAAAAAGAACAAAATAAAAATATTTTTTCTTTTTTTAGTAATATTGAAAAAATTTATTTTTTCAATGGAAGTCATTCATTAAATAAATTTGATTTGTACGATATAAAAGGTTATATTTTATTAAGAATATTAAAAAATAAAATCTTGAAAATAAACAAAAAAAACTATAGGGGGATAAAAATGAAGAAAAAAATACTTTTATTAAGTGCTTTAGCAATCTTTTTAGGAAATAGTTTAAATGCAGTAGCAAACAAAGACGTTTTAATTATTGCAAATGGAGCAGATGCAAAAACATTGGATATTCATGCAACAAATGATGCACCATCAGCAAAGGTTTCAGGGCAGATTTATGATACTTTAGTGAAGCAAGATATGAATATGAACATAGTTCCAGGTTTAGCTGAAAGTTGGACTCAAATAGATGATACAACAACAGAGTTTAAATTAAGAAAAGGTGTAAAGTTTCATAATGGAAATGAGTTTACAGCAAATGATGTAAAGTTCTCTCTAGATAGAATGAAATCATCACCTCAAGTAGCTCATATAATTAAAGCGGTTTCATCTGTAGAAGTTGTGGATGATTATACTGTAAGAGTAAAAACAGAGACACCATTTGGACCATTATTAAGTCACTTAGCTCATAATGCGGCGGGAATTTTAAATAAAGAAGCTGTTGAAAAAGGTGGATCAGGTTATGGTCAAAGTCCAGTAGGAACAGGACCTTATAAGTTTGTTAACTGGCAAGCAGGGGATAGAATAACTTTAACAGTTAATCCAGAATATTATTTAGGTAAGGCTCCAACTGAGAAAGTTATTTTTAGAAGTATTGTTGAAGGAACAAATAGAACTATAGGACTTGAAACAGGAGAAGTAGATATAGCATATGATATCGATCCAGTAGATAAGAATATGGTTAAAGATAACTCAGGTCTTGAATTAATAGAAGAACCATCACTATCAACAACATATATAGGATTTAATGTAGAGAAAGAATCATTAAAAGATAAAAGAGTAAGACAAGCTATAGCTTATGCAATTAATACTCAAGATATGGTAGATGCAGTGTATCAAGGTGCTGCAGAAAGAGCAAATTCATCTATCGGACCAAAAGTATTTGGATATAACCCTAACGCTAAATCTTATGATTACAATCCTGAGAAGGCTAAAGAGTTATTAAAAGAAGCTGGTTATGAAAAAGGATTAAAATTAAAGTTATGGACAAATGATAACCCAGTGAGAAGAGATATTGCTGTAATTGCTCAAGATCAACTGAAGCAAGTTGGAATAGATGTGACGATAGAGACTCTAGAATGGGGAGCATATTTAGATGGAACTGCAAGAGGAGATCATGATTTATATATATTAGGCTGGGTTTCTGTAACTGGAGATGCTGACTATGGTTTAGATCCACTATTTAACTCTGCAAATAGAGGTGGAGCAGGAAATAGATCGTTCTATTCAAATCCAAAAGTGGATGAGTTATTAGTAAAAGGAAGAAGCAGTGTTAATCCAGAAGAGAGAAAAGCTTATTACTATGAAATTCAAGATATCGTACAAGAAGATGTCCCAGTATTAACATTAGTTTATCCTACACAAAATGTAGGAGAGCAAAAAACTGTAAAAGGATTCCAAATGCATCCAGCAGGACATCATAAAGTTTATGGAACTTATAAGACAAAATAAAATATAAATAAATTTAGAAAGGAAACCAAAAGGTTTCCTTTCTAGTATAAAGCAAATAAAGGGGGACACACATGCACAAGTACATATTAAAAAGAATACTGTTGCTAATACCGGTATTGTTAGGAGTATCGTTTCTAGTATTTACAATAATGTCATTTACACCAGGAGATCCAGCGCAACTTATCTTAGGGGAAAGTGCTCCTAGAGAAGCTGTAGCTCAATTGAGAGCAGAGATGGGATTAAATGATCCATTTATAGTTCAATATATCAGATTTGTTAAAAATGCAGTAGTAGGAAACTTTGGACAGTCTTATACTACAGGAAGAGAGGTGTTTGGAGAGATATTCTCGAGATTCCCAAATACACTAATATTAGCAGTTTTAGGAATAATTATAGCTGTCTGCATTGGAATTCCTTTAGGGATAATTTCAGCAACAAGACAGTATACATTAATAGATAGCGTGAGTATGATAGGAGCCCTTTTAGGGGTTTCAATGCCAGTGTTCTGGTTAGGATTAATGTTAATCTTAACATTCTCTGTAAATTTAAGATGGTTACCTTCGGGTGGGTTTGATGGATTGAAGAGTTTGATTTTACCATCATTGACATTAGGAGTTGGATCAGCAGCCATAATTACTCGTATGACTCGTTCTTCTATGTTAGAAGTTATAAGACAAGATTATATTAGAACAGCAAGAGCTAAAGGAGTAGCAGAAAAAGTTGTGGTAAATAAGCATGCTTTAAAAAATGCTTTAATACCAGTTATAACAGTAGTTGGATTACAATTTGGAGGTCTTTTAGGGGGAGCTGTATTAACAGAATCAGTTTATTCATGGCCTGGTGTAGGAAGAATGATGGTTGATGCCATCAGACAAAAAGATACACCGACAGTTTTAGCATCGGTAATATTCTTGGCAGTAACATTTAGTATAGTAAACTTAGCCGTTGATATACTTTATGCTTATGTAGACCCAAGAATAAAATCGCAATACAAATAGAGGGGTGAATAAAGTGGATACTACTACAAAAAATGAAAATGTTGGGAAAAAAAGAAGTCAATGGGCTGAGTTATGGAAAAATTTAAAAAGAAATAAAATGGCTTTATTTGGTTTAGTTATATTAGTTATAATAGTTTTATTAGCACTGTTTGCAGATCAAATAGCAAATTACGATCAGGTTGTTATAAAACAAAATTTAAGAATGAGATTGAAACCACCTTCATCAGCTCACTGGCTAGGAACGGATGAGTTTGGTAGAGATATTTTTGCTAGATTAGTTCATGGTGCAAGAGTATCGCTGAAAGTTGGAATATTAGCAGTTGGAATAGCAATAGTTATTGGAGGTTTCTTAGGAGCTATTGCAGGATACTACGGTGGAAAATTAGATAATATTATAATGAGAGTAATGGATATCTTCTTAGCTGTGCCAAGTATACTTTTAGCAATTGCGATTGTATCAGCGTTAGGACCAAATTTATTAAATTTAATGATAGCTGTAAGTATCTCTTCGATACCAAGATATGCTAGAATAGTAAGAGCATCTGTTTTATCAATAAGAGATCAGGAGTTTATCGAAGCAGCAAGAGCTATTGGAGCGAGTGACGCAAGAATAATATTTAGACATATTATTCCAAACTCTTTAGCACCTGTAATTGTACAAGGAACTTTAGGGGTTGCTAATGCAATATTATCAACAGCAGGATTGAGCTTTATAGGATTAGGAATCCAACCGCCAGCACCAGAGTGGGGTTCTATGTTATCAGGAGGTAGACAATACCTAAGATATGCATGGTGGGTAACTACATTCCCAGGAGTATCAATAATGATAACAATCCTATCTCTAAACCTTTTAGGAGATGGACTGAGAGATGCATTAGATCCAAGATTAAAACAATAATTACAGTGGGGGAGATGAACGTAATGGAAAAATTACTAAATATAAAAAATTTATCTATAAACTATGAAACAAATGACGAGAAAGTTTTAGCGGTTACAGATTTAGAGATTGAATTAAACGAAGGAGAAACATTAGGATTAGTTGGAGAAACTGGAGCTGGAAAAAGTACAACAGCACTAGGAATAATGAGACTGGTTCCAAATCCACCTGGAAAAATTTTATCAGGAGAGATTTTCTTCCAAGGAAGAAATCTACTTACAGTTTCTGAAGAGGATATGAGAGCTATCAGAGGAAGACAGATAAGTATGATTTTCCAAGATCCAATGACATCTTTAAATCCAGTTTTAACTGTTGGAGATCAGATAGCTGAGGTTATTCAAATACATGAAAAATTATCGTTAAAAGATGCAATGGAAAAAGCAAGTGAAATGTTAGAATTAGTTGGAATTCCAGGGAATAGATTGAATGATTATCCACACCAATTTTCTGGTGGAATGAAGCAAAGGGTTGTAATCGCGATTGCGTTAGCATGTAATCCAAAACTTTTAATAGCGGATGAGCCGACTACTGCTTTAGATGTTACAATCCAAGCTCAAGTGTTAGACCTGATGAATGATTTAAAAGAGAAATTGAAAACTTCAATGATTCTAATAACTCATGATTTAGGGGTAGTTGCTCAAGTATGTGATAAAGTAGCGATAATGTATGCCGGAGAGATTGTAGAATCTGGAACTTTATATGAGATATTTGAAAACCCAAAACATCCATATACTCATGGATTATTTGATTCAATACCTAATTTAGATGAAGAGGTAACTAGATTAAGACCAATAAAAGGATTGATGCCTGATCCAACGAATTTACCAACAGGATGTAGATTCCATCCAAGATGTCCTCATGCACAAGATGAGTGCTCGAAGAGAAGTCCTAGAACTTCAGATGACAATGGACATAAAGTTAGATGTTTAGCTTACGAAGGTGTGATAAATGTACCTGAGCTACAAGGGGGAAGAAATGGCAGATAAAATACTAGAGGTAAAAAATCTAAAAAAATATTTTAATACACCAAAGGGTTTACTTCATGCTGTTGATGGAGTGACATTTTCTATCGAAAGAGGAAAAACTTTAGGAGTTGTTGGAGAGTCTGGATGTGGAAAGTCAACTACAGGAAGAGTTGTATTGAGATTACTTGAAGCTACAGATGGAGAGATTCTATTTGAAGGTAAAAATATAAGAGAGTATGGAAAAGAACAAATGGTAAAGCTAAGAGAAGAGATGCAAATCATCTTCCAAGACCCATATGCTTCGTTAAATCCAAGAATGACTGTAAGTGAAATAATAGCTGAGCCACTAATAATACATAAAAAATGTAAAAGTAAAAAAGAGTTACAAGAGAAAGTATCTGAACTTATGGAAACAGTAGGTTTAAGTGAAAGATTGACAAATACTTACCCTCATGAGTTAGATGGAGGAAGAAGACAGAGAATAGGAATAGCGAGAGCACTAGCTTTAAATCCAAAATTTATAGTTTGTGATGAACCTGTTTCAGCTCTAGATGTGTCTATCCAAGCTCAAGTATTAAACTTGATGAAGGATTTACAAGAGGAGTTTGGGCTTACATATATGTTTATAACTCATGATTTATCAGTTGTAAAACATTTCTCGGATGATATCGCTGTAATGTATCTAGGAGAGCTAGTGGAAAAAGCACCAGCTAAAGAGCTATTTAAAAATCCAGTACATCCATATACAAAAGCTTTACTGTCAGCAATACCTGTTCCAAGTTTAAAACATAAGATGAATAGAGAAAGATTGAAAGGGGAGATAACATCACCAATTAATCCAGGTGTAGGGTGTAGATTTAGAAAAAGATGTCCTATGGCTGTTCCAGAGTGTGGAAACTCAACACCAATGTTAAGAGAGATTTCACCAGGGCATTTCTATGCTTGTCATTTGATTGAAAAAAATTAAAAATATAAAAAGGATAACTCTAGATTTAGTTAAATACTAATTTAGAGTTATTTTTATTTTAATAGGGTTAGAAGGAGGGAGTTATGCAGAGATTTGAAAGTAGAAAGTACCATTTAACGTCTAAACTGGTGTTGTTAAAAGCTATAAATGATATTTATCCTGAAGATGAATTAACTTTTAGAAACTCTTTAAATAATGGAGTATATATAACTATTAATGGAAAAGAGCATGTTTCAGAGGAGAAATTAAAAAAAATTGAAGATAGAATGAATGAGATTGTATTAGAAGGGAAAGAGATAAAAAAATCACACTTTACTTCAGAATATATAAATAAAAAAAACTTAGAAAATGTACGATCAGATTTAAGAGAGTTGTTAGAAACAACTGGGATAATTTCGTTTTTTATGTACGAATTGGATGGATATAAAAGTTACTTTATAGAAGAGCTGTATGATAATACATATTATGTAGATTTATTTGAACTATATTCATATGATGAAGGATTTATATTTAAAACTCCAAAAGAGATAAATGGAATTATACAAATACCACCAATGATTGATGATAGAAAACTTGCTAAAGTATATAAAGAGAGTTCTAAGTGGAATGATATAATGGAGGTTTCATGTGTTGGAAGTTTAAATCGAATAAATTTAGAGGGAGATATAGTAGGTTTGATTAGAGTGAATGAAACTTTGCATGATACCAAGATTACAAAAATTGCTCAAAGAATATTAGAAGAGCGAGATATAAAAGTTATCACAATCGCAGGTCCGAGCTCTTCAGGAAAAACTACTTTTAGTAATAGATTGAAGTTACATCTTATGGCTTGTGAAGTTAAGCCACTTATGATATCTCTAGATGACTATTATGTGGATAGAGATTTCATTCCAATTGATGAAAATGGGAAAAAAGATTTTGAGACAATAAAATCATTAGATATAGAGTTGTTGAATAGAAATTTGAAAGATTTAATGTTGGGTAGAGAAGTAGAGATTCCTAAATACGATTTTAGTAGTGGAAAGAGAAAGGCGGAAGGGGAGATTGTAAAACTATCTAAGGAGAATATGATTATTTTAGAGGGGATACATGGCTTAAATGATAGTTTAATTGAAGGAATAGCTCAAAATCATATTTTTAAAATATATATAAGTTGTTTAACTCAATTAAATATAGATTCACACAATAGAATAAAAACAAGTGTTGTTAGAAAAATGAGAAGAATTGTTAGAGATAGTATTTCGAGAAACTTTGATGCAGAGGAAACTTTAGAGATGTGGGATAGAGTTCGTAAAGGAGAAAGTAAAAATATATTTCCATATCAAGAGAATGCAGATGTGATATTTGATACAAGTTTAGCATATGAGATAGGAGTTTTAAAGCCTGCTGTTGAAAGGGAGTTGATTAAAATAAAAATATCGAGTCCTCATTATGAGGAAGCGAGAAGGCTTCTTAGAATGTTGAGTTATTTTACAACTATCTCTGAGAGATATGTTCCTGATGAATCTATATTGAAGGAGTTTATAGGAGGAAGTTATTTTTATAATTATTGATAAAGAATGAGAGTAAAAATGGGAGGAAAAATCTCCCATTTTTAATTAATAAAATTATCTGGATAGATAATTTTATCAAGGATAGACAAAGCTTTATGATGCTCCAAAACATTGTGAACTCTAATGATTTTGGCTCCTTTGGTAATCCCAAGTGTGTTGACTGCTATTGTTCCTTCAACTCTTTCATCAGGAGAGAGATTTAAATCTTTTCCAATAAATCCTTTTTTAGAAACACCTAATAAAATCGGAGCAATAAAAGAGATTTCGTCTAGTCGATTTAATACAATGATATTTTCTTTGTAACCTTTTCCAAAACCAATTCCAGGATCAATAATAATTTTATTTCTATCTAAGCCATTTTCCTCTGCAATTTTAAAGGTTTTTGCAAAAAATCTTTTCATAGAAAGCATTATATCACTCTCGTAAATTTTTGAATCTTGGTTGTGCATAGCAACTACAACACAATTATATTTTGCAGCAACTTTTGCCATCTCTCCGTTATCTCTTTGTAAGCCCCAAACGTCATTTATTATATGAGCTCCAGCTTTAATAGCAGCTTCCGCAACTTCGTGCCTATAAGTATCAATTGAGATAATACAATCAAGTTCTTTTGAAATCTTTTCAATGATAGGGACTATTCTGCTGATTTCAGTTTCAGAATCAACTTCGATGTGGCCTGGTCTTGTTGATTGTCCACCAATGTCTATTATATCAGCACCATCAGCTATTAGTTTTTTAGCTTGCTCGAATGCTGTGTTGATAGAATCAAACTTTCCGCCATCTGAGAATGAATCGGGAGTTACATTTAAAATACCCATAATTAATGTTTTGTTTTCTAAAGAAAAAGTTTTACCTAATGATGAAAATTTCATAAAATCCTCCTATTTAGATTTATCTAAATCTCTTTTAAGTGTTGATATATATTTTCTTTCTAAAGGGTGGATGACATTAGGTGCAATTTCAGATAAAGGATCCAAAACAAAAGAACGTTCACACATCCAAGGATGAGGGATAGCTAAATTTTCATCTTGTATAACCATATCATTGAAAAGTAAGATATCTAAATCAATAACTCTAGGCCCCCATTTAATTTCTCTGACTCTACCTAATTCCAATTCTATATTTAATAATGCTTTTAAAAGTTCTTGTGGTGTAAATAGAGTTTGAACTTCTAAACAAGCATTTAAAAAGTTATCCTGAATAACATCTCCAAAAGGTTCTGTTTCTAAAAGAGAGCTTACTTTACTAACGGATGTATGCTCTAATTTATTGATTAGCTCTATAGCATTTTCTAAATTTTCTTTTAAGTTACCTATGTTTGTTCCAATTGAAAGGTAAGCTTTATTTCTAGAACGAGTTATCTCTACTGCAACAAAATCAAAATGTTTTTTTATAGGTGCCCAAGGTTTTTTTATTATAACTTTGACATTTTTAATTAAACTGTATTTTACTAAAATCTCCTTTGCAATTGCTTCAGCAAGAGCTTCAATCAGATCAAAAGATTTAGAAAAAAATACTCTTTCAATATCCTCTGAAACAAAACCGTAGTGAGTAGAATAGTTTAAATCGTCACCTACTCCAGCTTTTCTAGTGCAAGTTTCCATTTGAACAGAAACTATGAATTTTTGTTGAAGAAATTTTTCTTCGGGAAAAACGCCGTGATTACCTATAAATTCTAAATTTTCAATATGTATTTTATCCATACTTCACTCCTGTTATTTTATTAGATTAAGAAATTCGTTTTTAAGATTGTTGTTTTCATTAAAAACTCCTTTAGATGAAGTGGTGATTGCCTTAGCTCCTAAAGCTTTTACACCTCTCATAGTCATACAAGTATGCTCTGCTTCTATAAAAACATAAACACCTTGACATTTTATTCCTGTATAGATTGTTTCAGCAATCTCTTCACAAAGTCTTTCTTGAAGTTGAGGTCTCTTAGCATAGGCTTCGATAACTTTTATAATATCTCCAAATCCTACAATCTCTCCATTTGGAATATATCCCACAGATATTTTTCCGAAAAAAGGAAGGAAGTGATGCTCGCACATAGAGTAGAAAGTGATATCTTTTTCTATAACTAAATCATTATTTTTTACAGGAAATGTTCTTTCTAAAAAATTATACGGATTAATAGAAAGCCCTGAGAAAATCTCTTTATAAAAGAGCTCTATTCGTTCAGGTGTGTTTTGAATAACCTCTTCAGAGATAACTCCTTTTCCATTATCTATATCTAAAATTATATTTTTAATATGATTTTTTAAAACCATTAAATCACCTCATAAACTTTATATTTGCTTAAATTATAGCATAGAGGGAAGTGTAAAAAAACTTAAACTTTTGTAAAGAAAAAATGCTTGACAAAAAATATAAGAATAGATATAATATGTTGGTGATATTATGGAATTGAATGAGATGTTAGAAGTCTCTATTCTGCTTGACTATTATAGTGAACTTTTAAGCGATAGACAAAAAGAATATTTGTTAGAGCACTTCGAAGGAGACCTTTCTCTTAGTGAGATTGGAAAGAAGTATAATGTAACTAGACAAGCTGTCTATGATAACATAAGAAGAGGAATAAAAATTTTAAGAGATTATGAAGAGAAGATAGGGTTTCATAAAAGAGATTTAGAACTACTATCACAGCTAAAAGAGTTAAAAAAAGATTTTAAACTTGAAAAGCTAGAAGAGATAATCGAAAAAAACTTTTAGTAGGGGTGGCCATGTTAGAAAATTTAGGAAATAGATTCCAAGACATAATGAAAAAAGTAAGAGGTCATGGAAAACTAAGCGAAAGTAATATAAAAGAGGCTTTACGTGAAGTTAGAA
>JBOFRT010000293.1:0-2028 GCA_051651165.1 Cetobacterium sp.
TATATTAATTTTAATTTATCTAATAAAGAACTTGCTGAAAAGATAGGGATTTCAGAAAAAGAGTTTTATCGAGGTAAATATAATCTTGTAGCAAATGATTTAAAAATTAAGTATAAAGAACAAAGTTTATTTTAGTTAAGAAGGAGTAGCATTTATGAAAAATAAATATATTTGCAAAAAATGCAATAAGTTTGTGGCTAGTAGAAGTGATGATGGAGAAATAAATATAAATCCGAAATCGAAGAAAATCTCATTAAATACAAAGGAGTTTACAGTTGTTTGTAAATGTGGAAATGAAAATATAATAAGTTTTAAAATATAACTTATAAAAGTTTGACTTTTAAACTTATATGAGCTATACTTTTTATAGTTAAGGAGTGATGACATGGATATAGGAGGAATCATATCTAAAAGAAGAAAAGAGCAGAGAATAACTCAAAAAAGATTAGCTGAATTATTAGATATAAGTCATAATCATTTATCAATGGTAGAAAATGGAAAAAGAGGAATATCTAATAAACTTTTAGATGAGTTAAAAAAAATATTAAGTTTTAATTCTGAAGAACTTGATATACTTGAAGAAAGTATAAGTAAATCTTTATATTCAAAACGGAGTGCTCAATTTTTAAAGGATAAGGAAAAAGAATTAGAAGAAAAAGAACTGCTATTAATAAATACATATGATTTTATTAGAGAAAACCAGTTCGAATTAAGCAAAAAAGCAGCAATAAACAGAACTTTGATTGACTATTTTACAACAACAGAAAAGTTAGTAACAGAGTTAGAGTTACAGTTAGTAACAGAAAAAATAGATTTTATTTCTAGTATACAGCCAGTGTTAAAAACTACATGCAAAAAAATAGAAAGAAATCTAAATGTTTTAAAAAATCTTTCAAAAGAAGCTATAGAAGTAAAAGAAGAATTAACTACGGGAGGAGAAAATATGAGTAATGGCAGTTTAGAAAAAATTCTTAGTATGCTTCCAAAAGAGCAAATAATGGGAATCTTATCTGAGGAAGAAAAAAGAGCGGCTATATTAACATATATAGCTAAAAATTTAAAAATTCATTGGAAAAACTATAATGTTAAGGGATGTGCAACAGGATTTTCCCTAAGATTATGGGAAGGTGGAAGGGGAAGTGATCCAGCTAAAAGAGGATTTATGGTAAATAGAGTAACAACAAATATTGAGTTACAATTAGATGGAGCTGAAACTAATGAAGAGTCAGAAGCATTAATTAGAAATTTAGTAACTAATATTATAGAACATGCTATGATTATTGTTGAGGATGCTTTAAAAGCAGCTAGAAATGCTAAAACAGCAAGTGTCAGAAAAAAATATTTAGATTCGATGAATAATGGAGCATTTTTATTAGCTGCTTTACAAATTTCAGTTATACTATATGCAACAGAATTAAAAAATAGAGGAATTGATATAAATCATGAATATCTATCTATAAGAATAGACGGGGCTAAAGATAGAAAAAGAGAATTATCAAAAGTTTGGGTAGAGTTTTCAGAGAGTGATCAAGAAGAAATAGATTATCAAAGAGCAATAGAAAAGACAAACGAAATATTAGATGCCTTTGAAAAAAGTAAAGTAGTTAGTGAAGACCAATTTGATAAGATCGTAGAAGAAAAAATGTTATTGAAAGCTATTGGTGAAGAAACAATAGAAAGATATATTTATAGAATGATGGATGATATGTCACAGGCAGTTTTAGGAAAAATTAGATTAATATCTCCAGCAGATTTATAATTAAAAAATATGATGCAAAGACTTAATGAAGAGTTAGGGTTTACTGTGAAGTAAATCTTAGCTCTTTTATTTTTTGTAAAAATATAAACAACTGACTTTTTTAATAAAAATGTCAGTAGATAAATTAAGAAAACAAAAAAGCTCCTTAGTCCCCGACCTTCTAAGAAGCTTTTTCCCCACTAAATCCCAGACATATGAAAAAGTAAGATAATATTTAATTACTACATAAAATTAGAAAAATCAAATTTATTTAGGAGAGATAACATGAA
>JBOFRT010000294.1:0-1809 GCA_051651165.1 Cetobacterium sp.
TTGAATCTCCAACTGTGTATACTTTTCTCGTTTCTATTTGGCCATTTTTATAATAAATTTTTAATGAATAGTCTCCCCCATAATTTCGATCTCTCACTTCAAATATAAAGTTCTTTTCTATAGGTCTTTGATAATCTAATAATACTCCACTTTGATATAATTCAATTACATCTGCTCCTTGAGCTTCACCTTTTATCGTTGTTATATTTCCAATAGTAGAGCTGTAAGTATTTTTCTCACCAAAACTAAATCCTTCAACCATTCCATTTATATTTAAAAAATCTGGTGTTTTTATATAAAAGTCTCCTAAAATCACATCATTTTTTTTATAAACATCATTATAAGTTAAATTATAATTTTTCATAGAACTTTCTGGTTCTAAATTATAGTTCAAATACAAATCTCCATATAAAAATTGAGTTCCATACTCTAAGTTAAGTTGATTTTCTTTACTTTCCAAATCTACTTTTGAATAATTTAATCTTATCAACCCTGGAGCTAATATTCTTTTCTCTGGTTTTATTATATTAAACTCTTCATCCTCTTTTTTTTCATTTAGTCTAAGTCTCTCAACCTTACCTTTCTCTCTTATTTCAAAAGGCAATGTAAAGTCTGGATTTAAAGTTAACTTCAAGTCCTGATTTGACCAACTAGATTTTTTAAATTTAAAATCATTTTCTAATACTTTTAACTCCACATAAATATCATCATCAATTACAAAACTTTTTCCTGATTTTACCTCAACCTTATATTTTTCGTTATCTACTAAAAACTCTACCGTTCTTTTTTTAAAATCAACATCAATTGAGTAAATCTCTAAAAAGTAAAACAATCCTTTTATAGGTATATATATTTGATCATTTTCGAGATCATATCTAGCCATAAAAAAATCATCTTTTAATGATTTACTTTTTATTCCAATGTATGCCTCATCTAGACCCACATCTTCTTGTGCAAATAAATTAGCTGAAGAAAACTGAAAAAAAATAGCTACTAATACTACATAAGCTATTTTTATTATTTTCATTAGTTATACCTTACCTTAACTTGAAAGTTTCCTGTATATTCACCTGGCTGTACTTCTTTAGTTTCTCTAGATTCACCCACAAACATCACATTTTTTTCGCCTTTTTCAGACAAAACTGTGCCATAGTCACCATTTCCTAAGGGATATAACCCTGGTGTGGATATCTCTATCTTTATACTTCCTGTCCTAACTTTATTAAATATCTCAACTTGACTTGGATAACTAATTACAACGTTTCTATTAGCTTCTCCCTCTATATTCAAATACCCATGAGTTCCATTTGATGATGATAGTCTTTGGCCTTGTACTCCTGTTCCTAAATCCATTGTAGTTGTTGAAACTTTTAATGCTTTAGTCACTTCTAATTCCAATATAACTTCTATTGTTACTTCATCATATTCAGAATTATGCCCATGTCTTCCTTTTAAACTCAAAATAATTGGATGAGATGTATATCTTCCACTTAATTTAGAGTTATTATTTATTCTCACAGTTGCTGCTACTTTTAGACGACACTCTCCATGAAATCCTACGATAAATTTATTATTTCTATCTACAGTGGCATCTAAGGGTTCTATCCACATTTGGGTTATTTCTATTGCTGATTCAACTAGTTGACCTTGTTTAAAAAATTGGTTTCCATAACTTTTAAAATCGTAAATTAATCTATCGTAATTACCCAAACCTGTTATTTTAAAATCATTTGTTTCATATTTTATACTTTGAATCCCTTCTCCTATAACTTCTCGTTTTTCAATTAGTCGTGATGTATGAGAATTCAT
>JBOFRT010000295.1:0-1383 GCA_051651165.1 Cetobacterium sp.
TCCATCACTTGGAACAAAACTTGAACATTCCATCCACACACCACAGCAAACTGGAGCTGAAAATAAGCTTTCGCAAAGGCCCGCTTCCTCACCTTTCGTAGAGGAAAATCAGGTGCGGGCAAAGTCAGGGTTAAGCCTAGGCTTCAAGTTCACCTCGATTTCTTTAGCCATATCTGTTGCTGAAGATACAATTTTACAACCGGAACTGAGCATACAAAAACGCCATCATGGGATTTCAAACTCAGATCAAATCGGTTGACTTTGTGCCAGAAAGATTGATAGGTTACAAGTTACTGGTGTCCTCCTAATATGATGAAAATCCACATCATATCAAAGTTGCGAGTTATTGCAAATGCTCAGTGATGTTTTAAAAGGAGTTTTGAGCAGGGCCTCTCTGGAACACAGGCCTCGACTGGGAACCATACACACCCAAGTAGAGCAGGCCAATGGTATGCACAATCCGAATCATGAGTTAAAGTTTGGTTACGGTCTGTCGAATGACAGAGCGGTTACCGACAGCCAACGCCTCCAAAGGCAAAAGTGATCCGTAGAGCAAAGAGTTGGAGGACTCAACATAATACCACCATGGGTTTTCAAATTGACTGACCTCATGCCAGAGAGAAAGATAGGCAACGAAAAGCTTCTTTCGTCCCTGGGTGGGGTCGAACCACCATCCTTTCGGTTAACAGCCGAACGCGCTAAACCGATTGCGCCACAGAGACCGTCGGTGAGACTGCCAGTATCGCGCTTTCTGTCTGTCGACTACGAGGACGGTTACCGAAGGCAAACTCCTCCTTATTTTCAAAGGAAAAAGTGAGCCATGCAGCAAAGAGTTGGAGGACCCAACCTCCAACTGGAACTGAACATGTGAAAACGCCAGCACGTCTAGTCGTATGCCAAATCGATTGACCCTATGCGTGAGAGCTTGATAAGTTACAAGTTACTGGTGCCCTCATATGACAAAAATCCACATTAGACTACAGGCAGAAGTTATTAGAAATGCTTGATGCTTTTATAAAAGGAGCTTTGAAAAGAAACTCTCTGGAACACAGGCCTCCACCACCTGGAACAAAACATGAACATTCCATCAACATACCACAGCAAACTGGAGCTGATAACAAGCTTTCACAAAGGCCTCACCTTTTGGAGAAGAAAACCTGGTGTGGGCAAAGTCAGGGTTAAGCCTAGGCTTGAAGTTCACCTTGATTTCTTTAGCCATATCTGTTGCTGAGGATACAATTTTACAACCGGAACTGAGCATACAAAAACGCCATCATGGGATTTCAAAGTGAGGTCAAATCGGGAAGAGAGACCCAACAAATACGCCCAACGTGGGGCTCGAACCCACGACCCTGAGATTAAGAGTCTCATGCTCTACCGACT
>JBOFRT010000296.1:0-1933 GCA_051651165.1 Cetobacterium sp.
ATTTTTCCAGTGATAGCTATAAATGATAAAAGTAAATGGGAAATGGAGACAGAGGCAGATTTTAATCCAGTTAATAATAGACCTTTAGCTAGTTTTGATATAGGAGAACAAAAAAATATAAAAGTTCCAGTTAATATAAGAGAAACGCCATATCAAGGAGTAGAAAAGTTCTTTATTTATGATAGAGGAGCTTTAACAGAGAGAAATTTAGCTGTAGGTGGTTATACTAAGGAATTAGGAGGAGGCTCGAAAAATATAGTCAAAGTTAAATTTGAGATGAATTTATCAGAAGATACTATAAAAAAAATGATAAGTTATGCTAAAACAAAAGAGGAAGCTAAAGTGGAGATACCCTATTCAGCAACTGAAATTCATGAAATATATGGAATTAAAGGAGTTCAAGATTTAAAAACAAAAAGATTTAAAATATTATTGCAAAATAAAATAGAAACGATTAAGTTTCCTAAAGTTTATGTTATTAAAAGTGATGATATAAAGAGAAATAGTGTAGATTTAAACTTTAAAAATCCAGTTCCAAGAAGTTATGGAGATCTTTTAGGAACTTTTGATATGGATAGTAATGGAGAAAAGTATCCAAATTTAATGTTACCTAATATAAAGCATCCCCCTTCTCTTTTAATTAGTAACATATCTTCCAACTGGAAAGGATTTACCCTTATTCCATCCATTCATAAAATAGATGTATTTTTAAATAATACAAAGGTAAAAGAGGTAACAACAGATTTAAATGGAAAGTTGAGAGATGAAGTAAAAATAGAAAGTAATGGGCGAACATATAGTATACTTGGTGGAAAAAACTCTTTAATAGGTACAGGAATTAGAAACTGGGATTTGGAAAGTTCTGGTGAGATTGATACAATTGATTTTAAACATTATAATAGCTATAATAGAGTTACTGCTATAGATAGATATAATTTCTCTTTAACACCTTTTAATCCAAGGGTATACTTAAATGAGGGTGAGTCGACTGTTTTAAAAAAATTAATTTCAGGAACTAAAACTATTAAAAGCTCTGGAAAACTAAATGAAACTAGAATAAGCTTAGGAACACTTAAGCTTCATAACTATGGAAAAGAGATAACAAAAAGTTCTAAAGATAATATAGGGATTAGAATAGAGGTACCTGAAAGAGAAATAACTTCAACAAGTGGTGGAATTATAGGTAAGTTTAGATTTGGAGTGGACAATACACACATAGGTAATTCTGGTGAAGGAGAGGATCTATCATTTGTAGTTACAAGTGGAAATATAGCTCAAAATGTAGAGTATGAGTTTAAGGTTGATATAAAAATAAAAGTTGATACAATAAATGGCGAAAAGAAAGATGTTATAATTGATACTGTGAGATTGCGTTGGGAAGAGTTAACTGAGGGAGATATGAGAGTAATGGCCTACAGCTCAACTTTAAAAGATTTGGAGGTTGATGATGATTCTACATCTAAAGAAGAGGGATTTAATGTTTTAGGTATGTTAAGTATATCTCAATACAGTGCAAGTTTAGAAAAGCAAAGCAATGTAATCCCAGCTATAGCTATAGGACCGAAAGAAAGATGGGAAACTAAGGATTATAAACTAATAGAAAATAATGTTGAAGAAAAAAGAGGACTTTCTTTAAAAGTTGAATATTTACTTCCAGGGGGAAAAACTATAACAACGATGCCAAGCCTATATGATATAAAAGTTGAAAGTGGAGATAATAAGCCTACTTATTTATATTCTCAAACTGTAATGGATGAATCTGAAAGTAATCCAAAAGAAAGAATTATAACAGCAGCAGCATTTACTCACGCTCCAAACCAAAGTGGAAAAGAGAAAATTAGTGCAAGATTGAATATGTACATATATTTAAATATGTTTAGAGAGTTAAGAGATATTGCTAGAAATACTCCAGGTGATAGAGTGGCATTTAAAG
>JBOFRT010000297.1:0-9377 GCA_051651165.1 Cetobacterium sp.
CCTACATATTTTCCATTATCTAAGTATGTAAATGGTTTATAATCCCCTGTTGTTCCAACTCTTAATGTCCCTCTAGAAATAATTTCATCAACTAAATTCGCTCCATAAGAAAAACTAGTAATTAAGATAAGTAAAATAACATTTAATAATTTTTTCATTAATATCCCTCCGCTTTTTATCTTTAAGAGGAATATAACACGTCTTATATTTTATTTATAGAGAACAATTTTTATTTAATTTTGTTCGTATTTAATTTTTGGTATTATTATTAAATTTTACTTTTAATAGCTACGTCACTAAAAGTCATTCTTAGTTTTATTATTTTAATGTATACACCTAACTTTTTCTACATTTTTACAATATCAATATTTCCAGTTATAAAGTTTCTTCTAATTTCAAAATCAGGATTTATAGTTACTACTAAATGAGCTGCTTTAGCAACTAGTGATAATCCTACTGTTGAAAAAGCAGTTGCAACAGAAGCTAACGCAGTTCCTTTTGTTATAATTCTAACACTATAATTCTTTCTCTCTAAGTATCTTTCACATTCCTCAACTACTCTAGTTATACTCATTTTTTAGTCTCTAAAGTTATTTCCTTTAAAGGACTTTCTATAAATTTCGAAAGTATATTCTTTAAATCCCTATCATCTGATGGAACCATATAATTTTCAAGTCTTATTTACATTTTATCTCCTTGTTTATATATAAACTTTATTTATTAAAGTATTATAAAACTTCCTTTAAAAGATATTCATAAAAGTTATCATATATTTTTTTTACTACTGAGTCAACATATTCAAATATTTCTCCTTCTTCGTTCAATAGTATTAAATATCCTGTTCCTTCATTTTGAACAACTATATAACCTTTAATGTTTTCATCTTTTGTAGCTATAACTACATTTAAATACCCTTCAACTCCTAGTCCATAAATTTCATTTGATCCGATACATAAGTATCCAAACTCTTCTAAAAACTCTTTATATTCTTGAGGAAATTTAAAATTTAATTCTTTTTCAGCTTTTTCAATTTCTTTTATAGATATTCTTCCTTTAAAAATACCACCATTTAATATAATTTTTGATTTAATTTCTTTAGAAATCATATGATTAAACCTCCTAAATTTGAGCAGCTCTTGCTTTCCAATACTCTTCTTTTTCTTTTTTAAACTCTCTTCTATCTATTTGAGAGTCTATTTTTTTATCATGCAAAATTGTATCATTTCCTTGCCCTCTATGCTCTTGAACTGTTAATTCAGCCAGAGGAGAATCCATTTTTTGACCTATATGATGTAACTCAATAGGTTTTCCATCTTTCAAAGGCGCCATTCCCTTTTCCATTCTTTCCTTATTTGTAAACCCATTACCATCAACTTCATCATAATTTAAATCAGTTCTTTGATAGCACTCTCTTCCATTAACCTCACCTTTTTTTAAGTCAGCATTTTCATAGATTTCTTTTTCCTTTTCTGAAAGTGATATTTCATCTATTTTTTTATAATCACTTTTCTCATTAAAAATAGGTTCATAATTTAATTTATTATTTTTTGCTTCACTAATTTTTTCTGTATTACCAGAGTCTATTTTATCAAATTTTTCCATTTTTGTTGATAAATCATTAAATTTTTCTACCATATTTTGTTGTCCTTTCTTATAAACTCATCCCATTTATTATAAAACTCAAAATAATCTGGATTTCTTGTTGCATTTTCCCTTATTATTGAACTACTTATCTCTAAACTTAATGCTCTTTCATTTACAGAAATATTCAAAATATTTTTTAATATTAGATTTAATTTTTTATTCCACTCTTCTATATTTTCATTAGATGTCGATAAATTTAATATATCTAATATTCTTTCACCATCTATTATTTCAAAAATAAGCTTATCAACAACTCTGTTATTAAATCTATTTTTAGAAAGCTTATTTTTTTCAAAATATGACATTACTTTTTTTCTGTCTCTTTCATCAATAATCCTTTCATTTAAAGGGAGCTTATCTTCTAAAACTATTTTAAATAAGTTTTTAAAAAAATTCTCACTGCTGTTTTCTATTTTATGATTATATGGCATTTTATTAGTCATATAATTAAATTTTACTAAACAAGCTTCCTTCCAATTAGATTGAATTACTGCTGCAACTCCAGTTTCTAGTTTTGAAAGTTCTTCAATTTGCTCATCATTTAAATTCATAGATTTACCAACAATTTCTCTATCTTCTAAACTAGGTAACCTCAAACATATTTTAGTATTTGTATTTCTAATAACTGCTTGATCTAAAAGTCCAGGAGCTTGATCTGCTATTATAAACCCTTCACCATATGTTCTCATTTCAGCTATAGCATTAGTTAACATTTCAACTGCTTTACCTTGTAAGTTAGCACCTTCTGCACTTTGTTGCGTATTCGTTCTTTTCAGTAAATTATGAGCTTCTTCTAAAACCGTAATATGTTTTAACTTAGAGTTTTCTTCAATATTAGTACTCATCCTATATTCATGTAACTTCATAAAAACAATACCCATAACTAAAGATTTTGTTTCTGCTGATGGAATTCTAGAAATATCAACTATAACATTTTCATCAAAAAGTTCTCTTTCGGATAATTCATCTTCACAAAATATATTTCCAATTAGACCATTTTCTAAAGAATTTACTCTAGTTACTAAGGCTCCTATATAATTGCTTTTCGACTCTTGAGAGTATGAGCTTTCATTTATAACATTAGTTAATGATTTTTTTAAATCACTCAATGTTGGAAATTGCCTATCACCAAATAAATTTTTTGATTTTTTTAAATCCCACCCTAATATAATATAAGATTTCTCTATTGCATCTTTTAAAATTGCTGGCATAGCTGCATACATTGGCCAACATGCATTAAAAATTTCAGTTAAACGATCTATATGTTCTAGTATATGAATCTTTTCATTGAAACTAAAAGGATTTACTTTTAATAAATCAGTATAGTCTATATTTGTTCCATATACAGCTACATCATCTCTTCCACCAAATACATTTTTATATTCACCTTTTGCTGGCTCTATTATCAAAAATTTAATATTATTTTTTCTTAACTCTTCTAACATACAATAAACAACATTTGATTTTCCCGATCCAGTACTTCCTGTTACAAATGTATGTGATGTCAACGAATCCAAATCTAATTTTACTTTTCGATTTTCTTTTCTATCTAGATGATATATATCACCTATTTCAAATAAAGTTTCTGAAGCCTTTCCAAATACTTCTCTTCCAAAACTAACGCTTTCATGTACAGGTAGTCCTGGTATAGATTTTTTTGGTAAACTATTACTTATTGTTAGCTCTTTTGTAGTTATCAAAGTTGCCGGTGTTGTCAAAGTTCCTTTTGCATCAATCTCTATAATTGGATGATATAAATTAAATAAATAATCTTTAATTTTTTCAACACTTTTTTCATGCTTACCCTTAAACCAAGTATTTATATAAGATTTTTCAACATTTGTATTTTCTCCACTTATCAGTGAACTATAGTAACTTGCTGCAATTTTACTTACCTCAGGCTCTTTTGATATAAAATAAGCTGCACTTTGCCAAGCTCCATAATTTTCAAACTCTTTATTTCTCTTAAATTGAACTTCAATTTTTTCCAATAAATACTTCACACCTTTATTTTCAAAAGTTATATCCATTGAATTTCCTAATGTTGAAGTTGTTCCTTCTGAAGTTCCCTTATTTATCGATGTAGATTTTGTATCACTCTCATTTGTCGAATTTGTAGTACTTCTAGATTTTGAATTACTTCTTGCATATCCTAAGTTCGCTCCTAAAGTTTTAGCAAGACTTTCTCCTACAGTTGTTCCTATATTTTTTCCTATTTGTGCCACCGCCAATGCTGGTATTCCTAATCCTAAACCAGAAGATATTGAAACAGATAACGAAGCAAATACAGAAAGAGTTTCCGCAAAACTTATTCCTGCTGAATATGTATTTGATGTTGCTGTTCCTTCTGTATAAGAAATAGATGTCCCTTTCGTTTTAGAAATAGTATCTCCTTCAGAATAATTCTCCATCATTGATATTGCTTCACTATCAGATATTCCCTTTCGAATTGTTGAAAATGGAAAGATTTCATTATAAATATTTTGATAAACTTTTTTAATATATGATAAGTAGTCTCTCGAAACTGGGTCAGCAAGCAAAATAGCAGTATATTGTTGACCTTTCATTCCTTCTATAAATTTTTCAATTCCCTGAATATAGTTTTTATTTTCTATATTTTCTTCTGATTTCAAAGAAGGTACTTGAGTAACACTTGATATTTCTACTCCATCAACTATTTTTTCCATTAGATCTTCCACTGCATCCACATTAAAAGCTTCATCATAAAGTATCCCTGGAAAATTTCCTAAAATCCCTTTTCTTAATGTTTCTAAAGGAGATAAAGCTGACTTATTATCCTTAATTTTTACACCTATGTAGAAATTAACAAAATCTTGTTTTGCTTCTAATATTGTAAAAAAACTTGAGTTTATATTATAAAGTGATTTATATATATTTAGTAGTTTTGACAAATTATCCTCATCTTTATCAAAAACTATTCTTTCAAATTTTAAAATTCTAATCGAAGAAAAATCAGTATTCTTTATCTCCTCTGGTAGATTTAAAATATGACTTAAATCGAGATGATTTAAATACTCCTTCTCTAAATAATTATAAGTTTCATTTAATTTCAATTCAGCTGCTTCAAAGCTTGAATAATCTTTTGTATCAATCATTAAAAAACTCCTCTTATTATTTTGATAAAACCACTTTTATAATAACTATTACCACTACCAATAATCCTGTAACTATTATTAAATTCCTATATTTTCTTGAATTTTCAAATGATAAGTTTAAGGGATTTTTAGCTTGATTTTTTAACTTTTTTTGCTCAGCTTTACAAACTATCTCCACTCTTTTCTTAGAAAAATTTTTTGTTAAATTCATATCCATTTGTAAAATCATACTTTCTTCATCTAAATCTAGTTCATTTTCAAAAACTATATGATCTTCATATTGAAATTTTTTGCTTTTCATTTCTTCTTCTAAAATAGTAATTTCACCTTTACACTTCATAATATACGCTGCAAAATAGCCTTTATCAAATGCCATTAATTTCTCCTATCAAAATTTTATTTTTTTACTTTTTTAGCAAATTTTTCTTTAAATTTATTAAAACTTTTATTAACTTCAATCTTACTATAATCATCAACTATTTTTTTTGTTTCTTCTATTGCATTTTTTAAAGAGTTTTCTACAACATCTAAATTTGGGATAGAAATACTTTCTTTTAAATTCTTCACGTTTAATTTACTAGCAAATATTTTAAAAGAAGTTTCTACTTTGTCTAAATTTGAAATAGATAAATCTTCTTTACTGACTTCATTTGAACAAGATATTTCTTGTGATTCAATCTCTTTTGCTTCTTGTTCTAATAAATTTTCTAAAAAAGAAGTAGATTCAACTTCTAAATTTTCAATTTCTTCTTTTAATTTATTTTTTAGTATACTCTCCTCACAATTAAAACTATTTACCTTTTCTAAAAAAATAGATTTTGATTCTTTTGGCTCATTTAATTTTTCAGTTTCTTCTAATAAATTTTCTAAAATAGATTGAATTTTCTTTAAATTATCTAATCTATTCCTTTTTTCTTCTAACTCCTCTATTGATTCTGAAATTTTTTCAAAAATAGATTCTATTGCTTGATAAAAATTCTCTTTTAATGAGCAAATATTTTTAAAAAATCTATATTGAGTTTCTTTTTGGTGATTTTCTATCATATTATCTATTAAATTTCTAATTTCTCCCAATACAACTTCTGAGCTATATTTAGTTGTAATTATAGAATTCCATGTTTCAATTTCAAATAATTTAAATTCAATTTTACTCTTATTTTTTATTTCTACCTTACTAATTTCATCTAATTCTAATTTTAAATCTAATAAAAGATTGTCAAAAATATCTTTTTGGTTAAAATTGTCTATATAATTTTTCAATTTTTTTATTACTTCTTCTTCTAACTCATTTTTTACTTCTCTAAATATTGATTTTAATTCTGTTTCAAATAAATCATATCTTAAAGATATGAATTCTTCTACATTATCATATATGGTTCTTGCTTCTCTTTCACTTATTTGTTTTGACATTTTTTGATTTAAATTACTCATATAGTCTCTTATTGGCCTATATAAACTTTCTCTATAAAGTGGCGAGATTTTTCTAGCGTAATTTTTTTTATCATAATTCTCTAAAAATTTTCTAATTTCTTCTATTTTTTCACTTTTATTTTTTTCTTGGCTTCTCATTTTTTCTATAGTATTACTACTATTGTCAAAAGATAAAGAAATCATACTAAGTTCTCTTTTTATATCACTTAATATTTTAGTTAAAGCAAAATTCATTTTCTGAACTAAATAATATCTATTTATATGTCTTTTTATAAAATATTCAATAGCTGTTATACCTCCTAGATTTTCCATTTTTTTAAATTCATCTTTTTCATCAGAAAGTTTTTTCTTTAAATTCTCTGGAAGTGGCGTAAATTTTAAAGTATTTAAATTATATCTAGTAAATTTATTTTCTATTTTTTTAAACTCATCATACTCTTCTGCTTCTTCTTCAGTCATTTCTTCTTGATTTATATTTTTTAAACCTTTTCTTAAAGATTTTATAAAGAAAGAACTTATAGGAAAAATTTTAGGCTCTTTAATACCTTTATTTTTTAAAAACATTAAAGCATCTTCGTATATTCTCTGTTCTTCTCCTTTAGAAACTGAAGCACAATCAAATTTATTTAAAATAAATATAATCTTATCAGATAGCTCTTTCTCATTTTCATTTTCAGTCAAAAATTTGGCAATTTCTGCTATATATTCTCCCGAATCTTTTGTAGTAAGAGAAGTTGAATCTAAAACATAAAGTATTATGCAATCTTTTTCATTTTTTATAAAATTAAAAGATTCCTGTCTATGATCTGAATTATTATCATTATTTGGTCCTGGCGTATCTATTAACTTTATATTATAATTTTCATTAGATAAAAATGAAAAATTTCCAGTAAGCTCAATTTTAGTATTTATATTCTCTCCGTCATCCATCATTTTTTGTAGTTTATTTAAAGTTTCTCTTTCAACTTTTTTCCATTGACTAATAGGCTGAGAATTTAAAACTAATCTCGCTTTATATTCTCCTTTCAAAATATTCTTATTATTTACAATTTCAAATATTTTTGATGTACATGCTATATTTTCAGCTGGTAAAATTTCACTGCCTAAAAGGGCATTTATAAGAGTTGACTTTCCTGAACTCATTGGTGCCATAACTGCAATTTTTATCTCATCTCTAAATAATTCTGAATATTTTGAAGTGTCTATATTTAAACTAAACTCTTCTTTTATTTTTTTTAATTCTTCCATTCTTTTCAATAAATTATTTTTGAAATTTTTATCTTCATATTTTTCATAAAAATTTAATTCACATTTTGGATAATCTACCAAAATTGTTTTAATATCTTCATAATCAATTTTTCTACCTTTAAATTCAATATAAATTTTATCTGTATTAAGTTCTGTAAAAAAAGCTTCTAAAAACTTATCAATCCATAATTGAAAAATCTTTTGTTCTTTATTTTTTAACTCTAAAATTTGTAAAGTTTTTGTTAATCTCTGCGTCGGTATATTTTCAAATGAAATTTTTGTATCTAAGTAATAGGGATTATAATCTATCTCTATTTTTTTTATTTTCTCATTTTCTTTTACTGAGTTTCTTACAGCCATTTATTCTCCTTTTTTACTATTATTTGTTGAATAATTTTCAATCATCTTTTTTACTCTCGTAATCATTTTTTCTCTTAAATCTAAAGGTTCTAATATTTCTACCATATCCATAAATCCTGCAAAATATAGCATTGCTTGATAACTATTAGCTTCAAAAATATAGATATCTTCTTCAATCCTTTTAAGTTTAGGTCTATTACTCATGACTTGCTTATAGTATTTTTCTCCTTCAGATGTAAATTTCACTTTTACTTCATTTCCAAAAGAAAGAAAAGGATTAAAATTTTCTTTTAAATCTTTAATATATTTTTCATCAAAAGGTTCTCTATTTATAATAGTTATTCTAATCTCACTAAGATTTTTTATCCTATAATTAACTATTTTCTCCTTATAATAGCTATAACTTATCAAATAGTTTCTATTCTCTTTTTCTAAAGATGCTATAAAATAGGGATCTAAAATATCATCTCTATTTTTAAATTTAACTTCAATTCTCTTGTTATTTTCTATCGCTATCCTTATATGTTCTAGGTACTCTTTAAAAATTATTAACTCTCTTTCATAAGAACTTTTCATAGCATATTCTGTTATCAATTGACGAAAAAAATCGGCCTTTTTTATTTTATTATTCTCTAAAGTATCAAACTTTATAAAGTTTTCTTTATTTAAAGTAAATTGAAGAAGTTCTGTTTCCTCTTTGTAAACTGATTTTGATTTTTCTTGACTATAATTAAAAATCATATTCTTATATATTGTGTTGTAGTGTTTATTTTCATTAATTTCGAAATCTTCTTGATCTCGTTTTAAAATCAAGGCTATATTTTTGGGAACTGTAACTCTTAGTTTTATCATTTTTCACCCCCACAATTTGTTCTATTATGTAATTTTTACTACACTTTCCATACTTTTACAATCTTTTTTTCCTTTAACTTCCTAATTTGTTCTATGTTTTTATTAAAGTTTCTTTAAAATAAGTACTTCTAATTTTTAATTTTGTAGTAACTTTTTTAGTTAACTAAAATATCATAATTTCTCTTAAAAAATATTTAACTATTAAAGTCGACAAAAGTTTCTACATTTTCTTAATATAACTCTTTTATTTCTAAGCTTTAATAGAAAAATTTTTGGTCCAAATTAGAATTACACAGGAAAAAAAATTAGTATAATTTATCAAAAGATGTAATAATAATGTAACTAAAACAAATTAAAAATAAAATAAGGATGTGATTTCAATGATAATCTTTCTAATAACCTTTCCAATAATTCTTCTCTTATTTCTTTGCATAATTTTTAGCAGCTCTCGAAAAAGATCTTGGTGTTTTAATCGTTTAAATTTAACTTTTTCCTTAGATCCATTTAAAGAAATTCTCGATTTTTTTTACACTAGAAAACAAAAAAAGTAGTGCCTTCACACTACTTTAATTTATAGATACATTTTTCTAATTTTTTCAGCAGCTGCAATATCATATTCTAAATATTTTCCATTATTTAAATATGTAAATGGTTTATATTTTATTTTAATTCTGGCCAATACCCTGTATTTGCAACTATCAAATCATCTAATATATCTTTAGCTAC
>JBOFRT010000298.1:0-5243 GCA_051651165.1 Cetobacterium sp.
ATAATAAATTTTAATAGGATTTATTTTATAATCGCTCCAATTTGATGAAGTATCAAATGTTTCTTTCCATCTAATTATAATTTTATTACTAGAATTTTCTAAAAAAGATCGATACATCACACCAAGATGTTCGATTAAACGAGTTATTAAAGTTTCAAATTTCTTAGCTCTATTATAAGTGGTTGAAAAATAGTCAAAAGAAGTTTCTACTTCAATTCTTGTTCCAGCACCTTTTAAATTAAAGCTACTTGATTTATCTTGATCTGATAATTCTAATTTCATTTTTGAAGAAAACGGTCCCTCTACTTCATAAATTTTGTTCATTGCAAGTAAAGTATTGTCTCTTGTTGAGATATTCCATTTTAATTTATTACCTTGAGTTAGAACACAAAGGGCATTTTTTAAACCAAATCCATGTTCATTTAAAATACCTTGTGAATTTCCTTGACCTCCTGGAGAGAAAATGTGTTGAATAAGATCTGTTTCTGTAATACCAGTGCCATTATCCAAAATATTTATATAAATTTTTTAGCTAATTTTTTCAATATTAATTTCTATTTTCAAAGGTAACGAATCTCCATCTTCATCCTTTCTAGGAGCAGAAATACAATTATCTAAGAAATATTTTTTTATTCTAAATTTAGATTAATTTAGAGAGATAAACATTTGAAAGTATATGCCTAATAAAAAAATTATAAACTTTTTATTTTATAGGTTGTGTCTCGAATGGTGTTTAGAATAAATGTTATCATACTAATATAAAATTAAATAAATAATAAGGAGGTGCACTAAATGAAATATTATATATCAAAAATGGTTTTTGAACATGAAAAAAATATTCGTAATAAACTATATAAAAACTTATACAGAGAAAAAAAGGAGCGATTTTTAAAATTTAATATATATAATTCTTGGTGGTCACGATATATTTCACCCACTGAACAAATTCGATTGACTTATCGTAGATTTTTACAATTAGCAAATATTTTTAAATATTATCCTAGTGAATTATTTTGTGATTCAATTAACTTAGAAGAAAAGGAAAAGTTCTTAAAGTTTAGTGAAAATAATGAATCGATAACTAGAATTATAAAAGTAACTAAATTACTTTTAAAAAAAGAATTTGAGAGTAAAAAGTTAAAAAAAACTACATTTTTACTAAATTCTAAGGAGATTGATTCTGAAATATCAACTAAAACTTTATTTCGAGTATTTAATAAAGAACATTATACAGAATTTACTTTAAGTACTTTTTTAATAATATCCGAAGGATTAGAAATAGATTTTAAAGAGTTTTTTAATAAAATTTTAGAGGTGATAAATAGTGAATATTATAATAAGGACTGAAGAGAGACCAAAAAAATCAACATTAGCAGAAGTTTTAAATATAACTTTTACACAAAAAGGATATTGTACAAATCTTAATAAAGATAACATAGAAATAAAACCATTATTTATTAATCAAGGAGATATTTTTTCTTTTAAATATGAAATTACTTTAGTTAATACAAAAGAAGTTATTCAATCAATAACAAAAATTTTATTAGATATTGTATCTGGAAGTACTAGTTTTATTGATTATTTAGTTTTTGAAGATGATGAGTTAATCGCAATGATAGAGGAAACTAAAACTGATGATAGCGAGTCTAGAAATACGGGTGTTTATCAAAGGGCATCTAAATTTGTTTATGCTAATATGTGTTTCCCAAATATTCTGAAGTACATGTTATATACCAGCGAAAGTAGCGAAAACATTAAACCTAGTGATACTGCAATTTTTGGAAGTAAATTATTAAAAACTATTGGAGTTAAACTTGTAGGAAAAAGTGATTATTATAATGAATTAACTTCTTTTAGATCTATTGAAGAGATTATTGAATTTAAAAATAACATGAGAAGACCTCCTGCAAGTAATGTTCCAATACTTATAACAAAATCAGACAATAGCTATTCAATTTCTGGAACTTTAGCAAAACCAGTTGCTGATGGAAATATAGCTCATGACCCAAATATTGGTGCTTTAACTTTAATAGCCGCTGGAATTAGAACTTTTGATAAAGAAACTCCGATATATATAACTAGACATAGTGTAAATCAAAGTTATATAGAAAGAGCAAGAGGAAATAAGTTTCTTTATATATCTTCTTTTTTAAATATTAAGTTATGTGGATTAGATTATAATCACTTATCATTCACTAATTTAAGTCAAGAAAATTACTATCGTATTGAAAATAGCTCTGAAAAAGTGACAACTATCTTCTTACATATATTACTAGAAAATAACGGAGCAAAATTAATTTATGAAAATCACGCAGGATGTGAAAGAGGATATTTTTATACTCCAAGTGGGCTAGCTTTAGCTCTTCCAAAAAGAGTAGAAGGCCAACAACTTTATATTCCTGATTTAGTTTTAGAACTTCCTGATGATATAATATGGGTAATAGAAGGCAAGAAACTTTCTACTTTAATGGACGGTGTCAGAGAGTTAGATAATTATGATCTTTTGGAAAATGAGTATATAAAAAAATACTACAATTCTACTGAAATAGAAAGATGGGTTACTACATTTGGAGGAAATCTAACAGCTATTCCTCATGAAAAAGTTTTAATGCATATTAATAATAATGGAAAAATTTTAATAAATAGTAAAGCATTTGACGGTTTACTTGACGCTTTATATAAATAAAAATAACATAGTAAAAGAAAGTCAAGAAATTATACTTTTTAAGAGTATAATTTTCTTGGCTTTTTATTCATGGCAAAGAGTTTTGGTCAAAAAAAGGTTCTTATAAGTTAATCTAGAAAGAAGATATTCTTTAGAAAAATATTTTTCTTATTTAAATAAGTATAAAATATAAGTCTGTAAAGATACTAAAAACTATTTTTTTAAGAGATCAGAAAATAGTTTTTAACTCTGAGAAACATAATGAATTTATTTTTAGAAGTTATAGAAACAATAATAGAAGTTTAGGTTATAAAATAGTTAGCACAGGAAGGGATTGTATGATATAATCTAATTCGTATAGTTATGTTTTAAGGAAAGGATAAATTCAATTATAATTAAAGAATTTAAAAGGTGAAATAGTGAGATTTATAGGTAGTAAAGTTCAATTACTAGAAGAAATTGAAAATTTTATAAAAGAAAATATAAAAATAAGAAAAAATATGGTATTTTGTGATTTATTTTCTGGAAGTACAGCTGTTGCAAAATATTTTAAAAGAGATTTTAAAATCATATCTAATGATATTATGAATTTTTCTTATATTTTACAAAAATCTACAATAAAATTAAATCAGGTTCCTGATTTTATTAAATTAAAGAAATATTTAAATGTGGAAACTTTAAGTGAAATTTTAGAGTACTTTGAGAACACTGAAATCTTAAAGTTATTGGAAAAATTTAAGATAGAAGAAAGTGAATTGTTTATCTATAAAAATTATACCCCAAATGAAAATTCTGTAAGAATGTATTTAAGCTCTAAAAATGGAAAAAGAATAGATGTAATACGGATAACTTTAAATAAATTATTTGAGGAAAATATAATTAAAGAAGAGGAATTTACATATTTATTAGCATGTTTAATAGAAGCAGTGCCATATATATCTAATATAAGTGGAGTATATGGAGCTTATTTAAAACATTGGGACAAAAGAGCCTTAAATTCATTTAAATTTATTCAACTTGATGTTGAAGATAATAATAAGAAAAATGAATGCTATAATAAAAATGCTCATGAATTAATTACAGAAATTCAAGGAGATATATTATATTTAGATCCCCCCTATAATAACCGACAATATCTTCCAAATTATCATTTATTAGAAACTATTTCAAAATATGATTCACCCAAAATAAAGGGAATTACAGGTGTTAGAGATTATAAAAATGAAATTTCAAAATTCTGTAGAAAAAAAGAAGCAAGAGAAGCTTTAGAGCAAATTATAAAAGAAGCAAAATTTAATTATATCATAATGAGTTACAGTACAGATGGTATTTTAAAAATAGAAGAAATAAAAGAAATATTTGAGAAGTATGGTAAAAAAAATACTTTTAAAATGGCAGATCCAATAGCATACAGAAAATATAAAAGTAAACAAGAACATAAAAAACAGGAATTGCATGAGTTATTATTTTTTATAGAAAAAGAAAATATTTTCAGAGAAGATTTAAAAAAAGATAGTTATTTAAAATGTCCGTTTAATTATATTGGAGGGAAATCCAAACTTATGCCACAATTAATGAAAAATTTTCCAAATAAAATAAATACAGTCATTGATTTATTTGGAGGCGGATTTAATGTAGGAATAAATATAAAAGCAGATAAAATAATATATAATGATCAAATAACGCCTTTAGTTGAATTATTTAGATACTTTAAAAATAATACAATTGAAAATATTATTGCATATATAGAAGAAACTATTATAAAATTTGATATAAAAAAAGATTCAAAAGATGGTTTTTTAAAGTTTAGAGAGAAATATAATTCTAGTCCTGAAAAACACCCTTTAGATTTATATATTTTAGTATGTTTTTCTTTTAATTATCAAATAAGATATAATAATTCTGGGGAATTTAATTGCCCACACGGAACTAATCGAAGTAGTTTTTCTAAAGTGCTAAAACAAAGATTAATCGAATTTGTAAATGAAATTAAGAAAAAGGATATTGATTTTGAAAATAATAATTTTTTAAATTTTGATTTTACGTCGCTAGATTCAGATTCTTTTGTTTACTGTGATCCACCATATTTAATAACAACTGGAAGTTATAATGATGGAAATAGAGGATTTAAAAATTGGACAGAAATTGAAGAAGAAAAACTTTTAGAATTACTTGATTCACTGAATGCTAGAAATATAAAGTTTGCATTATCAAATGTAATAGTTCATGAAGGTAAAGAAAATAAAATTTTATTAAAATGGATAAAAAATAGAACTTATAAAGTGATCGATATAGATTCTAATTATAGTAATTCTAATTATCAAAAATCGAAGAAAGATAAATTAGAAACAAAAGAAGTTTTAATTATAAATTATTAACTATTTAAAATAAAGACTTAATTCCTTTTTAAGGGTAAGTCTTTATTTTAATTTTAAATTAGTGGAGGAACTTATGAAAAAAGAAGAGTTTCAAATTGAAGATTTAATTAATGTTTTAAGTGAATGTGGATTAACTGAAATTAGTTATGAGGAAAATGAAAATTTAAAAATAAAAATAAAAAAATCTCCACAGCCAAAAG
>JBOFRT010000299.1:0-36566 GCA_051651165.1 Cetobacterium sp.
AATTCAAATATACTCCTTCACATCCTCAACTCCATTTAAAACTCTAGCTCCACCATCATATAGCGACTGCATCTCAAACTCCCCTGGTACACGAACAACCTTAGCTATAAAAGCCACTCGTTTCGTTATCTCCTCACAGATATAATCCGAATACGCCATCCCACCAGTTAAAACGATAGCATCCACAGCACCCTCTGCAACAGCAGCAAGGCCACCAATCTCCTTAGCTATCTGATAACACATCGCATCTATAATTTTTTTAGCTTTTTCATCTCCACTCAAAACCCTATCCATAACCTCTTTCACATTGTTAGTTCCAAGGTAAGCAGAGATTCCTCCATCCCCTTTTAGCCTTCGCAGTAAAAACTCCTTCGAGTGTTGCCCAGTGTAATAAAGCTTAAAGAAATCTCCAATTGGCAGAGTCCCAGCACGCTCTGGAGTGAAGGGCCCATCTCCATCCAGAGCGTTATTTACATCTACGACCTCTCCATTTTTATGAAGCCCAACCGAGATTCCACCACCCATATGAACTGCTATAAAAGTTTTCTCATTGTAATCTATCCCCAACTCTTTACAATATTTTTTAAGCACACCCTTTTGATTTAAAGCGTGGAACACCGATCGACGAACCAGCTCAGGCATTCCTGAAACCTTAGCTAGCTCACTCATCTCATCCACAACCACAGGGTCCACTATATACGACGGGATCTTTAGCTCATCCGCTATTTTCTTAGCTAAAATACCACCTAAATTCGAAGCGTGCTTTCCATAAAACTCACTTCGTAAATCATCTATCATCTTATCATTCACAGAATACGTTCCACTCTTCAACGGCTTTAAAAGCCCACCCCTTCCAACAACCGCCTCTAAACTGCTGAACTCAATCGGCAACTCTTTAATCAAAGAGTATCTGTACTCCAGTTCACCTTCGTAATCCAAAGTTTTCAAGAACTCACTCTCATGATGCAACTCGCGTTTTAATTTCTCAACTCCATTTGTAAAATATGCAATTTTCGTTGATGTCGATCCTGGATTGATAACTAAGATATTAAACTCTCTCATATTTCCTCTCCCTAGTAGTTATTTTTTATATACTCTCTTCCAACTTGAAGAGCTTTTTCATTTATAGGTAAAAGGTCAGCTTTTCTCTCTCCAAAAATCTTTAAAAATCCATGTAACACACTTTCATCTTTCAAACTCTTCGATATCTCTAAATACGCTCCTAACATAACCATATTAGCTACTTTTAAATTTGCACACTGCTCATGAGCCAAGTCATTTGCTGGTATTTTATATACTTTTATATCCTCTCTGTCACTTGCCTCTTTCACAAGGGATGAGTTCACTAAAAGCACCCCATTTTCTACAAGTGAATCCTGAAACTTTTTAAGTGAGGGTAGATTCATAGCTATAAGAACTGTTGCATTATTCGTTATAACTGGCGACCCGATAGGTTCATTTGAAAGTATCACCGAACAGTTAGCTGTTCCTCCCCTCATCTCTGGACCATACGACGGTAGCCACGAAACCTCTTTACTCTCTATCATACCTGAATATGCAAGAATCTGCCCCATCGACATAACTCCTTGCCCTCCAAAGCCTGAACATATTATGAAATTATCCATTTTTCTCCACCTCACTTCTATCCTTAAAAACTCCTAGTGGGAATACATTCATCACTCCATCTTTTAGCCATTTCAATGAATCTGCGGGTGTTTGTCCCCAGTTCGTTGGGCATGTCGATAGTATCTCAATCATAGAGAACCCTTTTCCTTCTAGTTGCAGTTGAAAGGCTTTCTTTATAGCTTTTTTCGTTTTTCTTATGCTGACAGGGTCATGAACCGAGCATCTTTCTATATAATAGCTTCCACTTAAAGTAGCTAACATCTCAGACATATGCACTGGATACCCTTGAACCTCTGGGTCTCTTCCACTTTGAGATGTTGTTGTCTTTTGGTTTATTAGAGTTGTCGGTGCCATCTGCCCACCTGTCATTCCATACGTTGTGTTGTTTATAAAAATAGTTACAAACTTCTCTCCTCTAGCTGCTGCATGGACAATCTCTGCTGCTCCGATACTTGCTAAATCCCCATCCCCTTGATATGTGAATACAACTTTATCAGGCAGCACTCTTTTGATTCCAGTTGCAACCGCTGGTGCTCTACCGTGAGATGCCTCGTGCATATCTGCATTGAAATATTTATAAGCTAAAACAGCACATCCAACTGGTGCTACTCCAACTGTGTCTCCTATCACTCCGAGCTCCTCTAAAGTTTCAGCCACCAACTTATGAACAATTCCATGCGTACACCCAGGACAATAGTGGGTAGCTACATCTGTCAATCCTGCACTTCTTTTATAGATACTTTCCATAACTACCTCCCCATTATCTCTTTAACTTTTTTTATTATATCCTCTGGAGTTGGAACCATTCCACCCGTTCTTCCGTAGAAGTGAACTGGCTTTCGTCCCTCGTTTCCAAGCCGAACGTCCTCTATCATCTGCCCCATACTCATCTCAACCACAAGGATATTCTTCACCTTTTCATTTAGATTTTTTACATCCTCGTATGGGAAAGGCCAAACCGTTATAGGTCTTATAAGCCCAGCTTTTATTCCATCCTTTTCCAAACTCTTAATAACATTCTTAGCTATACGAGCCGTTGTTCCATAGGCAACTAAAACTATCTCGGCATCCTCTAAACCGATAGTTTCAGACATAACCTCATTTTCTTTTATAGCGTCAAACTTTCTAAATAGTTTCTCACAGTGTAGCTCTAACTCCTCTGGCTTTAAGTAAAGTGAGTTTATAATATTTGGTACACGTTCACCCTTTGTTGTCGTTGTCGCCCAGCTTTTATCGAACTCCTTTCTCTCGGGATTTTCATTTAACTCCACTGGCTCCATAACCTGGCCTATCATTCCATCAACTAACAGCATAACTGGAGTTCTATATTGATCAGCTACGTCGAATCCTTTTCCTATCAAATCGACAGCCTCTTGGACTGTGGCTGGAGCATAAACTGGCATGTAGTAGTCACCATTTCCCCCTCCACGAGTAGCTTGGAAATAGTCGGCTTGAGATGGTTGAATCCCACCTAACCCAGGGCCTCCCCTTGTCACATTTATAACCACGCAAGGCAGTTCAGCTCCCGCTATATACGATAGCCCCTCCTGCTTTAAGGCCATCCCTGGAGATGAAGAGGATGTCATAACTCTAGCTCCACACCCCGCTGCACCATAGACCATATTTATAGCCGAAACCTCAGACTCAGCTTGTATAAAAGACCCACCAACTTTTGGAAGCTCCCTTGACATATACTCAGGAATCTCATTTTGTGGTGTTATCGGGTATCCGAAGAAAAATCTACAGCCAGCATTTATAGCTGCTGCACTCATAGCTTCATTCCCTTTCATTAGCTTTTTTGCCATAAAACTCCTCCTTAAATCTTATCTATACTTATAACTGAATCTGGGCACATCATAGCACAGTTTGTACATCCAACACATTTTTCCTCATCCGTTACATGCGACACATTGTAACCCTTAGAGTTCATCTCATCCATATTCAGATGAACAATCTTCATTGGGCAGAACAGGGTGCAAAGCCCACACCCTTTACACCGCTCTTTATTAAAACTCACCTTAAACTTAGCCAAATCCACACCTCCTAAATAACTGATGCCAACACTATCGATAAAAACTTACTCTCTTCACTGTCAGCTCTTGATGTTATAACTATCGGGATTTTTGCTCCCACCAAAACTCCTGCTGTTTTGCTCTTTGTCAAATAACATAAACTCTTATAGAAGATATTCCCAGCTTCTATATTTGGCATTATAAGTATATCTGCATCCCCTTGAATCTTTCCAGCTATCCCTTTTATCTCTGCTGATTTTTTAGAAAGAGCGTTATCTAAAGAGAGTGGTCCATCAACTATAAATCTCTCATCCTCTGCTAATTTTTTTGTAATAGTATGAGCATCTGTAGTTGCTATCATCTTTTTAGAAACATGCTCTTTTGCTGCTAAAAGTGCTATCTTTGGTGTCTGAAGGTGCAGTGCACTCCAAACTGAATAGCAATTTTCTATTATCTTAATCTTGCTCTCAACATCTGGTAGTATATTCATAGCTGCATCTCCAAAAGCTATCACTCTATCCATAGAATCTAGCTCTGCTACTGTCACATGAGAGAAAAATATCTCTCCATTTTCTGACTTTGCCAAATCCTCTTTTCTATTTAGTATCGCTTTCAGTATAATTGATGTATCAACTAAACCCTTTACCAAAAAATCTCCAGCTCCACTCAAAATACTTTGAATCGCTATCTCACTACATTTCTCTTTCGTATCTCCGTGAACAATTTGGAAATCATCTAAGTCTGCTCCATTTAACAGCAGATGTTTTACAATCTCCTCTCTATCTCCAACTAAAATTGGTTCAGTGATTATACCCTCTCTTTTAGCTCTAAGAATCGCCTTTAATAACTCATCTTCATGAGCACAAACTACAACTGGCACTCTTTTAACATGACTCTCTTTACACTTTTCTAATAGTTCTGAAAAAAATTTCATATTACCTCCAATTTTTTCATCTTTTAACGTAGCTCGGTTTCATGTTTTTAATACTCTTTATTCTCTCTTCAGCAAACTGCATAGCTGCTATATTTACTGGGATATCCTGAACTTTAGCTATCTCAAAAATTTGTAGCAATCTGTCATAAATGGCTTTTACATCCGCTGTTGCAGCATCTTTGTTATAACCTTTCAACTCGTGATAAACGTTGATTAGTCCACCACCGTTTACAACGAAATCTGGTGCGTATGAAATACCCTTCTCTTTCAATTGAGCTCCATGCTCTTCACCCTTCAATACGTTGTTTGATGTTCCAGCAACTATCGAACACTTTAATTGCGGTATAGTCTCATCATTTATAACTCCACCAAGAGCACATGGTGAGAACACATCCACTTCTAAACCATATATATCCTCAGGTTTTACAAACTCTACCTCTGGATGCTCTTTTTTCATTCTCTCAATATATGTTTCATTTATCTCTGTGAAGTAGATTTTCTTTGCTTTATCCCCATGCTCGTTATCACCTAAAAGGTATTTGATTAAATAGTATCCTGTTTGTCCAGCTCCTTGAACAGAGAATGTTTTTCCTTCAATAGTAGGGTCACCAAACTGTACTTTTAAAGCAGCACGTATAGAGTATAGTGCCCCTAGTGCTGTGAATGGTGATGGGTTTCCACTCTTTCCGTGAAGCCCAACAACATGGTCAGTCTCCATAGCTACAAACCCCATATCCGATGTACTTGTGTTTACATCCTCAGCTGTTATATATCTTCCATTTAAACTTTGAACAAATCTTCCTAGTTCTCTAAAATATGCTTCACTTTTAACTTTTTTTGGATCTCCAATTAAAACTGTTTTTCCTCCACCTAAATTCAGCCCAGCAACAGCTGCCTTATATGTCATTCCTCTTGATAACCTAACAACATCTAACAGAGCCTCCTCCTCTGTTTTATAATCCCAAAGTCTTGTTCCCCCTAAAGCTGGTCCTAAATCCGTGTTATGAATAGCAGTGATACCTTTTAAGCCTGTGTTTTTATCGTAGAAATATACTACCTGCTCATGATCAAACTCTTCCATAAATTGAAACGTCTTTAATTTTTTCATAAAAATCCCTCCTTAAGCGTATAATTCCAAAAGTGACTAAAACATATTTTTTTCAAACTTTATCTTAATATTTCTATATACTACACGTCTGAATAAAAAGTCAAATTTTTTTGAACCCTTTTTTACAAAATACTATTTTTATAGTAATATCTTCCTATTAAAAAGGAAAAAAGGAAATGAGGAAGTTTTTTAGAATATTAGAGCAGAATAAAATATTTTTGATAGGAGATGAAACTTATGGGAATTTTTACATGGATTGTCCTTGGAATTCTTGCTGGTGCTCTTGCTAAATTTTTAATGCCTGGTGACCAAGGTGGTGGAATCATAGCAACTATGGTTTTAGGAATTGTTGGTGCTTTTGTAGGTGGCTTTATCGGTAGTATAATTGGTATCGGTTCTGTTCACGGTTTAAATTTTGGTAGTATCTTCACCGCAGCTTTCGGGGCCATTGTTGTTCTTTGGCTTTTCGGAAAGTTTGCTAAAAAATAGATAAAAAATAGTTAAAACAAAAAGAGAGACTCCCCTCCCAAAGTCTCTCTTTTTGTTTTCTTTATTTTTTTCTCTACATACTTCCAATTATATTCAAAAACCAACCTGAAGTTTTATACTCCTCTTCTCCGAGTGAATCTTTAAAGCCTGAGAAGTTATATCCCCCTCCAAGCTTCATATTTTTATCTAAATTTTTATAAACTCCAAATATAGCTCCATTTAAAATATCCTCGTTTGCTCTATCTAAAAGCCACTGATACTGTCCATAAACTTCCCAACTGTTCATAACAGTGTAGTTAGCTTTAAGTCCTAGCATATACAGGTCATTTAGATATACATTTTTCTCTCGTCTATACCCATTTTTTAGGGATAAATCAAGTCTTCTAGTCGGTGAGTAAATCGTTTCAAACTCAGCTATATGAGCACTGAAATCCTTTGCAGCTTTTGTATCCTTATCTAAAATCATAGTGTATCTAGAAAGATAGTTCAATCTATCGTTAGAAATAGGTCTATATGCCAATCCTAAACTGCTTTGTAGGTATCTGTTCTCATAGCTATCATCTGTGAATGAGTAGTTGAGTTTTCCAGCTAAAGTGTACTCTTTACTATATCTGTAGGTGAATGAGTTCGTAGTGAGATACTGCTCTATCTCTTCATTGCCTCGCTCTGAACGATACTCAACACGGTTTTTCAGCGTCAACTTTTCAGATTCAGACCTAAGATATAAAGAGATTCCACGCCGGTCACTCTTCTCATCGTTTGGTAAAATAACCTCACCATATTGAATAGCTCCACCGATTGTAACGCCACGCCTTAAATCATAATCTATCCCATATCCTTGAAGAGAAGCCTCTTTTCCACGCTCTTTGATAAACTGGTTCTCTTGGTAAAGGCTTGTACGTTCACCAACTCTTGCTCTTTGACCAAT
The DNA here is from genome assembly GCA_051651165.1 of Cetobacterium sp. Lineage (GTDB taxonomy): Bacteria > Fusobacteriota > Fusobacteriia > Fusobacteriales > Fusobacteriaceae > Cetobacterium_A. Next base: position 7,098 of record JBOFRT010000299.1, read on the forward strand.
TGTATATCTATCTCGACTTATCTCTCCATCTGAGCTATACCCAGAATAGATATTATAGTTATCATAAAGCTGATAATCTCCTCCTAGCTCGTAGTAGTTTCCAGAATCTCCAAACGACGTACGAGTGTTTACTTTGAATCTGTCGTTGACTCTTTTTTCAGCTCCAAGCGAGATGGCATTCGATATCCCCGCTTTAATCTCACTATATATCTTTGTGCTTTCATTCAAAATATACTCTAATTTTGCACTGCTGACAGTTCCGCTTTCTCTCTCCTCGCCCCACTTCATCTCATCAATATATTGAAACTTCAGATAGCTTTTCAATCTTTCCGAATGAGTGTAGGCAAGTTCACCTCCAAACGTTTGGAAAAATCTATCCTCGAAATCCGAGGCGAAAGAGTAGCCTCGCTCTTTTCTTTCATACCAAGCCTTGAACTCAGCCTCCTCTAAAAGCTTAACAGCTCCCGTAATACGATAAGCGTTTCCAGTTATCTTGTCATCATCTCGACCAACACTTTGAAACGTCAATCCACCATCAAAAGAGAGATGGTTATTTATATTTGAAACTCCCTCACTCTGACTGAACTCACCCTTTAGGTAGTTACCTTTCTCATCATGAAATTTTATCTCTACACCTTTCAAATCGTAGTTCTCTTTCCCACGACTCTCATGTATAGCAGTCACTCCAACCTGAACGTTTTCATTTATATCTTTTACAGTTTTAACTCCATAGTTTGAAGAGTCTGAAATCTCTCCATCTTTTGGAATGTAACTATAATCAGCCACAAGGTAGGCGTAGTAATCAGCTGAACCTCCGCCACTCAAAGGAGTTGTTAAAATAATCCGCCCAATGAACGAATCAATCTCATAGTCACGTCCCTCTTGGAGGTATATAATCTTTTCTACAACGTAGGTATCAGCATCCACAACTTTTATCCAAACCTTTTGGCTACCTTTCAATATATCTCCATTTTTCAGAAAATATAAGCTACCTCCAGTTCCCAAAAATTCATCATGCCCATACATTGTATTTGGTGTACTCGCAAAAACTTTAACGTTTATATCATCCTGCTTATACTCACCCTTAAATCCATACAGCTCTTTATTGTAATCCATAAACCGAGTTCCTAAGAACCCTGTTTCATAGGTTCCCCAAAGTAAGCTCGAGTCTTTATGTTGAAACTTTAAGTAAACTTTACCTTTTGTATTTACCTCTTTTCTGATTTTAGAGTCATCTCCATAAGTTGGATAATAAACATACTCATCATCAGTGACTCTCTCTAAAAGGGTCGTACTTTTTCTATCCTTTGTATCAAAGTGCAAAGTTAGTTTGTAATCACCATAACTCGCTTTTCCAAAATATGTGGCTCTTGGAGATTCACTGTCTTTTCCAACATAAGCATCTATAAACCCTGTGCCCGTATAGTTTAGCTTTATATCATCAACTTTTAACTCATCTGAAGACTCTGAAGACTCCAAAGATTTCTCTGGAGTTTGAACTATGAAGTTAAACTTTGTTAAAGAGTATGGTGTGATTCTTTTTACCATAGGATTTTCACTTTTTACAACGCTTCCAGATGGAAGGCTGTTCTCATCCAATTTCAAAAGAAAATTCTCTCCAAACTTTTTATCTACCCACTGGTCTGGTAAGTGAAATCTACCCTCGTCATCAGCTTGAACAACTATCCCGCCAGGTGTATAAACTACAGCATAAGGAATACCCTTATCTGTTTTCTCATCTATAACCTTTCCTATAATTGTAGCTGTATTCAACAAAGAGTCTGCCTTCACCTCTACACTTGTCTCTCCTATGTTTGAAATCTTATTGTTTCTACTGCTGACAGAACTTTGAAATATATTTTTTCCAACACTTGCTCCAACTGTAGCTTTCATATAAAAGGTCTTACTATACTTTTGATTCGGAGTTAAGGAAAACTTCTCTAACTCATCCTCTAAATATCTAAAACCTCTTGGCGTTATATTTTTTAAAGATAGATTCTCATAAGTTTTGTTATCACGATTTTCCACGCTCACAGTAAACCCAACAACCTCACCTATCTTTATCTCACTCTTCGTTGAAGTCAGTTTCACACGAATCCCCTGCTCAACTTTTTCCTCCTCTGAATACTCAGAGATTGGCTTTAGAAATATCGTTTGGTCATCATTTGTACCACCAGCTATTTTAGCTTTACTCTCAATAACACCGATAGCGTCTTTATCTATATCAGCTTCTATCAAAAACTCTATTGCAACTCCGGGGCCTATATCCACCTTTGTGTTTAAATCCTCTCGCCCCGACACCTCATTTTTCAAATATGTGTACTGCTTAAATCTTGAAGATTCGTCACGAGGCCCTAGATATGTCACCTTCCAATTTGAAAAAGCCCGACCATAACGCTTTCCCTCTTTCTCAGTACTCACCTCTGACAACAAATCCTCTACTGGAATATATCTTCCATACCCCTCTCCACTGTTTTTAATAGTAAGCATATATCTCAATCTATCTCCTGGTTTATACACTCCGTTTTCTGGTTCTAACAGCGTCTTTTCACCTTTGATAGAACCACTCACACTGCTCAATCCTTCTGAGGTTTTGCTACTGCTGTTTATTTTGAAAACCAATCCACTTAAAGTCCCCAAAGCTTTATCTGAAATAACTCCTGAAATTTGAAAAGTTATACTACTCTTTGGTGCAAAGTCTATACTTTTACGAATGTAATTTACCGTATCTCCCATCTCAGAAGTTATAACAGTTCTTGGATCGCTACTCTTCACCGACACCTCTACACTCTCGAGTGCTCGTTCTTTCACATCCGACCCAGCTAGAAGTGCTTTAACCTCCTCTAGGTTACTCTCTACAGAGAGATTACTTAAAAATCCCTCACCTATATTTTTAAGTTGAATCTCATATGTCACCATATCTCCAGGTTTATATTTTGTGGTTTTATTTAATATTTTCCCATTTAAACTTTTCAAGGTGTTTGTAAATTCAAGTTTCCCAGGTAAAGCTGTTACAGTGCTCGATTTTTTATTCTCACCATAAATAGAATCGACGTTTATACTTTCAAAAATATTGTTTTTAGTGATCCCTTTAAATGTATATTTAAACTCCTCTCCAGGGTATATAACTGGTACACTCTCGATTTTTTCATCATTTTTAAATGGATTTACATCTCGATTTTGCATTCCAGACTGTTTAACCTTAGCGTCAGCTATCCCCAGTTTATATGGGATTCCATAAGAGGTTCCAAGCCCGTTATTTTTTAAGGTCACAGTGTATTCAATATTTTCTCCTGGCTTATAGTTTTCCTTTGAGACTGAGAACGAATGAGTTATATCACTACTACTCATCTTTGAAACTATCTCACCTTTTTTTATATCTCCAACTGCATCCTTACTAACTTTTCCAAGTACTCGATACTCCACGAATCCATCAGGCAGTAACCGTGCTCCCTCTCCTCGCTCTAAAATATTTTTAGTATCACTACTACTAAAAGCTAAAATCTCATCACCATGAGCTGACTTTGTTTTAATCTCATCTATGCTTGGGTCTAAATCATACTCTTTTAAAATACCCTTTCCACGATTTTCCACTCTGAAAAGGTACTCTATATATCCCTCAGGCGTATACGAGTCTATCTTTTTCTTTCCAGTTTTATCTAGATACCTCTCTACTCGAGCTATTATATGTGGTTCAGGAGAATGTGATTCGATTTTATTATTGTACGTATGACTATCAATCACAAAATTCAAATATATATCACCAATCAGAAATTGTGATGTTGTTACCGAATATTTTTTTACAATCTTTTCTCCAGCTGCTATATTCACTCTTTCATTTATATCTTGAGCGTTTAAAAATGCTGGTGACATCTCCTCGGTCCAATCTCTAGCCTCACTTCTCTTCATAAAAGCTCGGATAGGAACTGCTTTAGCATTTCCAAGCCCACTGTTTTCAATCTCTACTTCATAGGTATAAAGTCTTCCAGGAGAGTATTTTCCAGAGTTTAAAATCTTGGCCTTTATGCTCGGAGGTGGACTTTTTATAGTCAGCTCTTTATAGATAACATCTCCTAAAATTTTATCGTTTACACGTCCTTTAATCTCGTAGATTAAACTCTCTCCATTTGCAATATCAACACCTACTCCAGATGTTTTCTGATTTGTTTTAATCTGAATATCTTTTAAAAAAGGTTCATCCTTTCCACTCAAAGTTGGAACTAAGATATCTTGTATAGACTCATCAATAATGTAGTTATTCAGATACCCCGAATTATCTGGTTCAACTATCACTTTATAAGTTAAATACCCTCCTAAAGTATAACTGTCTGAGTCCACCTCTCTTTTAATTTTAGGCTTTGATTCTAAAACCTCATTTTTGTAAAGTAGCTTTTCAGATATCTGCCCACCTTCGTAGATAACAACCTCATTTTTTACAATTTGATGAAGAAGTTTTTTATCTGGTTTTGCTACAATTTTATACTTTACAACCTGGTTTGGATATAGCTCAGTTATAACTTCATCTAAAGAATCTCTTTCCCCACTATTAATTCTCTCGCCATCTTTATATATCTCCCAAGATGTAAATACAGACCCCTCCACATCTAAGAAATTTTCACCATTATTGGCTAAAACCCCTTTTAGCTCATTTAAATTATTTTTTATTTTAACATCCCTTTTAATGTTCTTACTGTAGTTTTCAATAACTATATCGTAAGTAAACTCTTTTAAAGGGTCTATATCCTTTCCATAAAGAGCCTCTAGTAGAGCTATTAAGATTATTGAAATTTTAAATAAAAATAGTAATTTTCTCATACTCTGCTCCCTTTTGTTTAGTATACTTAGTATAACATTTTTGAAAGAAAAAATACAAAAAAGATGCAGTTAAACTGCATCTTTTAGTGAATTTTTTTCAGAGCCTCTTTCTATTAGAACTCATTATTTTTTGCAACCTCTGAGAACCAGATTGCATGCTTCTTTTTAACTCTCTCTCCAGTTGCTAAATCGAGCCTATAGAAGCCATATCTTCTTTTAAATGAATTTAGCCAAGACCAACAATCTATAAATGTCCACTGATGAACTCCAAAACAGTTACTTCCCTCTTCAATCGCTCTATGAAGTTGAATTAAGTGCTCTTTCATAAGCTCAGTTCTAAAGCTATCATCAATCAGATTGTCCTCTTTCACATCCCCTTCTGATTCTAAATCCATAGCAATTCCAATCTCAGCTAAATACCACGGAATATTCCCATAGTTTTCCTGAACATTTTTAGCTATATCATATAGTGCCACTGGGTGAATCTCATTGTTATCTCTATACGGATTAAATCTACCCTCTGGATTTATATGATAATCGAAGTAAAACTCTGGGTTGTAGAATTTATCATCAGGTATCTCTTTCGCCTTCACTCTTCTTGGAACGTAGTAGTTAACTCCTAAGAAATCAATTTTCGCTGACTTTATCTCATTTAACTCTTCACTCTCTATATTTGGAGTTAAACCGTGTATTTTTAAAGCCTCACACAGATCAGCTGGAAACTCACCTTTTAACATCGGATCTAAGAAACTTCTATTGAAAAACAGATCAGCCATATACGCAGCTTTTAAATCCTCTTCACTTTGACTTCTTGGATATGATGGTGTCAAGTTCAACACAACCCCAATCTGCCCAGAAAGATTTAGTTTTCTATACTCAGTCACAGACTTAGCGTGAGCAAGAATTATGTTATATGCCACTTGGACAGCAAGTTTTGGATCCTTTTTATTTGGATAATGGAAGTCGTAAAGATATCCACCCTCAACAGGAACAATCGGCTCATTGAAAGTAGTCCAATACTTAACTCTATCTCCAAATAGTTCGAAAGCTTTTCTCGAGAACAGAGCAAACAGCTCCGCTACCTTTTTACTTTCAAATCCACCATACCTCTCTTGAAGTTCGATAGGCATATCAAAGTGGTAAAGATTTATTATTGGCTCTATTCCATTTTTTAACAGCTCATCGATATACTCGTTATAAAATCTAACAGCGTCGTCACAAACCTCACCTGTTTCAAAGTTTTTTATCAATCTAGCCCATTGAATAGATGTTCTAAATGAGTTGAAGTTTATCTCTTTCATCAAAGCTACATCCTCTTTGAATCTACTATACGTATCACACACAACTTCTGGACCAATTCCACCACTAAATCTTTCAGGCTCAATTTGGAACCAATGATTCCAAATAGATTTATTTACTTGATTTTTGCTACCTTCGCTTTGAACTCCTGAAGTGGCAGCTCCCCAGAAAAACCCCTCTGGAAACTTATACATAACACTTTCCTCCCGCTAACTTTTTCTCTATTTTTTACAAGCTGTCAAACTCAGCTTTTAAATCCATCTCAAAATCATCTTTTACAATACTTTCATTTAAACAGTATTGTTTATCTAAAAGTTTTACAAATGGGAACCAGATAGCTGAAACTATCCCTAAATTTACCAGTTGTAAAACCCCTCCTAAAACAGAGTTTGTAGCTAAAACTCCACTGAAGAATATAGGTACTGTCCATGGTACAGCAACCCCAGTTGGTGGTGGAACAATTCCAAGTCTCATAACTATATAACTGAAAGCTACAACCACAATCGGAGATATTATCCAAGGGATAAGAATAAGTGGATTCATCACAATTGGAAGTCCAAATATCATAGGTTCATTTACGTTGAATACCCCCGCTGGACCAGATAACTTTCCAACCTCTTTCAGTTGTCTACTTTTTGCAAACATCAGAATACAAACTACAACTCCCAAAGTCATTCCAGTTCCACCGATACCCACAGTAAATGTTTCGATGAACTGTTTTGTAACTATGTGAGGCAGCTCAACTCCCTTTTGGAAAGCTTCTAAATTTTCTAAAGATAGCGTATTCCAAATTGGGTCTAGCACACTGTTTACAATAATTTGTCCGTGAAGTCCGAAGAACCATAAAGTTTGGATAAAGAATATAGCCACTAAAGTTGTTGGCAATCCACTTCCTAGAGCAACAAGAGGCTTTTGAACAACAGTATAAATGAAGTCATGGATATTTCCAAATGGTGTCATTGTGAATCCTATTCTCATAAGAATGAAAACAGTCAATGTTAAGAATACTGGAATCAGTGCTGAGAATGATTTTGAAACCGCAGGTGGAACACCCTCTGGCATCTTTATAACCCAACCTTTTTGAATAACTCTTCTATAGATTTCAGTAGCAAATATACCTGTGAACATACCCACAAACATTCCCTTCGCTCCAAGTCTTTCAAGAGGAATAACCCCTGCAATAGTTCCACCATCAACTGTGATTGAGAACGGTGTCAGTATTAAAAAGGCAGCTAAAGCTAGTGCAGCACCAAACAGTGCATCCACCCCATAAGACTTAGATAGATGGTATCCAAGACCTATAACTACAAACAGAGTCGCAATCAAAAGTGTTCCTTCCATAGCTGGTGTTATCGCCGCTCTAAATGTATTTAAAGCCTCCGGACTGAAAAACTTATCTAAGAATGGTAAGTTTGCCAATACAACAAACATAGAACCGAATATTGTCAGTGGGAAAGATAGCATAAACGCGTCTCTAATTACATTTAAGTATCTATTTGATCCCAATTTACTTGCTAAAGGCATCATCACCTTTTCAAAACTACCCATTATACCCTTCATCTTTTTCACTCTCCCCAAAGTTTTTTATTTTTTAAAAGCTTTTATGGCTCTTATAGCGTCTTTTAATACGCCTAAACCATCCATCATTCCATACTTTTGTGTTTCGATAGTCAGAACAGGGAATCTTCCATCAGCCAACTCCGTCATTCTTCCTTCTAAATGCTTCACTTGCGGACCTAAAAGTAAAATGTTCAGATTCTCGAAATGTCCCTCAGCTTGTGATTCAGGAACAGCAGATATCTCTACCTCTAAACCATTTTCATCTGCAACCTTTTTCATCTTTTTAACCATCAAGCTCGTTGACATTCCAGCACTACATGCTAATAAAATTTTTACCATTTCAACCACCTCTATATTTTCTATTTTTAGTTTTATTTAGTTATATTTACGTAAGCATTTTACGGAAACGTTTACGTAATTGGATATTACTATATTTTTTTCTTAAAGTCAACACAATTTATTTATTTTTAGTTTTATTTGTTCTGAATAAGTTGTATCTATATAATTAACTTGACATAAACACCTTTTCATATTATAACTTTAACCATAGGAGGGATTCATGAAACCAAGTATAAAAGAGATTGCAAAGAGATTAAATATAGCTCCATCAACAGTTTCTCGTGCTTTAAATGATAAACATGACATCAGCCAAAGCTTAAAAGATAAGGTAAACGCTGTTGCAAAAGAGATTGGCTATAAGAAAAACTCTATCGCTGCAAGATTAGTAAATAAAAAAAGTAATACCATCGGGGTCTTTTTCCTTTCTAGAGAACATATCAACAGTGAGGAGAACACTGGTTTTAAATATGTTGAAGTTATTCTTGATAAAATAAAACAGAAAAACTACGATCTTATAATCTTCTCAGTAGATAGCGACTTAAAAGATAAGAAAAAATATATCGATATCTGTTCTGAAAGACAAGTTGAAGGAGCAATTTTCATAGGTTTAGAAGATACCGACGAAAACACTGAGCTTCTTAGAAATATAGATATTCCAACAGTTATCCTAGAGAAAAGAGTATCTGGAAAAAACATATCATATATAGGTTCTGATAACGAATATGGAGTTAACTCTATTTTAGATCACCTTTTTGAATTAAATCATAAAGATATTGCTTTTATAAAAGGTCCAGATTTTATCGAATGCTCAAAAGATAGATTTATGCCTTTTTACAAAAGAATGAACTATTTAAATCTTTATAAAGAAAAGTTTGTAAAAGAGGGAAACTTCAGATTGAAAAGTGGTTATACTGCAGCTAAAGAGTTGTTGGAATTAGATGAAAAGCCAACAGCTATTATAGCTTCGAGTGATCTTATGGCTATAGGTGCTATGAAAGCTATCGAGGAAAAGGGTCTTAAAATTCCTGATGATATCTCACTAGTTGGATATGATGGGTTTGATGTGGGAGCTTTTCTATCTCCAAGCTTAACAACAGTTCTTCAAGATTTCCAAGCTATGGGGGAAAAAGCTGTAGATGTTTTATTCTCCATGATTGAAGAGAAAGATGAAGCTGTTAATATAGTTTTCAAACCAAAATTGATTGAAAGAAAATCGACAAAAAAAATATTCTCTTGATGAGAATTTTTTTTAAATATGTTTCCGGAAACGTTTACGAAAACAGTTGTACAGGAGGATTTTATGAAAAATATTGTTGTTTTTGATTTGGGTGGTTCAAGTGTTAAATATGGTGTTGTAAACTTTTTAGGTGAGATTCTTTTCAAAGACTCTTTTCCAACTCCAAAAGATTCTTTCTCGACACTTTTAAACTCTATGGTTTCTATTCTAAAGTCATTAACTAAGTTTTCACCAGTTGGAGTTTCAATTAGTTCACCTGGAGCCGTAGATTCAAAAGATGGAGTTATAAGAGGAGTAAGTGCTATTGAATATATTCATAACTTTGAAATTGTTAAAACATTCGAAGATGTTTTCAATCTTCCTGTTCATATAGAAAATGATGGAAACTGCTCGGCTTTAGCTGAGTTCTGGATGGGAAATGGAAAAAGATTTGAGAGTATAGTCTCTTTAGTTTTAGGTTCTGGAGTTGGGGGAGCAGTTATTCAAAATGGAACTTTAATCAATGGAAAAACCTTCCAAAGTGGGGAGTTCGGTTATATGGTTTTAGATGGCAATAAAACTTGGAGCTCTCTTTGCTCTACAATCTCATTGGTTCAAAGAGCTAAAGAGATAACACAAAATTCAGATTTAGATGGAATCACTCTTTTTGATTTAGATTTAACTAATCACCCAGATATTAAGACTCTTTTAGATAGCTATTATCTAAATCTTGTAAAAGGGATATACAATCTTCAGTGTGCTTTTGATACTGAAACCATCATCATCGGTGGAGGAATCAGTTCAAACCCACTATTTTTGAAAAATCTTTTGAAAACTTTAGATGATTTCTACGACTCTTTAGGTGATAAAGTTGAGAAACCATTTATCCAAAAAGCTCTTTTTGAAAATGATGCCAATCTTATTGGAGCTGCGTATAACTTTATACACAAACAAAAAAACACAGATTGATATCTGTGCTTTTTTGGTATTCACTTTTATATAAAAAACATATTAGGCTGCTGATTTTGATCTCTTTTTATTCTCTAACACATCGAATAAAACTTGTAACATAAAGATTGCTATCAACGAGTAGTTTATACCTTTTCCAGCTACTCCAACTGCTCCAAGTAAAATCAGTGATAATAGTTGAATTCCTAAGTATTTAACTCCAATCATCCAAGCCGAGAACAGTGGGAATGAAACCTCTCCGTTGTTTGTAATCTCATTTTTAAGATCCTCTTTATCCCAAACAAATCCGATAAATACACAAAGTAATAACCCTCCAACTGGAAGTAAAATATTATCTGTTAAGTATCCTAAAAAATCAAAGAAATTCATTCCAAAGAATACATTTAACTCTGCCATCGGTCCAAACGAATGTGAGTTTGGAATTGCAAATCCTGCTATTACAGCACTCACTAAGAACGTAGCTTTCTTTCTATCCAATTTCATTTGATCCACAACAAACGATACTACAACCTCTAGTAAAGACATTGTTGATGTAAGTGCAGCAAATAAAACTAGTAAGAAGAATATAATTCCAAATACATTTCCAAAAGGCATTGAAGCAAACACTTTTGGTAAAGTTATAAAGATTAATCCCGGTCCAGCTGTTGGCTCTAAACCAAATGAGAAAACTGCTGGTAGGATAGCAAGTCCTGCTAAAAGAGCAATAAGTGTATCTAGCACTGGGATACAGAACGCACTTTTTACAAGGTTCGTATCTTTAGGTAAGTAACTACCATAAGTTATCATAGCACCCATACCTAAACTTAGTGAGAAAAATACCTGTCCTAGAGCTGCTATTACAACTGCAGGAGTTATCTGTGAGAAATCAGGCTTAAGGAAATATTTAATTCCTTCCATCGCATTTGGAAGAGTTACTGATCTTGCAACAATAACTAACATAAATACAAACAATACTGGCATCATTATTTTACTTGCTTTTTCAATTCCACCAGATACACCTTTTAAAACAATTAATGCCGTTACGATTACTACAATGAAGCTATATACTATAGGTGAAGTTCCAGACGAAATAAAGTTTCCGAATGTCGTCACTGGATCCTCTGTTAACCCCCCTCTAATAAACATACCGATATATTTTACAATCCACCCAGCGATAACTACGTAGTACGAATAGATAATAAAACAACATAAAATTCCAAATATTCCTACGAATCCCCAACCCTTTTTAATGTTGTTATATGAACCGAAGGCATCTGATTTTCCTCTTCTACCTATAGCCATCTCTCCTAGCATTAAAGAGAATCCTAAGATTACTATCAGTGTTAAATAGACAAGCACAAACGCTCCTCCACCATTCTTTCCTGCTAAATATGGAAACTTCCATAAATTTCCAAGTCCAATAGCTGACCCTGCAGCTGCCAATACAAATCCTACACTCGATCCCCAATTACCTCTTTCGTTACTCATAATTATCACCGTCCTTTTTGAAAATTAATTTTTATTTTTAAGAATAATAACACATAAAAAAATAAAATACAACAGTTTTTTTACTAAAATTTAGTACTTTTGTTCTTTGTAAAAGAACTTTATTAAAATAAAATACTTTCGTACTAAAAAATAAAACATATCGCTGTCTTTTTAGTGTTGACACTAAGAGTAAATTCATAGTATACTTTTTCTTAAAACATAAAACTATACATAATTTTTTAGGAGGAAAATCGAAATGAAGAAAAAAATCAGAATACCTGATACCTATGTCATTATCTTTTTCGTAGTTATTTTTGCTGCTTTACTGACGTATCTTATACCAGTTGGAAGCTTTACTATGGAGAAAATTCAATATGCTACTGAAGCTGGTATGAAAACTAGAACAGTTCCTGTTCCTGGAAGTTTTGCCTATGCTTTAGATGAGCTTGGAAAGCCACTTATCAAAGGAGTTCCTTTATTTGCTGCTGGTGGAGAGATGAGTATAACTAACTATATCTTCGAAGGTCTTGTTAGTGGAGATAAGTGGGGAACTGCTGTTGGAATTATCGCTTTCATTCTGATTACAGGTGGAGCTTTCGGTATTATTTTAAAAACTAAAGCTGTTGAAGCTGGAATTTTAAATATGATTAAAAAAACAAAAGGATCTGAGGTACTATTGATTCCTTTAGTGTTTCTACTGTTCTCTCTTGGTGGAGCTGTATTTGGTATGGGAGAGGAAGCTATCCCGTTTGCTATGATATTAATTCCTATCGTTGTTGGAATGGGTTATGACTCTATCACTGGAATCTTTATGTGTTACATCTCAACTCAAATTGGTTTTGCTACTTCTTGGATGAATCCATTCAGTGTGGCTATAGCTCAAGGAGTTGCAGGAGTTCCAGTACTTTCAGGAGCTATGTTTAGAATAGCTATGTGGATATTCTTTACGACATTTGGAATTGTTTACACTATGAACTACGCTAAAAAAGTTAAAGCTAACCCTGAGTTATCAATATCTTACGAGACTGATAAATTCTTTAGAGATGACTTTAAAGCTGATGAAGCAGAGGATTTAGAATTCAAGTTTGGACATAAGTTAGTATTTTTAACGATATTCTTAGGGATGTCTTGGATTGTTTGGGGAGTTGTTTTACATGGTTACTACCTTCCTGAAATCGCTGCTCAATTCACAATTATGGGTATTATCTCTGGAATAATTGGAGTTATATTCAACTTAAACGATATGACTGTTAATGATATCGCGACATCTTTCAGAAAAGGAGCCGAGGAGTTAATCGGAGCTGCCTTAGTTGTTGGAATGGCAAAAGGTATCGTTTTAGTTTTAGGTGGAGTAGATGCTGGAACACCTACAGTTTTAAACACTGTTCTTAACTCTGTAGCTGGAGTTTTAAGTCAACTACACGCTTCTTTATCAGCAATAGCTATGTACTTCTTCCAATCTACATTCAACTTCTTCGTTGTATCTGGATCGGGACAAGCTGCACTTACGATGCCAATCATGGCACCTTTAGCTGACTTAGTTGGTGTTCCTAGACAAGTTGCTGTTCTAGCTTTCCAATTGGGAGATGGATTTACAAATATGTTTGTTCCTACTTCTGGAATTCTAATGGCGATTTTAGGAATTGCTAAGATTGAGTGGGGAGTTTGGGCAAAGTTACAAATTAAATTCCAGGGAGTTTTATTCCTTTTAGGTTCAATCTTCATGGTAATTGGAGTTCTAATCAATCTTCAGTAAGTTAATATTTTGTAAAAAAAATTGACAACTGTAGTGATTATGTAGTATACTCACATCTAATAAAACAAAATAGAGGTTAGTTCACTTCCATATACGGAGCCTAAGGCCGACGGCGTAGATGTTATGATCCTGTGAATTAAGTATTGTGACGCTGCCATAACAATACGCTTATTAACTTAGTTAAGTTCTCTACGGCATACCATTTTTGGTATGCCTTTTCTTTTGGGGTAGTATTTTTAAAATACAGGAGGATTTAAAAAATGGTTTCATTCGGGGTTTTATCTATCGTTCCAATTTTAATTGCAGTTTTCTTATCAATCAAAACTAAAAACGTAGTTTTGTCACTTTTTTCCAGTGTATTCTGTGGAATTTTTATTTTAAACAACTACAATCCCCTAGAGACTACAAAGGTTCTAGTTGGTAAATACTTTATAAATCAGCTTACAGATAGCTACAATGCTGGGGTTATTGTGCTTATGATTTTTATAGGTGGATTTATTGAACTTATGATGATGTCTGGAGGAGCTTACGCTTTTGCTGAAAGTTTTAAAAACTCTATCAACTCAAAGAGAAAAGCTCAGCTTCTTGCATATTTCACAGGGATTATGATATTTTTCTCTGATTTGGGGACCCCTCTAATTGTAGGACCTATCTTCAATCCATTTTTCAAAAGATTGAAAATATCTAAGGAGAAACTAGCTTTCATTTTAGATTCAACTTCATCACCAGTTGCCGTTTTAGTACCATTTATTGGATGGGGAGTTTTCATAATTGGATTGCTTCAAAAAGAGTTTGAGCTTTTAAATCTGAATCTTTCAGACTACGAAAGTTTTATAAAGTCGATACCTTTTAACATATATCCACTGCTAGCTTTAACTATAATTCCAACTCTGACTCTTTTGAAGTTAGATTTTGGACCTATGAAAACTTTTGAAGATAATCTCTCTTTAGAAAGCGAGGTTGCTGAAAATGAAACAACACTGGATAACTCAAAGTATCGTGTTGAAAATGCTCGTGGCTCTTTTGTTTGGTTGCCAATCCTTGTTTTACTTGGAACACTTTTCTCAATGCTGGGAGTTTCATTTATAACTTCTAGAGTTTCTGGGGGAGCTTTCAGAGCCGCTCTTACAAGTGGATATCTATATGCTGCTTTAGTTCTTATGGGTCTGATGCTGTTTTATAAATCTAAAACTTTTAAAGAGATATTCTCAATCTACATGAACGGTATGAAAAAGATGAGTGAGATTATTATAATCCTTATTTTGGCTTGGTCTTTAGGGGTTATCAATAAAGATTTAGGAGCTGACCAATTTCTAATCAGTTTCTTAAAATCACTAGATATAAACTCTGGATTCATTCCAGCTATAGCATTTTTATTTGGAGCTGTGATTTCGTTTTCAACTGGGAGCTCATGGGGAACTTTTAGTATTATGATACCTCTTATTATTCCTATGGCTTTGACTTTTAACGCTCCGCTTTACGTTACGATAGGAGCTATTCTTTCAGGTGGACTTTTTGGAGATCATGTTTCTCCAATCTCAGATACAACTATCCTTTCATCTGCTGGAGCTGGTTGTGACCATATAGACCACGTTAAAACTCAGACTCCATATGCTCTTATAAATGCAGCTTTAGCAGTAACTGTGTTTTTAATAGGTGGTTTCACTGAAAACAGTTACTTAATAATATTTGCTATCATTGCACAGATTTTGATTTTAATTGGTATAAAGTTAATTACACAAAAATGTTTTAAGGGAGATGAAAAATGCAGTACTTTTCAGGAAGATTCAAAGAAGCAGCAAGTGATTTAATCCTAGATTTTCACTCGTCGATACACTTTGATAAAAGACTATATCGATATGACATTATGGGAAGTATAGCTCATGTCAGAGGACTATCTAAAATGGAGATTATTTCAAAAGAGGATGGGGAGCTTATAGAGAAAACTTTAATCGAAATTTTAGAAAGTATTGAAAGAGGTGAAGTTGAGTTTTCTACAACTTACGAAGATATCCATATGAATATTGAGAAAATTCTAATTGATAGAATAGGGGATGTTGGAAAAAAGCTACATACTGGACGTAGCAGAAACGACCAAGTTGCAGTTGATATGAGACTCTTTGCAAAGGATGAAGTTAAAAAGATTCAATCATTTCTTTTAGAGTTGATTGAGGTTACAACAGAGCTTGGTGAGAAAAACTTTGAGACGTATATGCCTGGGTTTACTCATCTTCAAAAAGCTCAACCCATCTCTTTTGGACACTATATGTTTGCATATTCAGAGATGTTTAAAAGAGACTTCAAGCGTCTAGAAAATGCTGCTGAGCTTATGGATTTCTCTCCTCTTGGAAGTGCTGCTCTTGCAGGAACAACTTATCCTATAGATAGAGAGTTTACAGCTGCAATTCTAGGTTTTAAAGGACCTACTTTAAACTCTTTAGATGGAGTTAGTGATAGAGATTATCTGATTGAGATTATGTCAGGACTTTCTATTATTATGATGCACCTTTCTAGATTCTCAGAGGAAATTATAATCTATAGCTCAAATGACTATGGATATATTGAATTAAGTGACTCTTTCTCAACAGGAAGTAGTATCATGCCACAAAAGAAAAATCCAGATGCAGCCGAACTTGTTAGGGGGAAAACTGGTAGAGTTTACGGGGATTTAATGGCACTTTTAACTACTATGAAAGGGATTCCTTTGGCATACAATAAAGATATGCAAGAGGATAAAGAGGCTTTCTTTGATGCTGTAGACACTGTCAAAGGATGTTTACAGGTGTTTATTGGAATGGTTAAAACTCTAAAAGTGAAAGATGAGGTTTTACTTTTAGCATGTAATGATGGTTTTATAAATGCGACTGATGTTGCTGACTATCTGACAGTGAGAGGAATGAGTTTTAGAGAGGCTTACAAAATAACGGGGGCAATTGTGAGCTATTGTATTCAAAATAATCTGAACCTAGAAACTCTTTCTTTAGAGAAGTACAAAGAGTTTTCATATATTTTTAACGGGGATATATATGAAAATATATCTATTAAAACGTGTGTTGAAAAAAGAAAGTCCTTAGGTGGACCTAGTAAAGAGAGTTTGTTATCTCATCTAGAAGATTTAAATAGATTTATTGCGGGGGCTAAAATAGATCTTATTAACTATAGATTAAACGATATATTTTAAATAGTATATTTTAAGAAAAAGCTCTAGGGATATCAAAATCCCTAGAGCTTTTTTTAGTCTTTTTTCACTACAAACATCTTTGTCAATAGGAATGCCAATAGGAATGTGAAAACTCCTATTGCAATATAAACTGTGAGTTGGAACGAGTTATACATATACATCAGTGGAGATAATAGCACCGCTAATCCATAGCTATTAGCTTTTATTCCCAGCATTGAAAGTAGCATCCCACCTATACCAGAACTTAAAAGTAAAACTCCGATAGCCTTTGTTCCCTCTCTCATAACAACACCAAATAAAGCAGGCTCACTCACTCCTAAAAGTTGAGTTGTTGTTGCTGAAACTGCTGCTGCTTTTTGTGATGATTTTTTATAGTTCAACCCTAAAGCTAAACACACAGCTGCGTTTGCAAATCCATACATAGCACAAACAGTTATTAGTGGATTGAACCCTGTTGTAGCTAAAAGTGATGTCTCAACCATTATAAATACATGGTGCATTCCTGTCATAACACAGATTGGATATAAAACTCCTAATAGTAATCCCCCAATTCCTAAAGGTAGTTTTAAAAACATAATAATCATTGAGATAGCTCCAGCTTCGATAGCATGAACAAACGGTCCTAAAATAAATAGAGCTGTTATCACAGATATCGCTATAACTAAAAATGGAGTGAATATCAAATCCATCGAGTTTGGCATAATCTTTCTAAACTTTTTCTCTAAAGTAGCACCGATAGCCCCTGTAATCAGTGCTGTTAGAATTGACCCTTGATATCCAACAAGTGGAATAAATCCAAATGCCATAATAGGTGTAGCATCCCCCGAAGCTACTGCATACGCATTTGGTAAAGCTGGTGAAACCAACATAAGTCCTATCAGAAATCCTATAATTGGCATTCCACCCATTTTTTTAAATGTCGACCAGCATATAAATGCTGTTAAAAAGGCAAATGCTGTATCTGCTAAAACTGTATTCATAGCTAAAAGCCACTGTGGAATACTGTCTTGAGCTAGTCCAAACATTCCTAAAACCAAGTTATTTAAAAGTACACCCTTCAGTCCTAAAAATAGCCCTGTTGCACCTATGATTGGAATAATTGGAACAAAGATATCAGCTACATTTCTTATAGCTCTTTGAAGTTTATTTCCACCCTCTAACTCCATCTCAGCTTTACTTGATTCTGCAAAAGAGTGTTCATCCATTAAAAGTCCATAAACTCTATTTACAACTCCCGAGCCCAAAATTATTTGGTACTGTCCTGCAGTGTAAAATACACCTTTAACTCCCTCTATCTCTTGGATAGATGAATCATCTATACTCTCTCTATCCTTTACTTGCAAACGTAATCTCGTTGCACAGTGTGTCATTGATAAAATATTCTCTTTCCCCACAATATTTAAAATAGACTGAGCTATTTTTAACTCTATTTTCTCCTTCATCTCTTACTCCCCTTTTGTTACTAAAATTGTTTGATATGGCTCTAAAACTATTCTCTCCTCTTTAATCTCTAAAGTTTCATAGTTATTTAATAATATATCTTTTACCGTTATCTCAACCTCACCCTTTGAGCTTCCCAGATTAGTTATAGATACAATATTTTCTCCACGTTTGTATGCTATTAAGTCTTCTTCTGTTTCAATTCTTTCAAACTTTCCATATATAAGTTTTTCTGAGTATTCTGAATTTTGTCTTAATTTTATCATCTTTTTATAGAAGTTAAATACAGATTCTTTATCCTCTAACTGGTCTGCTACATTTATCTCTTTACAATCAGCTAATCCTAGCCAAGTTTTATCTCCTTTTGTAAATCCTGAGAACTTTGAACTATCCCAGTGCATAGGAGTTCTACCATTATCTCTTGAACGTTTGTTTACAAAGTTTAGCGCCTCTGCCTCTGAATATCCCTCTAACATTGAACGATGGAAGTTATCTATACTTGAAACATCATCAAACTCATCTATCGATTTACGAGTGAAGTTCTCCATTCCTAACTCCTGCCCTTGATATATAAATGGTGTTCCTTTTAAAAAGAAGAATAAAGCTGCCAAAGCCTTTGCTCCGATATGGTTTCTATATTTTTCATCTCTTATAAACTTTGATACTGAACGAGGTTGATCATGATTTTCTAAGAAGTTTGCTCCCCAACCAGTCTCTTCGAAAACTTCCTGACTTTTAAATATTCTCTCTTTAAACTGCTCACTTTTCCAGTTTGTTCTTCTGAACCACTCGCTTCCATTTTCAACATCTATATCAGCATATTTGAAGTCAAATATCATATTAAAATATCCTCCCTCTCCTATATACTGGTCGTATTGTTCATATGGAACCCCCGGGGCTTCTCCCACTGTTACACACTCATATTTTTCAAATGTTTCTCTATTCAATTCAAATAAAAACTCCTCTATCCCCGGACGGTTACGTGCTTTATGTTTTACGCTGCTCAGTCCATCTCCACCATCAACTGGCGAATCTAAGAAATCTAAATCCTTTTTTATAAATGTGATAGAATCTATACGAAATCCACCTATTCCTTTATCTAACCACCAATTTATCATATCATATATCTCTCTACGAAGCTTTGGATTCTCCCAATTCAAATCTGGCTGCCCTTTATGGAAAGTATGGAAGTAATATAAATTTTCAAAGTTTGGAACTGGCTCCCAAACGCTTCCACCAAATATAGACCTCCAGTTATTCGGAACTTTACCATCTTTCCCCTCTTTGAAAATATAGTAATCCCCAAACTCACCCTTTGGATTTTCTAAAGCTTTTTTAAACCACTCATGCTCATGAGATGTGTGATTTACAACTAAATCTAAAAGTATTTTCATATTTTTCTCTTTACACTTTTGAACTAAAACATCCAAATCCTCCATGCTTCCAAACTCTTCATGTATCCCCACGTAGTCTGAAATATCATAGCCATTATCAATCATAGGTGATTTAAATATTGGACATATCCAAAGTGATGTTACCCCTAACTCCTCTAGATAATCTAACTTTTCAATTATACCCTTTAGATCTCCAACTCCATCACAGTTGCTATCGTAAAAACTTTTTGGGTATATCTGATATATAACCTCTTCTTTCCACCAAATCTTTTCTAACACTTTCTCCTCCTATATGTTTTAATTTTTTTCTACTATATATTATATAAAAATTTATATGTATGATATCGATTTCATATTGTCATAAAAAGAAAATCTGTTTATACAGACTCTCTCTCAACTATTTTTAAAACTAATTTATCTTTTTTTACTTTGTAGACCTCTTTATTGAGTAAACTCATCATCATTCTTGCAGCTTCTTTTCCAAGTGCTTCTAAAGGTTGTTCAACTGTTGTTATAGGAACTGCTGTCATACTTGAAAATGGTTGGTTGTCAAATCCCATAACTGCAATATCCTCTGGAACTTTTTTACCATTTCTCATAAGATAGTTTATAACTCCACTCGCTACCTCATCACTTCCTGTGAATATAGCATCTGGCCAAACTGATTTTTCATTTCTTAAAAGGTTTTGAGCTACCATATACCCATCCTCTACTGTATGGATATTTTCAAAAATAACTCTTGAATCTATCTCTAGCGATAACTCTTTCATAGCACTTTTAAACCCTTTATTTCTTAAAGTTCCGTGTCCCTTTTCACTAAAAGTTCCTCCAGTACAATAAGCTATCTTTCTTTTTCCCTTTGAGAAAAGATACTTTATAGCTTCAGATGTTATCCCCTCTTGGTCTGTTGTTATCTGATGAGCCTCTTTACTTTCAACTCTTTGATTACAAACAACAATAGGTCCATACTTCGAGTAGATATCAATCATATCGCTGCACTCTATTGAACACATGATAATTCCATTTATGAGCTTTTGTTTTAACATCTCAAACATCTTTAACTCTGCACCTTTATCGTCATAAGTTTGAACTATTAAAAGTGTATAGCCATTTGCTTTTACCTCTTTTTCCACTGCATCTATAAGGTATGAAAAATATGGGTTTGTTATTCTAGAAACTAGAATCCCAATCATCTTTCCTTTATTAGATCTCAGAGTTGTTGCTACTGAACTTGGAACATAGTCTAGTTCCTCCATAGCTCTTTGGATACTCTCTCTTTTCTCCTCGGTTATATATGGATGGTTATTTAAGTATCTAGATACCGTTGTTATTGATAGTCCAGCTAACTTGGCAACATCTTTTATTGTAGCCATTTTTTCACCTCTTATGATATCGATTTCATGATTAGAATACCATACGTTTATTCTAGTGTCAACTTTTTGTTTTTTCTACTTTTATTTCTTTATATTATAACTATATTCTCTAATTTAGCTAACTGTTCTCTTTGAATCTCTAGTATCTCACCACGAAGAGTTATTGTTGAGCCGTACTCTTTTGATAAGATTTCAAAACTATCTTCTAAAACTATTTTTACCGCAGATTCCTGAGAGTATGGAAAATCTATAACACAATACACTCTTTTTTCAACTGAAACTGTAGAGTTATCTAAACTATTTTGAAGAGCTTTATTATAAGTTTTGAAAGCTTCTCTCACTTCTAGCTCCTCATCAAATTGCATCTCTTTTGCTACTTTTTCACCTAGCTTTGTCAGCTCAAAGTAGGTATGATTTCTATGTTTTGTTACAACATTATTCTCTTTCGTTTTATAGTTCACCATTACATTTTGCACTCTTTGAAGAACTTTTTCTAAAACTAATTTTTTAACAGTATCTCTCACATCATTTTGATTCTCTAAAATTCTATTGGCCAACTTTGATATAAACGTCGGTCCTATTTTATATATTGTGAGTATTATCTTCTTTTCTAAACTATTCATATGAACATCCTTTCTATTTTCTATACTTTAAATAAATATCTATTTTCGAATTTCCAGCAGGATTAAATAGAAGCTCTAACTTCAAATTCTCACTTATAATTTCTAATGGCTTTTCTGCTTTAATTGAAAATAACTGTTTTGCTAAGTTTGTATTATAATCCAATGTACTTATCTCTGGAAAATTAAGAGGATGAATCTCTCTATGTACAATTTTTCTAAAAACATCTATATTTTGAGCTTCGATTTCACTGCTTTTTAACAAAACATAAAACTCTCCAATTTTATCACATAAAACCCCTTCTAATAAACTATCAAAATTTAGTCCATACTTCTTTTTATTTTTTATAGTGAATAATACCTTAGCTTTTACATAGTCATAATTATGTAAACTCATAGCATCAAATAATAGATAAGCTACCTTTTTTTTATCTACTATATGATTCTTATATAATTTTAAAAATAACTTTGTATATATTTTCAATGTTTCAACTTTAGAGTTTTGAATATTAAATACTATACTCCAATTCTCCTCTGTCTTTTTTACTGTAAATCCTATATTAAAATCTGTATTTTTATTTATATCCTCAATTAATGGAGTTAATACAAATCTTTTTAAATCATACAATCTCGAGTAACTTTCAATTGATATCAGTTCCTTAAATTTTTCCACATCAATCTCTAATGTATTTTTTAAAATATTTGTTTTTAACACTTTATAAAAAAATTCAATTGAAAATATATTTTTTAAAAACATTGCTTCTCTTAATGAGTATTTAAAAACTTTTTCTTTATTTATTAAATAGTCTACAAACTCTGAGTTTAAGCTAACCTTAAATGAATCCTTTTGAAAAATTATACAATTAAAAAATGGACAATAAATCTTTTCTTTATCTTGCTCTATAAAAAATACCCCTTTTTTACCAAGTCTTTCTATAAAATTTTTCTTACAATTTCTCAATTTAGGTATCTCAATTTCATCTAAAAAAAACTCTAGCTTCTCTTTTTTTAAGTACTTCTCTATTAAAAGTTTTAAAATTATCTTTTCCTCTTTCAATAGTTGTGACGAAAATTCCAAAAAATATTTATTTTTCATAAAAATTTCACACTCTCCCCTTTTTAAAAATAACGAAAATTGTTATCTCTCTTTTTCAATAGTGTACTTTTTTGTATTTATCACTAAATTTTATCACTTTTTTCCATATTTTTATACAATTAAAGCGAAAAACAGAGACTTTAGTTCGAAATTTGACATTATTTTTTAGATATCGTATCATTGTGACAATAAGACGTCAAATAAATTTTTTAGGAGGTTTAACTTTATGAAAAAAATATTACTATTATGTGCTGCTGGAATGTCAACGAGCTTACTTGTTACAAAAATGAAAAACTCTGCTAAAGAGAAAGGAATCAAAGTAGAAATCGAAGCCTGCCCTGTAGAAAAATTTATAGATAAATTACCTATATATGATATCTTTCTTTTAGGGCCTCAAGTTAGATTTAAGCAAGATGAACTTAATTTAATCGCTAAAGAACACAACAAACGAGTAGAAGTTATAAACATGATGGACTACGGAACTATGAATGGAAAAAAAGTTCTTGAAGATGCACTAAATCACTTAAAATAATCGGAGGTATACATATGGCTGCAATGGATCGTTTAAATAATATTTTAGAAAAACATTTTTTACCTATAGCTATGAAAATTTCATCACAGACACATATTCAATCTGTTAGAGATGGACTTACTTTATCAATGCCACTACTTATTGTTGGATCTATATTTTTAATTTTCGGTTTTTTACCTATCCCAGGTTATCCTGAATTTATGAGTAGCGTATTTGGACCGCTTTGGAAAGCTAGAATTTTATATCCAGTACAAGTTACTTTTGATATTATGGCTTTATTTATTGCTATTGGAGTTGCTTATAGACTGGCTGAAAGAAGAAAGGTTGACCCTTTATCTTGTGCCGCTATATCTTTAACTGCATTCCTACTTTTAACTCCATTTAATATTGCTCATAAATATAGCGATATTGTTTTAAATGTTAAAGGAATTGATTTAGATTTAATTGGAAGTAAAGGAATTTTTGTGGCTATTTTAACCGGTCTTTCTACTACTGAAATTGTTAAATTTGCAGTAGAAAAGAATTTAGTTATCAAAATGCCAGATTCTGTTCCTCCTGCTGTTAGTAAATCTTTCTCTGCTATTATTCCAGCTATGCTAGTTATATTATCTGGTTTAACTTTAAGAATTATTTTTGAAGTTACACCGTTTGATCATATTCATAACTTTATTATAGCTATAATTGGAAAGCCGCTAACTATTCTAGGTGGATCTTTCATTGGAACATTCTTAGCTGTACTTGCAGCACAGCTACTTTGGTCAATGGGATTACACGGTCCTAATATTGTTGGTTCTGTTATGACTCCTATTTGGTTGGGAATGATGGATCAAAATAGAATCGCTTTCCAAGCTGGAGAAGCTATTCCTAATATCTCTGGAAGTACTTTTGTATTCTTAGCATCTAAATTAGGTGGCTCTGGAATGACATTAGGTTTAACTTTCTTTATGGCATTCTTTGCAAAAAGTAAGCAGCTTAAAGAGATAGGAAAGATGTCTTTCGGCCCAGGTATATTTAACATCAACGAACCAATTATTTTTGGTACGCCAATTGTTATGAATCCTATTTTAATTATTCCTTTTATCGTTGCACCTTTAGTTACTACAACTATAACGTATTTCGGAATGAAATTTGGATTTATTGCTCTTACAAATGGAATTAACGTTCCTTGGACTTTACCCGCTCCTATCTATGGTTTCTTAGTTACTGGTGGACATATTTCTGGAGCTGTTATTGGAACTGTTGTTGTCCTTATATCTTGTGTTATTTACTATCCATTCTTTAAAATATATGATGCTCAAAAAGTAAAAGAGGAATGGTCTTTTGAACAAGAAGCAAAAAAGGATGAAGAAGAGATTGGAGAGTTTGAAACAATTTAAAAATTGAAGATATTAATTGAAATCTATAAAATAAAAAAATAAAACTTGGAGGAAATATTATGGATAAGAGATTAAAAATAGTTACAATTGGTGGGGGATCATCATATACTCCTGAAATTATTGAAGGTTTTATTAAAAGATATAAAGAGTTACCTGTTAGTGAGCTTTGGCTAGTAGATATTGAAGAGGGTAAAGAAAAATTAGAGATTGTTGGAAATTTAGCTAAAAGAATGGTTGAACAAGCTGGATTAAAAGGTAAATTTGATATCCACCTTACTTTAGATAGAAGAGAAGCTTTAAAAGATGCTGATTTCGTTACAACTCAATTCAGAGTTGGACTTTTAGAAGCTAGAATCAGAGATGAAAGAATTCCTTTAAGATATGGAATGATTGGGCAAGAAACAAATGGAGCTGGTGGATTTACTAAAGCTTTAAGAACAATTCCTGTAATTTTAGATATTTGTAAAGACATAACTGAACTTTGTCCTAACGCTTGGCTTGTTAACTTCACTAATCCTAGTGGAATGGTTACTGAAGCTGTTATAAAATATTATCCAAATATCAAAATAGCTGGTCTTTGTAATGTTCCTATCGGAGTTAGAAAATCTGTAGTTGACGCATTAAAAGCTAAAGATGAAGAGGTTGAACTAATCTGTGGAGGATTAAATCACTTCTTCTGGGGAAGAAAAGTTTTACACAATGGTGTAGATAAAACTAAAGAAGCTGTGGCTGGAGTTTTAGCTGATATCGAAAACACTCCTGCAAACCTAAGAACAAAAGAGCCTTGGTTAAAGGATCAAATTATGGATTTAGGTATGATTCCTTGTGGATACCACAGATATTACTATATGACTGATGAGATGTTAAGAGCACAGGTTGCAGATATTAAATCTGGAAAAGGAACTAGAGGAGAGCAAGTTAAAGTTGTTGAAAATGAGTTATTCGAATTATATAAAGACCCTAACTTAAATATTAAACCTAAACAGTTAGAGCAAAGAGGTGGACAGTATTATTCTGATGCTGCTTGTGAGTTAATTAACTCTATTTATAATGATAAAGGTACTGTAATTGTTGTTTCAACTAAAAATAATGGTGTTATTGATTGCTTACCTGATAACTGTGCTGTTGAAGTTACTGCTAGAGTTTATAGATATGGTATCAAGCCATTCCCTCAAGATCCTATGCCTGTTGAAGCTAGAGGAATCTTACAGCTTATGAAATCATTTGAAGAGATGACTATAGAAGCTGCTGTTACTGGAAATTATGGAAAAGCTTTACACGCTTTAACTTTAAATCCTCTTGTTAATAGTGGTAATCAAGTAAAAACAATGTTTGACGAAATCATTAGAGAAAACTGGGATTTTCTTCCTCAGTTCCACCATGCTATATCTAGATATAAGTATTAATTTAAAAGGGCTATTATTTCAATAGCCCTTTTTCTATATTCTAGAATTCAATTGATTTAACTTTTTACACACAGCCTCTTTCGAAGTTTTACTTACTCCATAACTATCTAGTTTTTCCTCTAACTCTTCTCTCGTTTTGACAACCTCTTTATTCCACTCACCAAAAGCGATAACGTTCAAAATCAAACTTTTAGGTCTCACCAAAACCTCTATCTCTTTTGTACTCAAAGCCCCTTTATCCACTTTAAAAATAGAGATATTTTTAAGCTCTTTTTCACCTTTTACTAACTTTTCTAGCGTGGGAATATCTGTTGGTACCCACTCTAATTTTTGCAACTCTTCTCTTTTTAACCATCTAAACTCTTGGTGTTCAACTAACTCAAAGTCAGTAAAATCTAAAATATCACAACTGTAAGTAGTTAGATTTATAATAAACTTTTCATACTCCTTTTCTACCACATCGAATACTTTACCAACTTTAATAGAGATATTTAGCTCTTCCTCTATCTCTCTTCTCAAAGCCTCTTTCGGGTCCTCCCCCTCCTCTATCTTACCACCAGGAAACTCCCATAGTCCAGGAAATGTCTTATCCTCTGGTCTCATAGCACAAAATATCTCACCATTCTGATTTTCTAAAATTGCACCTACCACATAGATAGTTTTTTTCATATCTCTCTCCTATTCTCCAACTCTTTCTTTTCAGCGACTTCTAAGTAACGCTCTACTCTTTCTGTCAACTCAACATACATCTCTTTTGAAAGTGGATTTTCTAACTTCAACTTTGTTCTAATTGGTTTTTCACCACTATAATCTACAGTGTTACCTTTTCCAATATAGATATATGGTTGAATCTCTCCATCAATCTCTTTAATCTTTCTTAAAAATATATGTAAATTTATTCCACGTTCTCTATTTCTAACTATATTTTGCCCTCTCTCACTCTCAACTTTTGTTGAGTTTGGACTCTCCCATTGGAAGTGATATCTATCCAATATCTTATCATTATATTTTATACTTTCTTTTATATCCTCATCTTTATGCAACTCAACAAACAGGAAATAATCATCACCATTTGGCAGTAATCCACTTCCTCTAAAGGCACTATGCTTTTTCTCATAGTTACAAATTAGCGCAACATCTTTCATATTATAGTTTTCATACAATTTTAAAAATGGGAATCCATAATCTTTTTTACCAAAAATTTCTGAATACTTCAAAAGTCCATAGTCTAAAATCTGAAGAATATAATCTTTAACCTCTTTAGATTTTAAAGCCTCTTTTAAAACTTCACTCATTTCAATAGAGTCACCTTTTTTTAAGAATAAAGGCCCACATCTTTTTAAATCACTAGAATCTGAATAATCTCCACATAAAAAATCTTTAGCATGGTTTAAAGTAACTTTTGTATGTTTCAAAGATATTACATCAATATATTTCCCTAAGATTTTTATCTCATCCTCTTTTAGTAACTCACCTTTTGATATAATCTCGTGAGCTATTGCAAACTCGTATACTCTTTTTATAGGCAACATTCTTTCAAACTCTCTTATTACAACTTTTTGATTTTCAGTTCTTTCAAAAATAGGTTCATTTAGTTTATCCAAAAAATCTAAGTACGATTTTACTTTTAATTTTTGAAGTTTTGAGTATTTATAGAAAACCGGTGCTTCCTCATACTGAGTGAAGTTTATTGGCATTGGAACTCTACCTTGTAAAATGTCTTTAAACTCTCTGTACTCCTCTTTCAGATATTTTAAACTATTAAAATTTTCATTATCGAGCTGTTTTAAAATCTCCTCTTTACAAATCTCATCCATTTTTATATGAACAGACTTTGATAAGTTATCAAAATCTCTTTTTACCGCTATCTTTATACTCTCTTTATCATAACCTTTTTTACCAATCAAAGCCAAGGCTATCAAAAAAGCTCTCGAGTGATTTCCTATAAAATCTATAACTGTTAGAAACTCTTTATTTTCAGAGTGTCTAAGACCTCTTCCAAGTTGTTGAGTAAAAATAATTGGTGAAGCTGTTGGTCTTAGCATTAAAATACTATTTATACACGGGATATCCACTCCTTCATTGAATAGATTTACCGTAAATATAATCTCTAAGTCATCACTTTTTCTAAAACTTTTTAAGATTTGATCTCTATTATCCTTACTGTCTTTTCCTGTAATTGAAACAGCCTTTATTCCCTTTTGAACAAACTGACTAGCCATAAACTCTGCATGTTCTACTGAGATACAAAATCCTACTGTCTTCCTTTTCTCTCCACTGTATCCATAGAAATTCATTTTCTCTATTATAAAATCAACACGTCTCTCTGTATTTAAAACTCTAGCAACTGCCGATATATCATTTAAATCTACCTTTGATAAATCAACTTCCTCTATATCTTTTATCCCATAATAATGAAATGGTACAACTAGTTCTTTATCTAAAGCTTCCTGTAAACGTATCTCAACAGGAACATTCATATCGAAAACTTCATATATATTTCCACCGTCACATCTTTCTGGAGTAGCTGTTAATCCTAACAAAAACTGAGGCTTAAAGTAATTCAAAATAGGTTCATAACTCTTCGCTGTTATATGATGAGCTTCATCAACTATTATATAATCAAACTCTTTTTCATGAAATTCAGAGTATCTTAAACTCAAAGTTTGAACTGTAGCAAAAACGTAATCTCTATCACTATTTTTAAAATTTCCTGTGAACTTCCCCATAGTTTTATTCGGCAAAACCTTTTTAAAAGTAGCTATAGCTGAGTTTAATATCTCCTCGTTATGAACAACAAAAAGAAGTCGTTTAGCTTTAAACGCCCTCACATCAAAAGCTCCTAGATATGTTTTCCCTGTTCCGGTAGCCGCTATACACAGTGCTCTTTTCTCTTTATAAACCCTTAAATCCTCTAAATTTTTCAAGGCTTCTTTTTGCATATAATTCGGTTCTATTTCGCATTCGTCATAGATTCCAAACTCATGATCTTCAGCTGCCATTAAATACTCGTTTTTCTGAACTTTTTTTACAATCTTCTCTTGCTTTTTAACATATGAAACTATATATGGATTTACATTTTCGACTGCTTTTTCCCAAAGGTAATTGAACTCATTTAATATTCCCGTTATAAATTCACTTCCTTTAGGAGTTACTACTCCTGTATTCCACTCTATATTACTTTTAAGACCACTTTTTGTGAGATTAGATGAGCCTATTATTGCTTTATAGCTATCTTCATATTCAAACACATATCCCTTTGTATGAAAGCCTTCCATCTTATCGCTATCAAAAAATTTCACTTCTATATTTTTAAATCTTTTTAGGTATTGGACTGCTTTAAGTTCTGTAAAATGAAGGTAGTTTGTTGTTAAAATTCTACCTTTAATCTCTGAGTTCTCTGTTTTTTTCAAAACATCTAAAAGTATTTGTACTCCGGCAAAATTTATAAATGCAACTGAAAAGAAAAACTCTTTTGCATCTTGAAACCCCTCTTCTAAATATCTATATAAATTTTTATTGTTCTCAAAATTAGTATTACTTATAAATTCATATTTCATATGATCCCCCAACTATTTTCTAGTTTTTATAAACTCTTCCAAATCCTCTGAATAACTTTGAAGTATATCT
>JBOFRT010000300.1:0-1224 GCA_051651165.1 Cetobacterium sp.
CCTACTATTTTAGCATAATCAGTTATACCATATCCTTGAGACCAAATTTTAAATAAAATTTCAGTTTCTTTATATTGTGAAATATCCTTTTGGTAATCTATAATAAAATCTTCATAAGTATATCCAATCTCTTCAATGATTCCTTTATTTTTGGCTAAATTGAAAAGAGGAATAGTTCCATCCCTCTTTATCCTAAGCAAGTTATATTCTTTTATTTGATGACTGATATTAGTAAAACTTCCATACCTAGTGTGAAGCTTCTCAAGTAAGATTGATTTCATATTATTCCTCCTAAATGTTAAATGTTATATTGTATTCAAAATCGTTGATAAATCTTATCTCTTTGATGATTATCTGTAAGATATTTTTAATTTCTTTTTTATTTGAAGTGTTCTTTAATTTCTCTGAGAGCTGTTCAAATAACTCTTGATTCTCAACTTCAATTTTCATAGATTCATTGTCTATGTTTAGAGAATCGATTTCATTATCAATCGAAGTAGATAATTGAGATAGTTCTTCTTTTTTTGATTTAAACTCCTCTTCTGTAATAGTGCCTTTAAGAGTTAAATCAAGTAACATTTTAGCTTGGTTATTAAGAGCATTCTTTTCCCTTTGCAATTCCTTAATCTTATTTATATTCTCTTCTTTAATTCTTTCCAAATAGCTAGTGTCTGAGATAATTTTACTAGAATTGAAATTAATAATTTGATCTAGAATAGATTGCTCTAAATCTTCAGATTCAATGAACTTCTTACAGCATTCCTTATTACTACAGAGATAGTATCTATTCGGTCCACCTTTTTTTCCGTGTATACTATGTCCATAATAACACTTTAATAATCCTGTTAAAATATAACTTGATTCTTTAAGAGGTTTTTTTATGTTCATACTAGAAGCTAATTTAAAAGTATCTTTATCTATAATAGGTTCGTGTTCACCATCAGATATAAGCCATTCATTTTCATTTGTAACCCGAAGCTTACCATTGGGAGTTGTAGTTCTTTTATTATAAACTTTCTTACCAGTATAGAATGGTGTTGTGAGCATTCTTTCAAGTGAAGTAGAAGGAATACCTAAAGTAAGCCCTATGCTTCTTTTAGAGTGACCTTTTATAAATAAAGAGTAAGCTTTTTTTATATTTTCAGCTTCTTCTGGATTTATAATTAACTTCTTATCCTTTAAAGTATAACCATAAGGAACAACACCTCCAGTAAATTTTCCAGA
>JBOFRT010000301.1:0-2819 GCA_051651165.1 Cetobacterium sp.
GTTATCTCCTTTAGTTTAGGAGCTATTTTTAATAAAGTTTTTAGTTTCACTAATAGGTTAGTTGGAGCTACAGACCAATATAGTTATGAGGTTCCATTTATTTATATTTTAACGATATCTGATATCTTAGCTGTACTTACAATAACATCAATAATAGGGATGTTTTTATATTTTTATTTTAATAAAAGTAAATCTAGTCAAAATGATATTTCTAAAATCTATAGATTGATTATTGAAAGTGAAATTTTATTATTTTCGTTTGTTATTGGAACTTCAAAATGGCAAAAAATTATTTCTAAAGATATATTTAATATTAATCAATTACTAAACAATCGTAGTTTAAATGAGATTATATTACTTTTTATTTTTATAGCTTTTTCTTCAATTGTTTTATCAGCAAATGAAATAAAGAGCAAAAAACCTGTTAAATTATATTCTTCAAGAATTTCTTTATTGGGAACAATTGATGAATATTTAAAAAGTATGAATTCATTTTCAATAATAGGAGAATGGGGAATTGGAAAAACCAAATTAATTGAAAACTTTTTTTATGGAGATTATAAAGATTCAGATGAAAAAGAATTTAAGAATAAGTATGAGTTATTATATATAGATGCATCTATTTATACGAATAGTCAAAAAATAATAGAAGCAATAGAAAGTGATTTAAATTTAATTTTTAAAAATTATGGAATTTTAAAAAAAAATACAAGTTTTATAGATGAGTTATTTATTGAAAATAATACTTTTCTAAAAACTATTTATAAATATATATTTTCAAATAAAACAGTAAATGAAGAAAAATATAAAATTGAAAAAAGAATTAAAGATATCAAAAAAAATTATGAAAAAGATATAGTTATTTGTTTAGATAATTTAGAAAGATTGAATTCAAAAGAAAAAATTATTGAGTTATTTGCAATAATAAATGAGATTTTTCCAAGTAATGTTAAGAAAATTTATATTTATGAAGAGAAAGAAATGATTGAATTATTTAAAGATAATAGTTTAAAAAATTTAAAATTCTTGCTTAAGAATTATATAAATGATTACCAAGAAATGGATATTGTAGAAAAAGACTCGAATCAAATTTTTTTAAAATATATTGAGAAGTACACTTTTAATAAGATAGAAGTCAAGAATATAAGCATGGAAGAAATTTTAAAAGATAAAGAAACTGCCAAAGAAGTTATAGAAGAAATTATAGAAAAATGTAATAATTCAAACAAATTTATAAAATTAGTAGAAAATGTAATAAGTAAATGTTATACAGAAAAAGCTGAATATATTGAAAGTTTAAAAAAAGATCTTAATATAAAATTAAATGAAATAAAAAATAGACTAATAAATCCAAGGTATGTAGAAAACCTTTTAAATTATTTAAAAGGTACTCAGCAGGGAGAAGAGGAATATAAATATAGAATTCAATATAAGATAACTCGAGATTTTTTATTGTCTATTAATAAAGAAAATATAAAGATAAAAGATATTCCTCCTAATATGTTATTTAATGCAGGTGATGCTT
This sequence comes from Cetobacterium sp., assembly GCA_051651165.1. Taxonomy (GTDB): domain Bacteria; phylum Fusobacteriota; class Fusobacteriia; order Fusobacteriales; family Fusobacteriaceae; genus Cetobacterium_A. The sequence goes on from JBOFRT010000301.1 coordinate 1,526, forward strand.
TTGAGTTATCATTATTTGAAAAATCAAGAAGTATTAAAAATGAAAAAATTGGAGTGGAAGGATTAGAGAAACTTTGTTATATTTATCTTTTCAAAATTGATGAATATGGACAAAACGTAAGTGACTTTGCAAAAAAAGAGAGTTATTTTGAAATTTTTTTTGAAAATAAAAAAATGATTGAGCAAGCAGAAGAATTTGAGAAATTAGAAAAATTTAAAAAAAATCCTGAGAAAAATTTATTAGATATTATTAATCAAATAATTTTTCTTTATCCAGAAGAGTTTGTAAAAAAAATCAAAGATTATTTAAAAACTCAAGAAACTTTAAAGTATATAATATCAGTATCAGATGATTTAAGTAAATTAATATATTTAGAAAAATTGGTTGAGTATTCTGAATTTCTTCTTCCAAAAATAATTTTAAATGAAAACGGTAAATACTCAGATGGAGGAAATAAAAAAGAATTAGAAGAATATCATTCCATTTTGACAAAGGTTTATTTATTAAAAAATAATTTTATTAAAGATTTAATTCAAATTATGAATAAAGAAGAATTAAAAGATTTTTATAAATTAGTTCCAAATAATTTTAATGAATTTCTTAAAACAAAATTAAATATAGAAACTTTAGAAGAGTTTATTGAAATTTTATTAAAAAAAACTGATGAGAATAAAGAGATTTTAGATAAATTAAAAACTTATGAAATAACAAAAAAATCAATAGAAACTTTAAAAAATATTAATAATTTAAAAAAAGATAGATTTCAGGTAGAAGAAAAAGTTTTAAAAATTTCTGATGAACTTTTAAAAACAAGAAAAATAAATATACTAGAAGCTATTTCTGATAAAGGAGATTATTTAGAAATACATGATAGCTATTCTTATGAAGAGATAATAATAAAAAAAACTGAAATAGATACTTATATAGAAGAATTAGAAGAAAGAGGAGAAAAAAATCAAAAATTAATGGAAGGAATAAGGACTATAATTATAGAGCTAGATAAATTTAAAAAGAAAGTTAGTGAGTTAAATGGAAAAGCAAGAATATAAGTTATTTTTTGAGAACTTAGATTTGATAAAAAGAAAATATGATATATTACATAGCTTTGAAGATGAGTTTAATATTTTTTCTATTTTGAGAAATGAAAGAGATGAAGATAAACTTAAAAAATTAGTTGAATCTATTGTAGTGAGTATAAAAAAGGATTTGGATAAATTAAAAGAAAATGAAGTAATTTAAAAAGGAGAAACTTATGAACTTAAAAGATTTACAACAAAAATATTGGAGTACTTTC
>JBOFRT010000302.1:0-1609 GCA_051651165.1 Cetobacterium sp.
ATAACATTGTTTTTATAAAAATATCTTTTTTCTCGTCTCCAGTTAAAGCTAAAACTTTATTGTATTTAAACTCAAAAGTTTTAAAAAAACCAAGTTTTAGAAGATCTTCTAACTCTTTAGAGAAAAACTCACTAGAAACCATCTCGTCAGAAGTTAATCTACAAATTAAAGAAGTTGCAAAACTATGTATTCCATTTTTGAAGAATAAATTAGCATCTCCTCCGAAGTTTAAAATACTTCCAATTTCAGTTGTTTTTCTTTCAACATTCTCATTGGTATTACCTTGCCATAAAACTCTTTTAATTATATTTTTTTCAAAGTACAAAGGCATATCTAAAATTGTGTATAAAAAATCATAGTAGGCATCTATAGTAATTATAGAATCTAAAAAACGATGTTCATCAAAATTATCTTTTATCCATTTGGTTTCTATATTAGCAATAAAGTTTTTACCCTCTATAAACATATTTTTTCTGTTGCTTTGAAGGTTTAAAAATTGTGTAAACTGACTTTCGCCCATTTTGAAAACACTTGACTTATCAAAACCATAACCTCTTATATATACATCCTTGCTCAAATCTCCAATTAAAAAAAGTTCTCCTGATTTTGGAATAAAGATTTTATTTATTCCTTTATTTAATTTTATAGTGCCATTATATCTGAAATTACTTTGGTCTTGGAAGTAAGTGATTTCACAATCAGAACTAGAAATTAGTATTACGTTTTTGCTATTATTAACAAACATTCCTAAAGAATTTAATCTTTCTGTTTTAGAAATTTTTAAGGTATTACAAAATTCGTTTGTACTAATTGTATTTTTTAAAATTTGAGCATCTTTATATTTTATAGCATCTGTTTTAGATAGGTATAAGTATTTAACTATTCCACTTACTTTGTATAACTCTGGATAAATTTTGATATCGTTATGAACTTCATCGATTATTTCTAAAGTTAAAAAACCTGAAAGTATAAAACTATCGTTGACTTCATCAAAAAGAGTAAGCATATTAATCTCTTGACTTAAACTACTATAAAAATTTATTTCATTCATAGTCACGAATCTTCCATTACTTCCATGAATACGAATACAAAATTCATTTGCAAAAGTTGGAGTAAACTCTGCTGTTCTAAGTCCTTCGTTAGTTTCCCAATTAGAAGATCTATATATAGAAACCCAATCTGCTGTAGAGATATTATTTTTATATAAAATTTCATAACTTTGGATAAGTCCCCAACCTCTTAGGTTACTTGTATAGAAGTCTATTTTTTCAATTACTCGATGAGTAGGTAGTTTAAAATAAATATCAGCATAAGAACCATTGGGGTAGCTTCCGTTTGAAGCGTAAACTGTTTCTAAATTTCTGTCTAATACTAAACTTACTTCGTTGTTACCAAAATGAGATAACGTTGCTGTTGCTGTGATTGAGTCGTTAGGTATTCTATTATTCACATTTCACTCCTTTAAAATTTATTAAACTATTATGAAATAATTTTACATTTATTATATTGTTAAGTCAATAGTAAAAAAAATATTTCAAATAAAAAAATATTTTTATATAAAAACTATATAGGTTGGAACTTTGTAGAAGCTGAGCTTTTTTTATTCTTG
>JBOFRT010000303.1:0-17461 GCA_051651165.1 Cetobacterium sp.
AGTTGCTAGTTACAGAGATATAAAAAGGAAAGATTTAACAAATGTATTAGAGTACATTTCAACATGGATAGAACCTGCAGAATTAAGAAGTGCATAAAAAGGGGTGGATTATGGAGGAGAAAGAATTAGTACTTGAATTGATGTATGATATGATAGAAAGAATATTAACTCCAAGAGAATTTGAGATATATATAATGAGTAAGAGGATGAAACCAAGACATATAGCAGATAAGCTAGGATTAAAGAGTAGTGGTATAAGAACAAGGCTTGTAAAAATAGATAATAAAATAAAAAATCATAAAAAATGGTTAATAGAAAAGGTTGAATTAAGAGGGCTAGTAATATAGCTCTTTTTTTATTAAAAAATATTTAAAAACGTTACCAATTCTTTGGTAACAAAATGCCATAGGGTGAAGAGACTAGTTTTATTGGAGGATAAATATGAGAATAAGAGCTCCATCTAAAGAGGGTGGTTAAGTGGAGAAGTACGAATTAGCAGAATTGGATTATAAGAATGGAATGAAATACAAGGACATAGCTGATAAATATGAGGTATCACTTAATACTGTAAAGAGTTGGAAACAAAGATATAAATGGTGCAAGGATGATAAAAAGGTATGCACACAAAAATCAAAAAAGTATGCACACAAAAAAGTAAAAGAAGTAGCTAAAACGTTGATTGAAGAGGGGCATACTATAAGTGAAGTAGCGAAACAAACTGAAACACCTAGAGGAACTATAGGAAGATGGAGTGCAGAAGAAAAGCTGCAACAATCTCAACTTGAATATCTAAAACAATTTAGAGAGAAATATAAAGAGAGAATAGAAAAAAATAAACTTTTAAGAATGGAAACAAATGAGGAAGCGTTAGAAGCAATAAATTATGAAATTGGTAATTGGCGAGATAATGGAAAAATATCCAAAGCAGCTATGGAAAAATTGATAATGAATGAGGAAGTTGAACAATTAATATTTGGATTAGATAGAATTGAGAAGTTAGAAAAATTAGAAGTAGAAAAAGTTAAGGCTAACCCTGAAGAGACAGAATATGAACCAATAACGATAGTAGACGATATAGGTGATTTAAATGAGAATTAATCTATCAGAAAAGATAACACCAGAATTTTATGAATCATATAAAGTTTTTAAGAATAAAGACATCTTAGAAATGGTTGAGTATGGTGGAAGAGGTGGAGGAAAATCATCTAATGTATTTATTTTTCCAATAATGAGAATAATAGCAGAGGAGATAGATTGTTTAGTTCTTAGAAAAGTAGCCAATACAATTAGAACATCTGTATTTAGTCAAGTTATTTGGTGTTTAGGGCATTTAGGTATATCTCATTTATTTAAGGTTAATTATAGCAGAATGGAGATTATTTACAAACCTCGTGGGAATGGATTTTATTTTAAGGGTGCAGATGATCCTATGAAGATAAAATCACTTAAAACTTTATATCCAGTAGCAATAACTATATTTGAAGAAGTAGACCAATTTAAAACTTGGGATGAAGTGGACCATATAAAACAATCTGTATTGAGAGGAGAAATAGATCATTTTAAATTAATTTATCTATTTAACCCTCCAAAGAATAAATATCATTGGTGTAATCAAAAATGGTTATTTGGAAATACTGAAGGTATGTATGTTCATTGTAGTAATTTTACTCAAAATCCTAAATTACCAATTCAATTTATAAAAGAAGCAGAAAAAGCTAAAGCAGAAAATGAGCTGAGGTATAGATGGATATATATGGGAGAACCTATAGGAAGTGATATAGTACCATTCCCTAAATTGATAGTAGAAAAGGAATTAGACCAGAAACTAATTGATAGCTTTGATAAAATCAATCAAGGTTTAGATTGGGGATATGGTGGAGACCCATTCGCATTTGCTAGAACTCATTATGATAAAAGAAATAAAATTTTATATATCTTTGGAGAGATTTATGGTTGTGGACTTGGGAACTCAGTTACAGCAGGTAGAATTAAAAAAAATGGTTGGGATGATACTCTAACAATTGCAGATAACAATGAGCCTAAAAGTATAAACTCTTACAACGATGATTATGGAGTGCCTACTGAAGCAGCGAAAAAAGGTGCAGGAAGTATAGAAACTGGTCTTAGATGGTTAGGTGAACAAACTATAGTAGTTTGTAAGAAAAGATGTCCTAATGGTGCTAGAGAACTTCAAATGGCTGATTTTAAAGTTGATAAAAATGGAAATATTACTGACAAAATAGAAGGAGCAGACCACTTTTTAGATGCTCTAAGATATGCCACAGAGGAATATTGGAATTATAGCAAAATGAGAATCTTAGACTAAGGAGGTGAGAAAAATATTTGAAACATTAAGAGGTTACTTATCTAGATTTTTAGGTGGAAATGGTTTAACCATAATAGATGTATGTGATGAAGAAGCTGTTCAAGATTATATAAGAGATCCTTTTTCAAACTCTAGTTTTTGTTTAGCTATGCAAAAGAGAGCTGATGCTACAAAATCAGTTAAATTATCAATATTTACAGGAGAGGGAGAGAATAAAAAAGAAGTTCCTAATCACAGTTTAGCAATATTAGGTGAGTATGTAAGTTCATCAATTTCTTATGCTGACTTTATAGATTATGTACTTAACTGGTCTATAGCAAAAGATAAAGGATGTCTTATTAGAAAAGTTAATGGTCTTAGTTGGTTAGCTCCAGATTTAAGAGTATATCATCCAGATAATTTTAATATCCACTTTAATGGAACTGAAATTTCAAGAATAGAGATTATTAATCCAGGAGAAAATATAAGTGATCCAAATGAAATAAAAAATAATTTTTTATGGATAAAATCAGCAAACTATTATCAAGAGGTAGCTGGAATCTCACCAAATTCTTATGGTACAGGACTTTCAAACCAAAATTCTATGGGTATTTTAGGTAGCTTTATAAAAAAGGTATGGACTTGGAATTGGAGACTATCAAAAAATAGTGGAAAAATAAACGGTGTTATATCCGGAGGTTCAGGTCATTTAACAAAAGAAGATAGAGAAGAAATAAGAGATAGATACGCAGCCATGTCATCTGGAACTAATAATGGGAAACCACTTATTTTAAGTGGAGATGCTAAATACCAAGATACATCTAAATCTCCAATAGAAGCAGATTGGTTAAATGGAGAAAAAACAGCACATGAAAGAATCTGTTTAAGTGTTGGTGTTCCTCCGGAGCTTGTAGGTGGAGGACAATCTACTTATGCTAATAGAAAAGAAGCTAAAAAAGAATTATATACAGACACAGTCATTCCATGGATGCAGGATTTAGTTAATCATTTAAATAAGTTATTTGCTAAAGAACTTAAAGGAGCTTACTTTGATATAAAAATATCACATATAGAAGCTTTGAAACTTGATAAAGCTGAGGAATTAAAAGCTTTAGATTCTATTAAAGATAGACTAACTGTAAACGAATATAGAAAAGCTGCTGCTGAAATTACAGGATTGAAAATTGAAGATATAAAAGGTGGGGATGTAATAGTTATAGGAACTGAAACACTTGAAAATTTATCTACTCCAATTGGGGGTTCTGGAAATGAAAAAGAGGATGATATTTAATGAGTAAAAAATATCTACTTTTAGCAAGGAAACAAAAGAAATTTGAAATGAAGTTATCATCTGATAATAAAATTATAATTTTAAATGTCTTTAAAAGGTTTAAAAAAAGCATTCTAGATAGTAATAGCACAAAGTTATCACAAGAGTTTAATAATCAGCTTAAAATTGATTATATGGGATTTGAAGAGGATTTAAACAATGCATTATCAAATATGATAGTTAAAAATATAGATAAAGCAATTACATATTATACAGAAATATATAGTTGGAATATTACCAAAAAACAAATTTTAGGCATTAAAGATACAATTTTAAAAAATTGGACAAAAAAATATGCAGCTAAAAAAGTTACAAAGATAACAGACACAACTAGAAATATTTTAAATAAAGTAATTTCTGATAATCAAGGTCTTTCAGGTAAAGGTCTTATAAAAGAGATTGTATCTAAGATTGATGATATGAGTGATACAAGAGCAGCTACAATCGCAAGAACTGAAACTAGTTCAGCTATAAATAATACAAGTCTTAATACTGCTAAGGCAGCCAAGATGAAAAAGAAAAGATATATACATATAGGTGGAAGATACACATCTAGAGATAATCATAAAAGATTAAATGGAAAAGTTATAGGAATAGATGAAGATTTTGATTTTGGAACTGCAAAAGCTCCATGTCCTCATCATCCAACATTACCAGTATCAGAAATAGTAAATTGTAATTGTTTAATTACATTTGAATAGGAGGAAAAATGAAAAAAGAAATTTCAATCTTAAAGGTTAGTTTGTTGCACTTAGATGTATGTGGTGCAGTTGCAAAAGAAGAAACTAATATGTATGAAATAGAGAATAACAAAATTCCTAATGAATTAGTTAGAAAATTTATAAAAAATAGAAAAATTAAAACTGAAAGAATATTTGGGAAATTGACAACAATTTTAGAGTATGAATTACAAAATGGATTTACAGGCACAGAATCAACTTCATGTGTAGATGAGAATAACTATTCTGAAGAAATTGGAACTCAAATTTTAATGAAAAGATTAGAAGAAAAAATTTGGTTTGGTCTTGGATTTGCTCTAGGAATGGCACAAAATAAAGATTAATTTTAAAGGAGGTGCTTATGCCACAAAAAAATATTAGTTTTGGAGTAAATCTTGAAGAATTTGCAGAAAAAACAGATAAAAAAGGTTGCTTTAGTGGAATATTAGTTAATTATAACCATAAGACATTAGCTCTTGGATATTATAGATTTAATAAAGGTTCTATGAAGAATAACGAAGGTAAAACAATGTTACTACTATATAACCATGCAGGGAATAATATTCCAGTAGGTACATGTATGGGATATGAAACTGAAAAAGGATTTGAAATAGAAGCTCAGTTACAACTAACACAAGATGAATCCGGAGCATATTTAAATTCTAATGCAGCAGCACTGTATGATTTGATGAAAAATCAAGGAGCTAAATTTGAACTATCTGCTGGAGGAATAATCTCTAAAGGAGGTTCTAAAGAAGAAACTGTGGATGGTAGAAAAATTTATTATTATTCAATAGATGAATTTAATGCACATGAGGGATCAATAACCCCAAAAGGTGCAGTACAAGGAAGTAAAATAACAAAAGTATTCGGAGAAAATGGAGGAGATAGAAGAATGGGAGAAAATTTAACTTTAGAGAACATGCAAAAATTATTAGCACAATTTACACAAGAAATGATGAGAGCTCAAACAGATGATGAAATTAAAGGGTTACCTAAGAAGTTCTCAGAATTACAAGAGCAATTTAAAGGGATTGAAAATACTATAAATACTGAGTTTAAAGATGGGTTAGAAGCTAAGTTTAAAGAAATTAATGAAGTTATAAAAGGGTTAAAAGTAGGATATACTGCTACAAAGCAAGATATATCAGATGCAGAAGCATTTTTCTGTATGTTAAAAGAAATGGATGCAAAAGGAACTGGAGTAGAAATTGAGTTTAGCATGAATAATGAAATAAAGAACTTCGCTACACCTTCAACTGGAGATACACCAAATGCAATTAAACCTAAATATGTAGAAACTATATTAACTAGATTACAAGCTAAAAATAGTGTAATGGCCAGAATATCGTTTTTACCTATTGGAGATAATTCGGTTGTTATCCCTAGAGAGATGTTGGGATTACCAGAGTGTGGAATAGTTGGAGAACTTGATGAGAGAACAGAAACTAAAGGAGTTAAATTAGACAATGTAACTATTAATTTATTCCAATTCTACTGTATGCCAGCTGTATCTAATAGATTATTAGCTGTAAATTTTGTGGGATATTTAAACTTCTTAATGTCTAGAGTTGAATATGCTTGGTCTTTATTCATATCTGATAAGATGTTCACTGGAACTGGAGTTAATCAACCTAAGGGAATTTTAGTAGATACTAATATTGCTGAAATTGAACTTGATTTAACAGTTACTGGTTCTGATTTAGCAGATAAAATTTTAGAAATTTACTATTCAATGAGAACAGAAATTGCTGAAAAGTCAACTTGGGATATGACTAGAGCTATGTGGGCAGAAATTGCTAAATTGAAAAATGATAGAAAAGATTTCTATATAACTGATTTAAATACAGGGAATTCTAGAACATTAATGAATAGACCAGTTAATATTATTGAATCTGATGTTTTAAAGAATCCGAATACTGCAGCAGCAGGAGATTATTTAATTACATTTGGTTACTGGGAAGAAGGAATGATTGGAGTAATTAATCCTAATCTAAACTTAAAAATAACTGACCAAATTACAACTAAGGGTATTACTAAATACTATATGGAAAAATTATTAGGATTTGGAGTTCAACTTCCCGAGAACTTTATAAAAATAAAAAAAAAGACAGCATAGCATTAATGTCATTGGAGAATGAAGTAAAGAAAAGAGGTAGAAGAGCGGGGAGTTAATCCCCGTTCCTTATAGGAGGGTATATGGCTCTTTATAATGAAAAAATGGCTAAAAATATAACTCAAATAACAGAACAAGAAACTTTAGATTTTTATTTTAAAGCTATTTTAGAAAAAATAGAAGCAATATTAGGATATAAGTTGGAACTTGGGGAGAGGAAGGAATTTGTCAAAGGGATTAATTCACAAGATGTATATCTAACATCAAGGCCAATAGTTTCTATAGTTGAGTGTTTATACTCTGGAATAGATATAACTAGATTTATAAACGTTAAATCTAATAGAAAAATAAATATAGGTACTAATCTTTGCCCATGTGATGAAATAGAGGTTAAATATATTTCTGGATATTCTGAATTACCAATAAATATTCAATTGTTTATATTTGAACAAATAGTTTTAGCAGGAACTAAGATTGATGAAGCTGGATTAAAAAGTTACTCAATTAAAGATATAAGCTATACATATATAAGTGATTTAGATAAAAATAAAAATTTTATAGAATCAATAATTAATATGTTTGGGGCAACTATATGTCTGTAAATGTAGGGAAAATAAATAAAGCAATGAATTATTTTGCGACTCATACTATTGAAATAGGTATTTTAGGAGAGGGAGATAGTATGGGAGAACAAAAAGAAATGACTGTTCTTGAATATGGAAGCTACTTAGAATTTGGAAGTCCAGGAGGAAAAATAAAACCTAGAGGATATTTTAGAAGAGCTATTGAAGAAAATAAATCATCTATAACTTTATTTGTACAAGGAGTATTAAATCAAGTATTAGCTGGAAATTTAGATGGTAGATTAGCTTCAATGCAAGTAGGTGAATATATAAGAGGTTTAGTCGTACAAGCTATAGCTGATGCTTCTAATTGGGCAATAAAAAATGATTCTGATTATGAAAAATGGAAAGCTAATAAATATCCAAATCGTGCAGGGCAAACACTTATTTTAGAAGGGTATTTAATAAAAAGTATTAGATATAAAATAAAAAAAGGTGGAGCAACTGTTTATAAAAGTGATTGGAATAAGGTTGGTGGATAATGAGTAGAGTTTTTATACCTGAGAGACTATTAACTCCTATAACTGTTGAGGAAGAAATAGGAGGTCATTGGGATAATGGAGAATGGATAGAAGGAATAAAAAAAACTATAATTTTCAAAGGCGTTTATTTTCCATTTAATTCTTCTGATATAAAGAATTTTAAGGAGGGTTATATTGAAGTAGGCGACATAGACCTTAGAGCGAAAGTTGTATTAGTTGAAAAATCAATAATAGAACTCAATGGAGTTAAATATGAAGTTAATCCTAATTTAGATTATGGATATTTAGCTGATATTAAATTCTATATTTTAAAGAAGGTGATTAATAATGTTCACGATAATCAGGAAACTAATTAATACTAGAGTTGATAAACCTGTTGAAGTGATAGAAGGATATAACGGAAAAAAAGAACCTCCAAAACCTTATGGTGTAGCTTATGAATTGTCTGAAAATACAGAGGATGTATTTTGGGATGATGAAATATTAAAAGATAAAGAACATGCTTTTTTCGAGGGAGAAAGTACTATACAGTTTGAAGTTATTGGAGAAAATTTAAAAGAAGCAAAAGAAAAAGCGACTGTTTTAAAAAATCTCATTGTTTATAAAATGAGATACCAAGAATGGGAGCAAAATGGAATAGGAATAATTAATGAAAATATAATCATTAAACCTATGCATGAGGAGCAATCTAAGCAGTGGATCTATAGATTTATATTTGATATTAAATTTGAGTATAAATTAGAAATTGAAAGAGCTTTAGATTTAGCTAAATCAATAGAGTTATCTTTGAATAATTCTGAAATAATAATAGGAGGTAAGTGATGGAATATCAAAATCCAGTACAAATAAAAGTAGAAATGGCTCCAAGTTTTACTAAGGCAGCTTTAAATAAATGTTTATTTATAACAAATGAACATAAAACTGATGCTGACGGAGCAGTAGCAAGTATTAAAACATTTTCAAGTTCTGAAGAGGTAGCAAAATATTTTGGAAATAATTCTAAAATATATGAAGCTATTCAATTGTTTTTAAGTCAAAAAACATATCCTGCAAAGCAACCATTAATACCAGATTATTTTCATGTTTTATCAGTAAAAAAAACTGGAGCAACAAAACAAGATGTCGTTGATACTTTAAATGAACTAGGTTCAACAGTTGAATATTACTCAATAGCACATATTTTAGAACCAGAAGTAATGACAGTGGGAGCATTGAATGCGTTTTGTAATGAAAAGAGAAAAATATATTTTGAAACAACAACTACAGAAACAATAACTGATCCCGAAAAGAGTGATAGATATATAAAGTTTATTGATTATTCAAATGAGAATAAAGCGATTGCATATATGGCAACTGTAATTACTCCAGGTGCAGGAAGTAAATCTGATATGAATATTTTATCAGGAGTAACAGCTGATGTAAGCGGTGGGAAAAGAGTTGAACTAGCTAAAGTTAATATAAATTTTGCAGAAAAAAGAACTTCTAAAGATTATGTGCTTGCAAGAATGGGAGTTACAACTGATTCAACAGACATTACTGAGGTAACCGCTACAGATTGTATTATTTATAATTTGATAGATAATATTGAAATCGCTATGGCTGAAAAAGGCTTCAAGCAAGATACTAGAGGATATTCTTTATTAGAGACTGTCATATCAAACGTGATGGGAGAAATGTATAAAATTGGGCTTATAGCTGATTTAAATGGGAAAGCAGAGTTTAAGATTCTTCCTATAACTCAAACAGCTACTGAAAGACAATTAAAGGTAATTAGACCTAGAGTTATATTCAGACTAGCAGACTTTGCTAAGATAGTGGAATTGACACTAGAGAGAACTTTTGAGGAGGTAAATGCATAATGGCTAAAGATATGTCAAAAGTATTTTTTAATTTAAATGGATTTTCTCTTAAAAATATAAGAGAAATTGCATGGAATAAACCAACGGACCCTTGGACACAAGATGATGAAGATTTGTACGGAGAGCATGAAAACATATTGGCTAATTCAAGTAAGATAGTTTTTACAATTACTATTAGACCTGGAACTGATGATGAAAGAACTCTTAAAACTATGGAAATTTCAAAAATAGAAGGTGCTGGAGCATTTATAGATAAAAGAACTGGGATAACTCAGAATATAGCTTTTGATAAAGCTGTTGTATCTAACAATGATAAAAACTATACAAGAACAGAAAATACAGTTCAGTACATTGTAAAAGCTAGTGTAATTGGAGATGTAATAATTTAGGGAGGATTAAATGAAATTAAACTTATCAAAGGACCAATTAGAAAAAATAAAAGATATGGAATTTAAAAGAGAAGGTATGGGAGCGTTAGAGTTTAAACTTAATGTTACTGATGCTGAATGGGAAGATAGAGAAGTTCTATTTAGAATAGAGAGAGTTTCACCTCAAACATATTTAATGATTGCTGAAAAAGATGGATTAACAAAGTCTATCCCACAAACTCTTCAAAACTTTGTAGCTATGCCTATGGAAGCTAAAAAATTAGACTTCTTTACATATGATAATGAGGCACTAAATATAATTGGAGCTATTATAAATGGATTCCAAAGTTCGCCCTTACTATTCGGAAGAGGAACTGGAGGACTTACAGAGTTTACTAAAGGTTAGATATGAGTTTGCTTTTGAAACTAGGCAACCTATAAATGATGTTCTTAATATGAGTGTTGAGGACTTCATTATAGCTCAAAATATTTGGAATGAATATATAACTAAGAAAAATAATAATACTGGAGGTGAAACATGCTAGAACCTTTAACAACCAGTTTTAATATAGTTGGAAGTGGATTAAGTGCTTTAAAGCAAATTCAAGATAGCTACAACAGATTAAAATCTTCATTTAAAACTACTGAAGTAGAAAGTAAGAATTCTTTTGGAAAAATGAAAACATATGCAAATAGTTTTTTTAATACAATGCAAAGAGGAGTTGTAAAAGTAGGAACAGGTTTTAAAACAATGATGGCTCGTTCCGCATTATCCTTTAAAAATTTCATGGGAAGTTTTTTAGGAAAGGCATTGCTTATAGGTAGTATTTTAGGTGTTGGAATTGGTGTAGGTAGCATGATTAATGAATATAGACAATTTGATGATATCATGCTACAAACCAAAGCTATTGCTGGAGCAACTGAAACACAGTATGTATCTTTAAGGGAACAAGCTAAGGAATTAGGAAGAACAACTAGGTTTGAAGCTTTTCAAGTAGCTGAAGCTCAAAAATATCAAGCTGTTGCAGGATGGAAAGTTAATGAAATATTAAAAGCTACTCCAGCTATTATGGATTTAGCAGCTGCATCTGGAGAAAATTTAGGAACTGTATCTGATATTGTTACAGATTCAATGACTGCATTTAAATGGGCAGCCAAAGATGCTGCTAAATTTACAGATATATTGGCAGCAACAGCCACATCTACAAATACAAATATTTCAATGTTAGGAGAATCCTTTAAATATGTTTCTCCAATGGCAAGTGCTTTAGGAGAAAGTGTTGAGAGTACAGCTACTTATTTAGGTATGTTAGCAAATGCAGGAATAAAAGGAAGTATGGCAGGAACAAGTTTAAATCAAGTGTTTTCTAGCTTATTAAATCCAACTGATGAGGTAAATGCAAGTTTGTATAAAATGGGAGTAAATCTAAAAGATTCTAAAGGTAATTTTGTAGGACTTCAAAGTGTATTTAAATCTTTAAGAGCAGGATTAAAAGGTATGGGTGAATTTGAACAAGCTGCTACTCTTAATAAAATATTTGGAGAGAGGGGCGGTAGAGCTGTTCTTACAATACTAAAATCTACAAATGAAGAATTTGATTCATTATTTAGTAAGATAAAAAATTCATATGGATCAACTAAAAAAATGGCAGATATTATGAATAGTGGATTTGGTGGTGCTATGGATAGACTTAAATCATCCGCATCAGGGTTAAAACTTGAAATAATGGAGATTTTATCTAAACCTATGGCTAAATGGTTTGATGGTTCAGCTAAGAAAATGGATGATTGGACAAAGAAAATAAAACCTTTAACAGATGATACTTTGAAATTTTGGAAAGAAAATAAAGAAGCAATAATCGGAATAGCTACTGTTATAGGATATATGATTGCTCCAATGGCAACTTTAGCAACATGGTTTATAGGTTTATATAATAATTGTGATGATTTTAGAGAAATTGTAGATTTTACTTTTAAGCATTTATTTGGATTTATAAAGTATTCAATAGAAAAAATACAGGACATGATTGAATGGGTAAAGGACCTTGGAGAGAAATTAAAAGATTCATTTAGTTTATTTAAGACAGAGCAAGGGTTTAAAACTTCCTTGGAAATGGATATTCCTAAACAAGTTGATATAAAAGCTAATTTAAAAACAAACAGTTTACAAGATAGCTCATTTGCTGCTTCGAATTTAGTTATAGAAAAATTAACAAAAGAAAAAATTATAGAAAAAAATACAGAAATGATGAATGACAATATAAAGGGTTCTAATATAACTAATACATCAAACAGTAGTAATAAAACAGTTCATAATACAAATACATTTATAATTCAAAGTAATGATGAACAAAAAACAAAGAAAACTATAATGGAAGTTTTATATGAAGAAAAAATAAAGGCTGGTGAAATATAATGTTTAATCTTTCAGGAATTACAAATTTAATAGACAAACCTTTAGAGGGATTATCATCATATTTTACCTCAAAGGCAAATAGTTTAGTGAGTGGGTTTACAAGGACCTACTCACTTTCATCAACAGAGAAAATAACATTAATTTCAGATATATATATAAACAGATGTTATCAAATAGGGAGTTCTTATAATGCTGAAGCTCCAAGCCACAATTTAGATGATGGGTCTGTAATTGCTGAAACTCTTATTAATGGACAAGACGAATGGAATATGAAATGTAAATTAACATCTCAAAATCATAAAGAACAATTTGAAAAATTATTAAAATATAAAGAAAATGGAGAATTAGTATCTTTAACTTTTGGTGGTAAAACAATAACTAATCTAGCAATAATGAATATAGATAGGACCATTGATAATATTTTATATACAGATTTCACAGTTTCTTTTAAAAAATTAAAATTTGTAAAAGTGGCAATGATCCCAGCTCCTGAAATGAAAAAAGTTACATCAAAACCTAGTGAGAGTTTGGCTGGTAAAAAAGAAACTACTAAAATTATGAAATCAAAAGCTAGTAGTGTTGAAATTGGTATTGGTGAAGGTAAATTAACCCCAAATGAAAGAGTTAATAGCAATTCATTTAATATGATAAATCCGTTTCCATTTGGTGTTAGTGGAAATATATTAGAGAAAAATTATGGTATTAATTCAATATTGAGTGGTGGTAAATAATGTATGCAATTGAAATAAGTAAAAAAAAGATTCCTTATTTAACTCAAATTTCAATAAAAGATAATATTTTTTATATAAATTTTAGATGGAACTCATATGACAATAGGATTTATATGGATTTATTGGATGTTAATAAAAATATATTAGTAGAAGATGAACCTATTGTATTAGGACAAATTTTATTCGCAAGATATTACATAGATGATGCAGGAAATATGAATGATAAATTTCCAAAAGCATTAATAGTAGCAAACTTTAATGATGGGAATGATTTATCTAATATAACATTTGATAATATTGAAAATGTTTCGCTTTATATAAATGAGGTAGATATATGAATTTTATGAGATGGGCATCATTAACTATAAATGGAGTTAAAATAAATCATGAGGAGCAAGATGGTTTATATTTTGAAGTTGAATACAATAGTGGAAAAGATAATGAAATAGGTGTATGTAAAATTAGAATTTATAATTTATCCCAAGATATAGAAGTTGGATCTGTTATAGATTATGACTTTGGAAGAGATTTGTATGGTGGAAGATTTGGAACATTTGTTGTAAAAAAGAGAAATGAAATTAGAGACAAAGCAGATAAAGTACAAGAATTGTTATGTAGTGAAAGAGCTGTCGAAAGCTCTAATACTGTTAGTGTAAGTTTAAAGGGTCAAATAAGTAGTTCAGATGCCATTAGAGAGATTTGCAATCAAGCTGGTCTTAATATGGTTCAAGTAGAATTAGAGATTGAAAAAACATATCCTAATAGCTTTAGTTGTTTTGGAAAAGCTACAGATGAATTAAAAAAAATAGCAGATAATACATCTTCAAAATTTAAAATAGAGGGTAAAGATGTTTATTTTTATAAAGATAAACCTAAAAGTAAATTTATAATAGATTTAAATTTCAATAGTGGTCTTATTAAAAATCCTGCAGCAGCCGAAGAAATAACATTGGATTCAATTCAAAATAAAAAAGCTCAGAATAAAGAGATTGAAGCTAATTATCTAACTGAAGATAAATTGAAAAGTAAGTTGTCTAAGGAATATGATTTTATAATAGAATGCATGAGTTTACATTCTTTTAAGAAAGGAAATATAGTTAATATAAGTGGAAGTGATACATTTAATGGATTATGTAGAATTTGCTCTTTAGAAATGAGAAATACAAATAAATGGATAACTACATTAAAGGTTAAGGTGATGTAATGTTTACTAGTTGTCTAGCTAAAATAACAAGTATAGAAGGCAGAATCTTATCTGTTTCTCCAGTTGGGACCATGAATGGTAAAAAACCTCCTGAAATACATGGAGTTCCATTAGGATTGATAGGTAACGAAAAAAATCATTCTGATTATAAATTAAATATTGGAGATATTGTTGCTATTTTTTTTACAACATTTTCTTTAGATGATTTTGTAGCAAATGGATCTGATGAATGTAATAGTTCAATAGGTAAAAATGATTATAATAGTGCTTTTGCAATACCTATAACATTTAATAATCAAAGTATGGACTTGCCAGAATCTATAAGAACTGTTGGAAATAATATCCATAAAGGTAATTTGAATCAAGAAGGTACACAAGATATAACAGGATTATGTAGTAGTGAAACTGATTATGTATCGGCAGGAGTTAGTGGAAAAAACCATTCTCACAAGTACAATCCTGGCTCAAATCCACCAACAGACACTGCACCACCTACTAAATCAGCAAAAGAAATTGGAACAGGAGGTATGCTATGAAAGAATTAATGTTTAATGATGGAGACATAACCTTTATAGTTTCTGAAACAATTGAAGGATTTGAAAATAAGATGGTAAATTCCTTACAAATATTTTCGTGTGAAACATTTTATGACCAAAATAATGGAATTAACTTTGATGTTATAAGTTCTAATCAAACTGATTATAAATTAGAGCATATAAAATCAAAATTGCTTGAATGGTATGGAAATGAAATTGAAGATTTAAGATATAAAAACATTAAACTAGTTGATAAGGTTGTTAAAGCAACTTTAGAATATAGTCATAAAACATTAGGAGTTAAAGAAAGTGAGGTGAGTTTTTAATAAATGGCAAAAGGATTTAGTGGGTTAATGGAAATGGCTCAACAAGAAGCTAAAATTCAATTTGGAGAAGATTTTAATACTGATATAACATCTAATTTTTATAAATTTTCAGCAACTATAGTATTATTATGTTCTTATTTGGAGGATAAATTTATTTCTTTAAAATCAGGTAGAAATATCTATACAGCACACGATACACAATTAGATGATTTGTTTTCAAATGATTTGATTTTTAGAATACAAGGAGCAAGAGCCAGAGGCAAAGCTACTATAAGTGGAGAAGATGATACTGTTATTTATGAAAAGAGTTTAATTGTAAAAGGCAACAATGAGCTTATTTACACAAATTTAAATCAAGGGATTATAACTAATGGAACTGTAGAATTAGATTTTGAATGTACAACTATGGGAACTAATGGAAATCTACCAGCTATGAATTTTAAAACTGTTCAAAAAGCTCCTATAGGAGTTAGAGATGTACAAAATAAAGCTATAAGTGGTGGATTAAATCAAGAAACTGACTATGAATATATTCAAAGGTATTTAAGTACTATAAGAGATATCGATTGGAGTTTACCAGCTTTATTAGGCGCAATAAGAAAGTTAAATGGAGTTATTAGTTGTGATGGAGTGAGAAATAATTCTAATACAGATGGTGTAAATGGAATAGAAAAAAAGAGTGTTAGGGTGGTTGTAGATGGAGGAAACCCAAAAGAAATAGCTCAAGCAATTTATAAAAAGACGCATACTGCAAATACTGTAGGTACTATAGAAAATAATATTGAATTAGTTCCAGGATATTATCAAACGATAAAATTTGATAGACCAAATATAGTTGGAATAGATTATCAATACAATATAATATCCCAAAATACAGAAGAGATATTAGAGTTGCTAAAAGAATATTTAAATTCATTAAAAGTTGGGGATATAGTTTCAACTGAAGAATTTAGAAAACAAAAATTAGACAATACAGCAATAGAAGCAAATATGAGAGTACTAAATATTAATTTTAAAAAAACTACTTCATTAACATATGAACCTTTTATTCAATTAAATTATGATGAAAAAGGATCTTGTGGAACAGGAGCATTAATATGAGTGAAATTGATAATATATTAGAAAGTTTTCCAGAACATTTCAAAAAAGAAAATTCTTTAAAATTAATAAATTGCTTTAAGCCAATTTTTGAATATTTAAATAAAATTCTTGATGATGATATTGGGATGAGTAGTATAAATAAGGCTTTTGATGAGTATTTAGATTATATAGGCTATAGAATGCTTGTTGGAAGAAATAATATGAATAATGAAGAATATAGGCCTTTTTTAAAAATGATGAGATTTAAAAGTTTAAATGCACCAACAACTGAAAATTTATTAAAACTTGCTTATGATATGACTGGTTTTTATCCAGCAGAAACTTATTTTTATCCTAATGGTGAACCGGCAAGTCAATATATAAAATTTATAGTTCCATACACAACTGATTTAAGTAAATTTCCAGATTTAAATCAAATATGTGATGCTGGAGCTAGAATTTATCAAGATATTTTATCCAAAGCACATAGGAGTAGATATTCACCAGAGTGGTTAGCAGGAGTACATCAACTTAATATGAATCTTGAAATATATGAGGTTCCAGCAATAGGAGGAAATAATGTCTAAATTAAAAAAAATAAAAAATGGAGAGTATATAGGTGGAGATAAATATACAGTAACCCCAGATGCAGGAGGAAAATCTAAAATTGTTTTTAGTCCAGATAGTATATTAACAGAGCCAACACCAGTAGGAGCTGAGATATTAAATGAAATGCAGTTAAATGAAGTTTATACATTAGATACAGTTAGAAGTGTTGATGGACAAAAAGAAATATATACAGCAACTTTAGAAGGATTTACAGAGTTTGATAATCCAGATTTGAATTTTAATTTAAAAATAAATTCAGAAAATACAAATTCTCAAACTTATTTAAGGCTAAATAATATTGATTATCTTATAGAATGTAAAATTGGAAATTTAAAAGCTGGAAGTATAGTCTATGCTAAAAAAATAAATAATACTATTAAAATAATTGGCAATAAAAACTTTGGAACAAATGAAGGAGATATACTAGAAGGAAGTAAATTAGCTGAAATACTTGGAATTGAATATGGTGGAGTTTTAAATAATAATAATCAAAAAGTTGCAGGGAAAGGGTATTACGATACAGCAAATAAAAAGATATATAAATGCACAACAAACACATCTATCAATTACGCAGATGCAGGATATTTTATTGAAGTTTCTAATAATGATCTTTTGGGTAAATTACAGAATTTGTTTAAAATATTATTTGATAGAGAATCTTTAGGGACTCAACACTTAGAGTTAAAACTTGGTGAATATAGTATAAAATGCGGGTATGTAGGTGAGTATTCTCAAGGATCAAATATATTTTTTAATA
>JBOFRT010000304.1:0-2564 GCA_051651165.1 Cetobacterium sp.
CAGAGTATTTAGCAGGAATGGCTTTTAACAATGCTTCTTTAGGATATGTTCATGCAATGGCTCACCAGTTAGGAGGATTCTATGATTTACCTCATGGTGTATGTAATGCAATTTTATTACCTCATGTAGTTAGATATAATGCCGAGGTGTCAAAAGAGAAATTAAGAAAAGTTGCAATATTATTAGGAGTAAATCCTCATATTTTAAATGAAAATAATTCAGCTGATTTAGCAATAAAAGAGATTGTAAAATTATCAAATGATATTGGAATTCCAAAAGGAATAAAAGAGTTAGGAGCTAAAGAGGAAGACTTTACTATTTTAGCAACAAATGCTTTAAAAGATGCATGTGGATTTACAAATCCTAAGCAAGCTACTTTAGAGGAGATTATTGAGATATATAGAAGTGCAATGTAAAAAATAATATGAATATTTTAAGTGAAGTGTCAGAAAATGTTTCTGGCACTTTTTTGTTTAAAATTTTATTTGAAGTTTAAGAATAGTTTTTAGAATTTAGAAAAATTAATTTTTTAGAATATATAAAGAAAAGGATGATTCTAGATGAGCAGTATAAGAATGCAAGAGGAAGTTTTAGTAAATAGAAAGTAGGAGGAATTATGAGGAAGTTAATTTTAGTTTTAATCGATGGTATGGGAGATCATGTAAGTCATAAAATGGGATATTTAAAAGCTTTAGAATCAGCTAATATGGGGGAAAAATTTACTTTATTAAGTGAGCTTCCAAGTCTTTCAAGACCACTTTATGAAACTATTTTAACAGGGAAGACTCCAATAGAAAGTGGAATAATAAATAATCAGATAAATAGAATGTCTAAAGAGGAGAGTATATTTTCTTTGGCAAAAAAATCCAATTTGAAAACAGCAGCAGTTGCATACCATTGGGTACACGAGCTATATAACGGATTTTTCAATATAGAAGAGGATATTGAAGTTGAAGATTTGGAAAAAAATATAAATTATGGAAGATTTTATTGGGAAGATAGCTACCCAGACTCTCATCTGTTCTCTTTAACTAATAAACTTATAAAAGATAAAAATCCAGACTTTTTACTTTTACACACTATGAACATTGATGATGCAGGTCATAAATATGGGGGACTTTCAAAAAAGTATGAAAATAGAGTCCATAAACTGAATTATTATTTTTCACACTATATACCTATGTGGCAAGAGGCTGGATATGAGATTGTAATAACTTCTGATCATGGGATGGATGAAAAGGGAAATCATGGGGGAGATAGCAAACTTGAAAGAGAGGTTCCTCTTTGGATTTTAGGAGATATATCTAAAGATTATAAAGAAAGAAAAATATATCAGAAAGATATAAAGGGAATTTGTTGTGAAATTTTAGGAATAAGTTAAGATTGGAGGAAGCTTTGGAAAATATTTTAAAACTTGAGAAATCCCAAAAAATAAGTATAGCGAAAAGAGGTTTAAAAGAGCACGAGAAAGGATTTATGATTCTTATTCCTTTTATAATTTTAATAGGAATGTTTTTAATAAGCCCTTTTGTCTCAGTTTTCATAGGAAGTTTTTTAAATGAGTTTAATGAGGTTACTTTAGAAAATTATGAGTATATATTAAAAAGTAAATTTATAAAGCAATCGATTTTTAATTCTATAGAACTTGCAGTAATTTCAACATTTATTGGGTTATTAATCTCACTTCAAGGAGCTTACTCTTTAAACAGATTAAAAAATAGTTCAAAAAAGAATATCTTACTATTTATAAATATGCTTTCAAATTTTAGTGGAATACCTCTTGCTTTTGCTTTTATAATTCTTCTTGGAAGTAATGGAGTGATGACAATTTTACTGAAAAATATTGGATTAATAGATGGGTTTGATGTTTATTCAAAGACTGGTTTAATGCTTATGTATATATACTTTCAATTACCACTAGGACTGCTTTTATTATATCCAGTATTTGATAGATTGGATCCTCAGTGGCAAGAGATGGTTAATATATTGGGAGGAGGAACTTTTACATTTTGGAAAAGAGTTGGAATTCCAGTTATGTCAAAGGAGATTTTAGGAACAGTACTTATAATGTTTGCAAATGCTATGGGGGCTTATGCATGTACATTGGCACTGACAAATGGAACATATAATGTAATGACGATAAGAATTACGAGTTATATAGCTGGAGAGGTAGCTTATGAACCAGGAATAGCTAGTGCAATGTCAATACTGTTAGGGGGAATATTGATATTTGTTGTAATAATAAATGAGATATTAATAAAAAAGAAAAGGGGAAAATATGAAAAATAAAATTCATATATGGATTGTAACAACTATATTAACTACACTTTTTCTACCTATATTAGGAACCTTTATCTACTCAGTAAGCACTAAATGGACAAACACTTTACTGCCTCAAAGTTTGACATTAAAATGGTATTTAGAGATTTTTCAAAATGAGATGTTTTTAAATGCTATTGGAAAAAGCTTTTGGATATGTTTAATCTCTCTGTTTTTTATAGGGATAGTGCTTGTACCAACTGTATTTGTAGCTACTTACTACTTTAGAAAAATAGAAAAAATGA
>JBOFRT010000305.1:0-1796 GCA_051651165.1 Cetobacterium sp.
TACTTGGGAAATAAAGAGGAGTTTATTCCTCAAAGATTATTAGTTCAAGATAGAAAATATAAGCTTTATGAACACCAAAACTTAACTCTTAATCAACTTCAGGAAATGAGAAAAGATGGAATCAAATCAACTGTTATAGTTCTTCCAACTGGAACTGGAAAATCAACTATAGCTGAAGAAGATATAAAACTATTTCTCCAGGAGAAACCAGAAGCTAAAGTTTTAATATTAGTTCCAACTCTAGCTTTAAAAAATCAGTGGATAAAAAATTTAAATATAACTTTCTCTGAAAAATTAATTGGTGACTCTATAGATAATCAAATTTATGTTTCAACATATTCTGGAATTATAAATAGAAAAAATGAATTTAAACCTGAAGACTTCAGATATATAGTTGTAGATGAGGCCCATCATAGTGTTGCTCCAGGTATGGCAAAAGTTTTAAAATATTTTAATGCAGACTTTTTACTAGGAATGACTGCAACTCCAGAGCGTCTTGATAAGAAAAAATTAGAATCAATTTTTTCTACAACTGAGGTCAATCTAACTTTAAAAGAAGCTATAGAAAATGGAATTTGTTCTCCTATTAGAATCTTTAGATTAGAAAGTAATATAGATCTATCTGAAGTTAGATTTAATGGAAAGGATTATATCTCAGGAGATTTAGAAAAGAAGATTGTTGTTGCTTCTAGAAATGAACTTATAGCTGATACAATTGATAAATACTTTGGAAAAGATGTAGATGGACTTTCTACAAAACAAGGGATAGTATTTTGTGTTAATGTAGCTCATGCATCTATGATGGCAAAACTGCTTAATGAAAGAGGTATAAGTGCTGCTGCAGTTTCTGGAAAAGATAGAGATTCACAAAAAAATATTGAGAAGTATTTAAATGGAGAGGTTAGATTTCTTACTTCATGTCAACTTATATCAGAAGGGTGGGATGCGCCGAAAACTTCTGTGATAGTTATGGCTAGACCTACAATGTCAAAAGTAATATATTATCAACAACTGGGAAGAGGAACACGAAGAGCTGAGAATAAGGAAGCACTATATCTTATAGATGTAGTTGATAACTACTCTTTTTCTTCTGTACCTTGGACAGCTAACTCACTTTTTAAAAATCCGTTGTACTCACCTTTTGGAGATGTTTTAACGGGAGTTAGATCTTGGAATGGAGAGATGATTTACCTGGAACATCTTTTGGAAAAAGAGATGGATTTACAAGAGGTTGATATAGAAACTTTTGAAAGTATCTATGGAGATTATATAAGTTCTGAAGAACTTGCTAGAGAGTTATTCCTTTCTACAGATACTATAACTGCTTGGATAAAAAAAGGAGAAATAGTTCCTGATTATTCAACTAAATTAGGAAGAGTTAATTATTATAAATTTAAACCTGAAAGAGTTGAAGAGATAAGAGTTTTAAAAAATCTGAAAAAAAGAGATGAAACTACTATTTCAGATGATTTCTGGGAGTTTATAGAGGAAGGAAGTTATAGTCTTTCGTATAAAATAATATTTATATTAGCTTTAATTAAAAACCTTGAAAAAGATGGAGAGGCTGATTTTGAAAAGGTTAAATCTGATTATATAAGTTACTACAGAAAGCGTTTAGAGGATGGACTACCAGTGGATAAAAAGTCATGTCCATATACAGCTGAGTATTTAAATAGTGACAAAGAGATGACAAGAAATATTATCGTTAATCCTTTTGAGAAGTTTGAAAGAAAAAGATTTGTCTATTATGGAAAAGATCTTAAAAATATTGGATTTAGCTTTTACTTATGGCAAAA
>JBOFRT010000306.1:0-1750 GCA_051651165.1 Cetobacterium sp.
ACTAATGCTCTTCCTGGTGCTGATATATCTATAAGCTCCATTACTGGCGCTGCAATTCCAGCTGCTGTTATCATAGCTACTGTTGCTGATCCTTGAGTCACTCTAACAACACAAGCAATTAAAAATGCTAATACTAATATTGGCATACTTGAGTTTGCCATCTGCTCAGCTAAAAGTCTTCCAATTCCTGAATCTACAAGTATCTGTTTGAAAACTCCTCCAGCTCCAGTCACTAGTATAATTAGTCCTATTGGTCCAAAAGCTTTATTACTTAAATTAAGTATCATATCTTTTGAGAATCCCTCTTTAGATCCTAAAAAATAGAAAGCTATCAGTACTGAAATCGTTAAAGCTATAAATGGATTTCCAATAAATGCTAACGAATCAGATATTGGTCCATTATTTATAACTCCACTTTTTACAAGAGTTGTAGAAACTGTATTAATAAGTATAAGTACCATTGGAACTGCTAATACCGATAAAACTTTTCCAAATGATGGTAACTCTCTTTCCTCTTCATCCACTGAATCTTGAATAAACTGATTTGCATCTATATATATTCTTTTACCGATAAATGTTCCAAATACTGGTCCCGCTAAAATAGCTGTTGGTAATCCTACTACTGCTCCTAAAAGTATTACCCATCCTAAATCTGCTCCCAAGATACTTGCCACTGCAACTGGCCCTGGTGTTGGCGGAATAAACGTATGAGTTACAGCAAGCCCTGCAAGTAGAGGTATTCCAAAATGTAAAACTGACTTTTTACACTCTTTTGCCAGTGTATAAACTAAAGGTATCAATATAATAAACCCTACATCAAAGAATACTGGAATCGCTACTAAAAATCCTGTGGCCATAAGTGCCCACGAAGCATTCTCTTTTCCAAACTTTTTAAGAAGAGTTTTTGATAATGCTTGAGCCCCTCCAGAAGCTTCTAGCATCTCTCCATAAACAGCTCCAAGTCCAACTACTGTGGCAACAAATCCAAGTGTTCCTCCCATACCATTTTGAATACTCGATATAATCTTTTCAAAAGGCATCCCTGTTCCGATTCCCATTAAAGCACTACCTATCATAAGTGCTATAAAAGCTTGAATCTTAAAAACTAAAACCAATGTAAGTAAAATTATAACCCCTGTTACTGCAACTAATGTCAGTGATTCAATTGGCATAGCCACATTATCTACATTAAAATAACTTGAATAAGTCATATAATTTTTAATTAAATAAGCAATCCCTAGTAAAACTAGCCCTAGTCCTATACAATCACTTAAATCTCTTCCTTTTGACATTTTCATAGAATCCTGCTTTTTTACAGCCTCCATATTTACCCTCCGTATTTTATATTATATTTTTATATATCCACCCTTCATAGGTGAAACAGCTAACTTTGTATATACTCCTAAAACCCCTTTTGTATACTTTGGTGCTGGCTTTTCCCACTTAGCCTTTCTCTCACAAAGTATTTTCTTTATTTTATCCTCAGATAAATTTTGACCATCTATTCCAACAATCTCTAACTTTCTTTCTTCTATATCTATTAAAATCAAGTCATTTTCTTCTAGTAGTGCTATTGGTCCACCCTCTGATGCTTCTGGTGAAACGTGCCCAATTGCTGGTCCACGAGTTGCCCCTGAGAATCTACCATCAGTTATTAAAGCTGTTGTTGAAGATATTCTTGGATCAGATGCTATTGCTTCTGTTGTATAAAACATCTCTGGCATACCCGTTCCTTTTGGTCCTTCATATC
>JBOFRT010000307.1:0-2626 GCA_051651165.1 Cetobacterium sp.
TTGATTATACAGGAAGAAGTAAAATAGATGATTTAGAAAAAGCATTATCACATATTTGTAAAAAAAGTTTTGAAAATATAGAATCAGTTCCGAAAGTTGTATCAAGAGGAATTTATTTTGGGTGTTGGTATGAGTCAGAATATTTTAAATTTAAGCTTTTTAAAAAGGGAACAATGCACTTTATTTTTAAAGATGAAAAATTAAGGGAAGAGTTTAATCGTTTAGCTTGTGAAAGTAAAAATTGGCTCGGCTATAAATAAAAAAAAGTTATAGTAAAAACTATAACTTTTGATAAGGTGCAATACCTCAACCTCGCAAATTGAGTATAGCACCTTATTTTTAAAAAATCAAGATGAAATGAGGTAAATAATGAAAATAAGTAAAATAATAGAAAAATTAGAGAAATTAAAAAAAGAGTATGGAGATATTGAAGTTATTGAAATATATAAAACTGATAATGAAGATTTTGTAGAAGAAATAAAAGATATAAAATATGTTTCAAAATGTGAAAATGTTGCAATAATAACTGGTGAGGTGTAAAAATGGAATTAAATTTAAATGAAGTAGCATACCAAATGTTAAAAAAAGTTGAGTTTTACGGCTTAAAATCTGAAGTAAATTATAGATGTGAAGATTTTGAAAAAACTAAGGAGAGGATATTAAGTAATAAATTATCTGACAAAGATTATTATGAAATAATTCATATTTTCTCTCAAATTTTAATGGAAAATATTTAGAGGAATGGATAAAGCGACTCCGTAAAGGGGTTGCTTTGTTCTAAATAAATTAATGATTATTTTAGAAGATAAAAAATGAAGTTCTTCATTTTTCTTTTTTTAAAGAAATAAGGTAATAATTGGAGATACCTCCAATTATTCTACTGTTTTAATTTTTAAATCCCCTGTCGGGGGACTCCCACGAATGTAAAATATTTAATTTAATATTTTAGTCATGTTCTTTAATATATTTTTTCTTTTGCCATTTGCTTTTACTATAAATTTTTTTAAAAATAAAATTCAAGTTTTTAAAAATTTTTTCTTTCGTTGCTCTACATAAAAATTTTTTAAAAATGCTATCGCAAATTTGATTTTTCAAAAAATTTATAGTCTTCAAAAGCTGTCAAAAGGAAAAAATATATATTAAAAAGAACATTGAAAACTAAATATTAGAGAAATTAAACATAAAACATTCGTGGGGTTACGTCCCCACACGACAGAGGTTTAGGGAGTGGTTAAAATAAAGAGAATCATAGTACAGGATAAATATAATGATATTAAGACTTGGGAAGTAACAAAATTATCTGGTGGTTTTTATCTAAAGCAATTTATAGATGGAAAACAATTTGGAAGTGGAATTAGGACAACTAAAAAATAGATTGAAAGTATTTTAGAAACAAAAATAAAGTTTGAAAAGGGGTAGAAAATGAGAAATAAAATTATAGATCCAAATTATGTAAATGAAAAAAAGGTTACAAAAGCTGTTATAGATTTAGTTAGTAAGTATTTTGAAAAAGTAAATACTCAAGTTGTGAAATGGGATGTAAAAGACGATTTGATGAAATTTAAGAAATACGGAAACCTAAATGGACATGAAATGACTGAAGCTTTTTTAAGAGCTTGTGATAGATTAGGAGAGCTTGTTGAAGAAGATGAAGTTCGAGAACATTTTAATGATTTTGGAAGTTGTGGACTGTAAAAATAAAAATTAGAGGAGTGATCAAAATGAAAAATATTTTAGTGTATATATACAAGATTATGAAATGGTTGTTACTATTTATGTTATTTACAATTTTTACTATATTAACATTTTATCTAATAGATAAGATGGTTAGAGCAATTAGAGGGTTAATAAGTGTTGGATTTTTAGGAACATTTTTGTTACCAGGGAAAACTCCAACAGATGTTTATCTGGCGATGGGAGTTTTAGTAATAGGTAGTACACTAGCACTAATGTTAAGTCAAGGAATATGCCATTTTCTAAATAAAAAAATGGTACAAGTATGGGAGTAATACCTTGATATTATTTGAATATCAAGGTATAATAAAAATAAAGGTTAAGAGGTGATGTAGTATGTGTACTCAATTATTTGATCCAAAAGTTGATTATGTTTTTAAAAATATTTTTGGCTCTGAAAAGCATCCGCGAATATTAATATCTTTTTTAAATGCTTGTATAAAGCCTAAAGAGCCTATTGTAGAGGTTAAGCTAAAGAATACAGAAATAACTAAGGAGTATATCGAAGATAGCTTTTCAAGGTTAGATATACTGGCTAAAACAAGTACAGGTGAATTAATTAATATCGAAATGCAAAGAGCAGATGAACGTAATATGGTAAAAAGAAGTTTATATTACTGGAGTAAAGCGTATATTAGTGAATATACAGGAAAAGGTGCTTATGCAAACTTACCAAGAACAATATGTATCAATATATTAGATTTTATTTTATTAGAAGAAGAGAAATTCCATAATAAATATTTAATCCAAAATGCAAGTAACAATAATTTATTAACAGATACATTAGAGCTTCATTTTATAGAAATACCAAAAATGAAAGATATAGATGAATCAGACTTATTAAGTATTTGGGTAGGGTTCTTAGAAGATCCAAACAATGAAAAAGTAATAT
>JBOFRT010000308.1:0-188949 GCA_051651165.1 Cetobacterium sp.
AATGCTCTTTTTACATTTAAATTTGCATTCTCCTTAGATAACTCTGTCGCTTTTATTGACTTTCCATTCTCTAAAGCTAAATCGATTGCACTCTCTAACGTCAACTCTCTAGAAAAGGCTGCTGTCGAAAGTAATACCAATAGCCCTAATAATTTTCTCATCGACTTCCTCCTTATAAATCATTTTAAAACTCTCGCTGAGTTTAGAGTTTTTATCCCAAAACATTCTATTTTTGTTATGTGTATTTTATGTGTAATACCCTATATTTTCTGTGTTTTTTACAAAAAAAAAGGAGCTTTACAGCTCCTAAAAATTTATTTTAAAACTTGATCTTTATCATTTGAATTGTACTCTATAACTCTTCCTAAAGAATCTCCTGGCTCACTATAAGGATAATCTTTTACACTTGCTACAACTCCTGTGTTTGGTGATTTATATTCCATAACCACATTTCCAAAAGCATCATATTGAACAAATAAAACATCATCTTTTTTAACTTTATCCATTACCTTTACCTTAGCCTCTACAAACCCACCTTTTTCAGCTCGAATACGACTCCATGTATTTCCATAGAAAGTTTCTACTTTTGAGTTCGTCTCCTTAGCATCTAAATAGTTCCAATGAATAAGATTATTTAGTACCCCATCTGTTGCTCTAGCTACTATCTCTGCCTCTTGAGTTTCTGAAGAACCTAATTCAAATGTAATACTAGGAATTCCCAATTGAACAAAAGAAGTTTCCACTGATCCATTCTCACCATTGTCCATCTTTACTATATCTGATCCCGTTAATTCAGCCATCTTCTTTATCTCTGTATTTCTAAAATCAGCGTATACAAATAGTGGGAATTGGCTTCCTTTTCCACTTGTATGTAGATCAATTACCTTATCCGCATTTTTAGATAATAAATTTTGCCATAGTAATGTTGAGTATTTTTGATCAACAGTAGTTACCTTTCCAGAATCCATCTGTCTATTCAAATCTGATGTATTCTCTGAATTTCCTCCAAACTTATATCCTCTAGTATTGTTTAACAATCCAGGAATATTCATTCCATGAACTATAGTAACTGTTCCCTTAACATTCTTAGGATTTAACTTTTCTTTTACTTTATATGTTGCTAAAATAGGGTTCAACTCGTTTCCATGAACTCCAGAGTTTACTAAAAATTTTCCACCTGATTTTTCTCCCTTTACAACAGTAACTGGAATATACCAAGGGCTACCTAAACTATTTTCTGTTCCTTGGAAAAAGAACTCATGAGTTTTCCCAACTTCTAAATCAGTCACATCAAGATTTGTTATTATATCTCTTCCTAAATATTTTCCCCCAGTATACTCTGTTTTAGCTAAAGTAAGTGCTGATAACGATAAAAAAGTTAATAATAAAGTTTTTGACATTTTTGTCCTCCCGATTTTTTTAGTATCTACCCCAAAAGAAAAGGCATACCAAAAAATGGTATGCCTTTGAGAACTTAATTAAAATCTTAATAAGCGTATTGTTATGGCAGCGTCACAATACTTAATTCACAGGATCACAAGATCATAGCCCTCGGCCTTAGGCTCCCTTTGTGGAAGTGAACTAACCTCTCTTCTATTGTTAGCAGGAGTATACTATAAAAATAATTTTTCTGCAACCATTTTTTTGAGTTTTTTTATTTTTTAAAGGATAATTTGAAAATATAGTGTAATATTATTCATAGTAACTTTATTGAAAATATTAGGAGGAAAACATGAAAATAACTATAATTTTAGATTTTATATGCCCGTATTGTTTTGTAGGAGAAAAAATTCTTGAAAAAGCACTTAAAGAAAAAAATATTACTTCGGAATTTAAATTTTTACCGTATGAACTTTCTCCAGAACCAAAACCACAAGCCGTTGTGAATGAAGCTGGAAAAGCATATTTTCAGAAAAATATTGTCGAGTGGGCAGAGTCTGAGAATATTTTAATTAATTTCCCAACTGTAAATCCTAAACCTCGAACAGCTTTAGCCTTTGAAGGATTATATACAGCAGAAAAATACAATAAAGGAATTGAATATATCCGTGCTGTTTTAGATGCCTATTGGATTTCTAATAAAAATATTGGAAGCATTGAAGTGTTAACAGAGATTGCTAAAAATTTAAATATTCCAGAAAATGAGTTCTCTGAAGCATTAAACTCTAGAAAGTTTAAAGAGGAGCACTACAAATTAAATTTAGAAGTTTCAGATTATGATTTTGATGTAGTTCCTACATTTTATATAGATGAAGTTCAACTAGACAATTTCCCTAGAAGAATTGAAAAGTGGTTAGAAATTTTAAATTAACTAAGATAATAAAAAATGAGAGGAAATCCTCTCATTTTTTATTAATACATTCTATAACCCATAGATGTTAATTTTTCTTTTACTCTCTCTTGATGCTCTTTGTCAAAGCATTCTAAAACAAAACTTGCCTCTTGAGAAGTAATTCCTAAGTTTGGACTATACATAGTTTGATTAACACTTAAAATATTTGCATTCATCTCACAGATTGCCGCAACTACTTTAGCCATCTCTCCAACTTTATCAGATAACTCTACTGAGAAAGCAAATCTTCTTCCTTCTAAGATTAAGGCTTTATTCAATACTCTTTCAACTAGATTTATATCTATATTTCCACCTGATATAACTGCACAAACTTTTTTGTTTTCTACATTTATTTTTCCTGCTAAAATTGCAGCTACTGTTGTAGCTCCTGCTCCTTCAGCAACAACTTTACTTTTTTCCATTAGGAATAAAATTGCCTTAGCTATTTCATCCTCAGTCACTGCTACAATTTCATCAACGCACTCTTGAACTATTTTAAATGGTTCACATCCTGCTTTTCTAACAGCTATTCCATCTGCTATAGTTGGCTTTGTTGAAATCTCACAAACCTCTTTCATTGCTACAGCTTCCATCATTGATGCAGCATTTGCAGCTTCTATTCCAATTACTTTTGCTTCTGGTCTTAATGATTTTATAGCTTTAGCTATTCCACCAATAATTCCTCCTCCACCGATTGGCACTAAAACAACATCTACATCTGGAATATCCTCTAATATTTCTAAACCGATTGTTCCTTGTCCTGCCATTACAAATTTATCATCAAAAGGGTGTAAGAAAGTAGCTCCTGTTTCTTTTTGAATTTCACAAGCTTTTCTATACGCGTCGTCGTAAACTTCTCCCTCTAAAACTACTTCAGCTCCATAAGATTTAGTTGCTGCGATTTTTGCTAAAGGTGCTGTTGCAGGCATAACTATTGTTGCTTTTATTCCTGCTGCGGCTGCTCCTAGTGCAACTCCTTGTGCATGATTTCCTGCCGATGAAGCTATAACTCCTGCTGCTTTCTCTTCAGCTGACAGACTAGCTATTTTATTTAAAGCTCCCCTTAATTTAAAAGATCCTGTCTTTTGTAAATTTTCTAGTTTAAAGAAAACTGAGTTTCCTGTTAACTCTCTCAATGTTGGACACTCCACTACAGGTGTTCTCTTTAATGAATCTTTTATAGTTTCATTAGCTTTTAATATATCCTCTAAGGTAAAATTGCAATCCACGGTTCAACCCTCCAAAATTCATTATTACATAACTTTTAATAGGTTTATTATATATTTTTAGGACAACTTTTTCAAGCTTTTTTTAGTTTTTTTGATTTTTAGTGATCTTATATATTGTAAATAGTAATATTCCTGCACTTACAAACTGAATTGGTGACAATATTTTTTTGTTAAATATATAATCAAAAACTATTGACGATACAGGAAAACATAGCTCACACATTGTCGCTATATTAGCTCTTATATGTCTAAGTCCTAAATAATAAAGTAACACTGCTCCACTTCCTGTAGTTAAACCAATAATTACAAATATTAGCCATTGATCTGGAGTTGTTTTTAAGAACCAACCCATATTACCATTAAATAAAACTATTGCTCCTGTAATTATAGAGGTAAATAGATACCTAGTATACAGTGCCGTTCTAAATGAAGAGTTCGCTAATATTTTTTTACCAAACACTGTTGAACTTCCAAAAGAAAAAGCTGCTAGCATAGCGTATAAACTAGCTATTCCAACTTTATCCCCAGCTTCAAAGTGTGGCAATGTAAATTGGAATGTCAATAAATATCCACTTATTAAAGCTGCTATTGCCCAGAATATAAAATTCTTTCCAACCTTTTCACCTAGCAAAACTCTTGCTAAAACAATAGCAAATACTGGTTGTAATTTTTGAAGTAAAGTTACAACAGTTAAATGATTAAAATTAACTAAAAATAACGCTTTAACTATCGATAGCGTCCCTAACGCTCCTCCAAATAATGCTATTAAAAAATAAAAGAATAGATCCTCTTTATTTAATTTTTTTATATTAGCTATCTCTGACTTTCCAAATATTAAACTCATTCCTAATAATGGAAGCAGATGTAATACAAATACAACATAAGCTACATCTAGCTTAAACAATCTTGGTGTTAATACTATCCCGTCAAATCCCCACATAGTTGCAGCTAAACATATTAGTCCTGCTCCTAAATATTGTTTTTTTATATTAAACACTTTTTCCTCCTAGAAAAATAAAGTTGTCTGATTTGTTTCACTTAAAGCTTCAATACAATTCAACTCTTTTAATTTATCAACTGTCGTTTGAGATGTTTTTGTTCTTCTTTTTAAATCTTCGTAAGAGATAAATCTTCCTAACTCTCTTTCTCTTATGATATTCTCCATAACAGAGGCTCCTAATCCATTTAAAGCCATCAATGGAACTCTTATTTTTCCATCCTCTATCGTGAATCTGTATCCATGAGATTTATAAATATCTAAGTTTAAAAATTCAAATCCTCTTGCATGCATCTCTACTATTATTTCACATACTGCAAGTTGAGCCTTCTTCTTTACATCTAGCTTAGGTTCTCTGTTTAACTCTTGTATTTTTTCTCTTACACTCGTTAAATCTTTCATAAGTTCAAAATCAAAATCCTCTACTTTTCTACTCAAATATGCTGCATAGAAAGCTAGTGGATAATGCACTTTAAAGTATGCTATTCTCATTGCCATCATAACATAGGCAACAGCATGTCCTTTCGGGAACATATACTTTATTCTTCTACAAGATTCTATATACCATTCAGGAACTCCATGCTCTTTCATTAAATCAGAATAGTCTTTCCATTGGTTCACATTTTTACTTGGCTGTCCTTTTCTTACAAACTCCATTATTTTAAATGCTGTTCCTTTTTCAAGACCTTGATCTATTAAGAAGTTCATAATATCGTCTCTAACCGATATTATTTGTGACAGTGTTGCTTTTCCTTCTCTTACAAACTCTTGAGCGTTATTCAACCAAACATCTGTACCATGAGAAAGTCCTGAGATTCTTACAAGCTCAGCAAAGGTAGTTGGCATCGTATCAACTAGCATCTGTCTTACAAATCCTGTTCCAAACTCTGGAACACCATAAGTTCCTACTATTGATCCAATCTCCTCTTTAGTTACTCCTAGAGATTCTGTTCCTGAGAATATTTTTATAGTCTCTGGATCAGCTAAAGGGATATCATAAACATTTACTCCAGTATATTCTTGAAGCATTTTTATAGTTGTAGGATCATCATGACCAAGTATATCTAATTTTACTAACTGCTCATCCATTACGTGATAATCATAATGCGTTGTTGTCGAATCACTATTTTGATCATTTGCAGGTCTTTGAACTGGACAAAACTCATATATTGAATTTCCTTGAGGTACAACTATCATACCACCTGGATGCTGTCCTGTTGTTTTCTTTGCTCCTTCACACTTTTGAGCCATTCTCATAACTTCTGCTCTACCAGAAATTACATTATGATCTTCAAAGAATTTTCTTACATAACCTTCTGCATTTTTTTCTGCTAAAGTTGATATAGTTCCAGCCTTAAATACATTACTTTTTCCAAATAACTCTTCACAATATCTGTGAATTTCAGATTGATACTCTCCTGAGAAGTTAAGGTCTATATCTGGAACCTTATCTCCATCAAATCCCATGAAAACTTCAAACGGAATTGAATGACCATCCTTTTTTAATCTTTGACCACACTTCGGACAATCCTTATCTGGTAAATCGACTCCAGCTCCCTCTCTTTCGATAAACTCTGAATGTTTACACTCGGGATTTGTACATAGATAATGTGGATATAAAGCATTAACCTCTGTTATTTCCATCATATAAGCTACTATTGAAGATCCAACCGATCCTCTTGAACCTACTAGATATCCATTATCAAGAGATTTTTTTACTAACTTTTGTGCTGATAGATATAATACAGAGAATCCATTTCCTATAATAGCCTTCAGTTCTCTTTCGATTCTAGCTTCAACATTTTCAGGTAAAGGATTTCCATATAGTTCATAAGCTTTCGTATATGTCATATCCCTTACAATATTTTCAGCATTATCTATTTTTGGTGGATAGAATCCACTTGGAATAGGTTGAACTTTTTCGATTTTATTGTTTATCTCATTTGTTGCTTCTATAACAATCTCTTTTGCAATATCTTCACCTAAATAATTAAACTCTTCTAAAAGCTCTCCTGTAGTTCTAAAGTAGAATCCATTATCAACTCTATATTGATTTTCTCTAAATACACTTCCACTACCATAAAGCAGAATTGATCTTATTTTATGATCCTCTTTCTCTAAGTAATGAACATTTGATGAAGCCGTTACTAACTTTCCATTCTCTTTAGCTAAATCATACATATATCTATTCATCTTCTCTACATCTTTAAACGAAGCTATTGCTCCTGTTTCATCACTGTCTAAAAATTCTGAAAAGGCGATTCTTGGTTGTAATTCAACATAATCATAGAAGTCTAAACATCTTTTTACTTTTTCCAAATCATTTCTGAAATATGCTTCTGAAAGCTCTCCACTATTTGCAAAATGAACTGACGTCGGTGCTCCTAATATAAGCCCCTCTCTATTTTCATTTAATATAGTTTTTAAAATTCTTGGTTTTTTGTTTCCAAAGTAATCAATATGAGCTTCTGAAATTAACTTATAAAGATTTTTTAATCCCGTTAAATCCTTCACTAAAACCATAACATTTCTGATATCCTGTTTTCTGAAGTTTAAAGGAAAGGCTCCTGTCATATTAAGTTGATTTGTTACTCCAATCTCTAAGTATCTCTCTAAGAATATTGCAAACATAGCAGCTGTAGCTTGTGAATCGTCAACAGCTCTATGGTGATTTTCTAAGGCAACTTTTAAGAATTTTGTCATAGGTTTTAATCCATACCCTTTTTGATTAGGATACAAATCTCTTGCCATTTGTAGTGTATCTATAACTGCTGGATTGTAATCTATATCTAGATATTTTTTTATATCTCTTTTCAAGAATCCCATATCGAAAGGTGCGTTATGAGCTACTAAAGTGGCATCTCCTAAAAATTCCATAAATTTAGGTAATACCTCTTCTATCGAAGGCATACCTGCTACTAAAGCATCGTCAATCCCTGTTATCTCTTGAATCTTTTTAGGAATTGGCTTTCCTGGATTTATAAGCTGAGAATATCTATCTACAATTCTTCTTCCTTGAAGTTTAACAGCCCCTATCTCAATAATCTCATTTTTGTGTGAGTTAAGACCTAAAGTCTCTAAGTCAAATACAACATACGTTTCTTCATCTATCAAAACATCTTTTGCATTTTGTACCATCGGTTGAGTATCATCAACCATATACATGTCACATCCAAAAATAATTTTTATATCTTTTCCTTTAGCTGCTTTATATGCAAATGGGAAAGCATGAACAACACCATAGTCTGTTATTGCAACTGCTTTATGACCGTAATCTAAAGCTCTTCCTACTATCCCTTTTACATCCTCTACTCCACACATCTCACTCATCTTAGTATGTGTGTGTAGTTCTACCATTTTCTCTTCAGCTAAATCTTGTTTTTTAGATTTTTGTTTGTCTAATTTATTTAAAATATTAACTAATATTATCTCTTCGTTATTTTCAAAAGTGTCTATCTGTTTTTTTCCACTAATTTTTACAAAATCTCCAACTTTAACATCAAAATCTTCTGGACTATTTAAGAAAATTTTTGCAGTTATTGAATCTTCACCATCTGTGATTCTCAAAATTTGAAGAATTTTTCCAGTTCTTAACTCTCTTCCATCAGTTGCAAAAAGTTCCCCTTCTATAACTGCAATCTCATTCTCTATAAGTTCTTTAAACTCTGATAATGGCATGCTTGGACTTTTTATATCTTTCTTTTTACTGAAGCCACCTCTTCCTGTTGGAACAGCTGATTTAATTTCAACAGGTGGTGTTGCTACTTTAGGAATATTCTCTTTATCATCTTCTTTAGCACTTAAAGTTATTATTTGATTTTCAATCTCAGTTTCTATAGATTTTATCTCTGAATTAAAGTCTCCCGAAACGAAATTAACTTTAAACCCTTTTATTCCATAGTTCTCTAAAAGAGATTGTAACTTTACATCTAAATTTGAACTATAAAGTGTTTCAACTGCCATCTCATTTTTTAACTCAATATTTACACTATTTTCTTTAATAGAAACTCTATAAAGATATAAAAATGATTTTGAAATAGCATTTGTTTTTTTTAGTTTTTCAATAACCCTCTCAACAATCTCTAAAAAACTTTCCTTGCTTATCTCTTTAGACATATACTCTATTTTAAAATCTATATCTAGCTCAGTTCCAAACTTCTTTTTTAAATTTTCATAAGCCTTATCCAATCCTTTTAAATCTTGCGGAGTAGAAACCACACATATCAGATCCATCTTTTTATTTCTTTCACTAAAAACGATCTCTGTAATTTCAATATTTTCAATCCCCATCTCTTTAAAAATATTTCTTTGAGGTCTTATTCTAATTTCTCTTCTCAATTAGTTTTCACCTAGTAATCTATCTAAAATAATCGAAACTGCCGATCTAACTGATAGATGGTTATAGTCTGCTGCTCCTCTAATTGGTTCTAAGATGTAATCTGACATATTCATAACCTCGTCGATTAGCCCCCATCCTGTTCCAAATAAAATTAAGTATGGTTGGTCATCTTTTATCATCTTTTCAGATAAATTTTTATAGCTTATTGAGTTTGGGAATGTTTTTGCTGATGTTGTTATTATTAAAGGCTTCTTTCCTTCTCTAGCTTCTATCTCAGCGATACTTCTTTCGATAGATTCATAAACTCTAGTTCTTCCGAAAGCTTCCTCTCTATCTCTATTGTATCCTGTTCCAAATCCATCTTGCCAGTAACCAATAATTCTTTCTGTCAATTGTTTTTGTGCATCCACAGATACTATTATGTGATATTGATTAACATCATAAGTTCTACAAGTTCTTGATATATCATGAATATCAAAATTTGTTACTGATGTACATACTACGTCCCCTCTTTTATTGTATACAGGCGAGTGAACTAGTCCTAAATATATTGCTTTTCTCATTTCTTTACCTACCCTATTCTCTCTAATTTTTTATACATCTCTATCTTGTCTAAGTAAACCTGATTTGCATATTGCAAATAATCTACATTTTTATCAGAAAGTTTTTTCACAACTTTTGCTGGAGAACCCACAATTAGATCCCCCTCCTCTGCAACTAACTTATCTGTTACTAAACTTCCAGCTCCAACAATACAATTTTTAGGAATTTTAGATCCGTTTAATAAAATTGATCCCATTCCAACAATAACATTTTCTCCTATTTCACAACCATGTATTACACAGTTATGACCTATTGTTACATTCTTTCCAATGATTACTGGAAATGGTGTATCACCATGAACTGTTGTATTGTCTTGAATATTTGAATTATCTCCAACTGTAATTTTACTCATATCAGCTCTTAAAACTGCTGAAAACCAGATACTTACATTTTTTCCAGTTTCAACGTTACCAATTATCGTACTACTTTCAACTATAAGATTATTCTCACCAATTTTTGGAACTAAATCTCCTAATTTATATATCATTTTTTTTACTTCCTTTTATCTCTTTTAAAAGCTTAATCTCTAACTTTGAGAATTCACGATCTTTTAATAGTTCTGGTCTTCTTTCTAAAGTTCTTTTTAAACTTTGCTTTAATCTCCACTCATCTATATTTTTATGATGACCCGACATAAGAACATCTGGCACCTTTAGTCCTTCATATTCAGCTGGTCTTGTATAATGTGGGTAATCTAAAAGTCCATTATAAAAAGAATCATTTTCATAAGACTCTTTTTTTATAACTCCGGGAATCAATCTTATTATTGAATCTGATATTACCATTGCAGGTAACTCTCCACCTGTTAAAACGAAATCTCCTAACGAGATCTCTAAATCAACTTTGCTATCAATAACTCTTTCATCTATTCCTTCGTAGTGACCTGCTATTATTGTTATCTCCTTTTCTTGAGCTAAATCACAAGCTAACTTCTGATTTAATCTAACTCCTTGAGGAGAAGTGTAAATTACCTTTCCACCATTTTGCTCTAAGGCTTTAAGTAGCGGTTCTGGCTTCATAACCATTCCAGCTCCTCCACCAAAAGGCATATCATCACACTGTCTTTGTTTTCCCTCAGCAAAGTCTCTTATATTAACTATATTAATCTCTACTTGCTCTTTTTCCACAGCTCTTTTAACTATACTATGCTCTTTAAACGAGTCAAAAAACTCTGGAAATAGTGTTAATATATTTATTCTCACAACTTTCTCCTTAGTCTTTCTTTTTTTCTCTCATTCCATCAATCAATGAAACTAGAATCTCTCTTTTTTCAAAATCTATTTTTTTTATGAAAACTTCTACATCAGGAATCATAGTCTCATACTCATCATCCTCTATAACATATATATCATGAGCTGCAGTTTCATAAACATCTACAACCTCTCCAATATTTTCTCCATCCTCTGTTATAGCTTTCATTCCTAAAACATCGTTTGCTAAAAACTCATCCTCTTCTATTCCTAAGATATCTCTTCTTACTTTTATAACTCCATTTTGAATTGAGTTAGCATCTGTTTTATTAGTTAACTCTTCAAATTCAAGAATCCATTTTTTATCTACCATATTTGAGGCTTTTTTTACTGTTAATATTTTTACATCACCTGAAGGTAACTCTACCATTACTTTACTTCCATTTAAAGGCTCTAAATCATCTAAATTTGAAGTTACTTTTATAGCTCCTTTTAAGTGATGTGTTCCTGAAACTCTTCCAACTGATAATAAATCCATTTTAATTCTCCTTCAAAATTAGTTCTTAGTCTACAAATTCAACATTTACATTTAATCTATCTTTTACTCCTGCAGCTTGCATAACTCCTCTTATTGCATTAGCTGTAAGTCCATTTTTTCCTATAACTCTTCCCATTTCACCTTGAGCTACACTAACCTTAAATGTTACTGTATCATCTATTAAATCATAGCTTATTCTTATACCCTCTTTTGTTTCAACTAACTCTCCGATTATATAGTTAATTAATTGCTCTAATTTTTCCACGATATATCCTCCTAAGTTCTTATATTATTTTTATAACTCTCCAGACCAAGGTCCTTCTGAAACAATTTCTGCTTTAACCCATTTTCTATTTAAATCTTCAACAATCATTCTTACATCCTCTTTGAAATCGGTTGTTGAAACAATCGATAAATCTCCTGCGTCAGCATTTTTTGTTCTTACTACTCCAACACCTTCATAAGCTTCCATTATTTTATTTATGAAATCTATATCCTCACGCTTCGTTTTTATTTTAAATTCATAACTATCCATTCTTACTCCTTTTTTAAGCTAAAAGGAGGCTTTCAAAAATTAGGTAACCCCTCTTTTATCAACGCCTCACTTATTAAAAGTTTTATTCTTCTTCAAATACCTCAGCTAACTCTATAAACTGCTCTATCGTTAAATTCTCTGCTCTCTCTGTCTCTGGTATATCTAATTTAGCTAACTTTTCTCTAATAGAATCTTTAGAATATCCTAAAGTTGTTAGGTTATTTATGATATTTTTTCTTTTGTTAGAGAACGCTGCTTTTACATATTTAAAAAATAGTTCTTCTGAAATTCTACTTTCATATCTTTCATCCTTATAGAACTTTATCGACATAAAAGCTGAATCAACTTTAGGTGGTGGTGTAAAGAATGCTTTTGGAATTGTAAATAGGTATTCTGCTTCACCATAATATTCTACAGCTAAAGTTAAAACACTTCTCTCTTTTCCTGATTTTGAGCAAACTCTTTCTGCCACTTCCTTTTGCACCATTATAAACATTTCACTGATTCTATCTCTGTGATCAATTATTTTATTTATAATTGGTGAAGTTATGTAATAAGGTATATTTGCAACAACTCTTGCTTTTTCTGTTACCTCTTTTAAATCTACTGTTAAAACGTCTTGCATTATTAGATTAAATTTTGGATTTGATGAATACTTTTTTGTTAAGATTTTTTCTAAGTCAGTATCAATCTCTATACAAGTTACTTTCTCAGCACTCTCTAAAAGTAAAGCTGTTAAAGCTCCCTCTCCTGGTCCAATCTCAATTATATGCTCATCTTTTTCAACATTTGAAACTTCCATTATCTTATTCAAAACATCGTTTTGATCTGTTAAGAAGTTTTGTCCAAATTTTTTCTTATGTTTAAAGGACATTTTACCTCCTTTGATTTCTATTTATTTTCTAACTACTTTTCCGATATAAGGAAGGTTTCTGTATAACTCATCATAATCTAATCCGTATCCAACAACAAACTCATCTGGAATTTCGAATCCGATATACTCTCCAACCATTTCAACTTTTCTTCTGCTTGGCT
Organism: Cetobacterium sp.; assembly: GCA_051651165.1. Classification (GTDB taxonomy): domain Bacteria; phylum Fusobacteriota; class Fusobacteriia; order Fusobacteriales; family Fusobacteriaceae; genus Cetobacterium_A. Next base: position 12,799 of record JBOFRT010000308.1, read on the forward strand.
TATCTAATAAAGAACAAACTTTTAAACTGTTTGGTTGCTTTGTCATTAAGAACTTTTTAACAGATTCTAAAGTTAATCCTGTATCTATTATATCCTCTATAATTAAAACATCTTTACCTGTTAAGTCTGCATCAACATCTTTTAAGATTTTTACTACACCTGTACTGTCAGTTCCTCCATGGTAACTAGAGACTTTCATGAAATCCATCGCTAAATCCATTTCAACATTTTTTAATAAATCTGCCATGAACATGATTGATCCCTTTAGTAAACCTACGCAAATAAGATCCTTACCTTTGTAATCCTTTTCAATCTCTTTTGCCACTTCTCTTACTCTAGCTTGTAAATCGTCCTCAGAAATCATTTTCTCTATTGTGTAATCCATTTTTCCCTCCTAAATTTCAAATAATAGTTTACAAAATATTCTATCATTTAAGCTACTATTTATCAAGTAATTATTGATATTTTAGTGCCACTATGATATTATTTTAGAAGTATTTAAAGTATTTTATTATTTAATTTCACAGTACCAATTTAGGAGGAAAAATGAAAAAATATTTAGCATACTTGCTATCTTTTATACTTGTTATTTTTATTTGTTTTTTTAGTTTTAATATATTTTTAAAACTATCTTTTAATAAAAGTTTCTATTCGTTACCCAATTTAATTGGAATGAATTTAGCTACAATTAAAAGAATTGATTCTATCGACAAGGTTAATGTTATTGTTGCTGGAAGTGACTTTTCTGAACTTCCTGCTGGAACTGTTTTTAGGCAAAACCCTTCTCCTGAAAAAACTGTGAAAGAGGGGAGAACTGTTAGAGTTTGGTTGAGTAAAGGTAAGGATAACTATATCATGCCAGATTTTACCAATAAAAACTTAATTGAGGTTTCTGCAAAATTACAAGAGGATGGAGTAAAAATAAGTAAAGTTTCTTATACGTCTTCAAATTTACCATATAACACAGTATTAGCTACAACTCCTTCTCTAGGACAGAGTACGCAAAAGAATAAGGGGATATCTCTTCTTTTAAGTAACTCTAACTCTGTAGCATCTGTAGAAGTTCCTGATACTATCGGTTTTACCTTTGAAGAGGCAACTAATGAGTTGATTTCAAAAGGACTTATCATAGGAACTGTTCAAGAAAAAGCAATTCCAGATTTTGAAAAAGGAATTGTTATCGAAACTACAAATATCGGTGAAACTGTTCCTGCTGGAACAATTATTGATATAATTGTCAGTTATTAACTTAAGGAGTGTGAATTATTATCGAAGGTATTGTTATTAATAAAATTCAAGGATTCTATAATATCGAAAGTAATGGCAAAGAGTATCTTTGTAAATTAAGAGGTATTTTAAAAAGATCTGATAAAAGAGAAAATTGTACTGTTGGAGATTACGTAGTTTTCGACGAAGATGGTTTTATTACAGAGGTTAAACCTAGAAAAAACCTTTTAAGAAGACCCTTAGTTGCTAACATTGATTTTGGAGTTATTCAGTTTGCCGCAAAGGATCCAGCTATAGATTATGAAAAAATAAACATTCTTATTTTAAATAGTTTATACAATAAAATAAATCCAGTTTTAATTATCAATAAAGTTGATCTATTATCTCAAGATGAATTAAATGAGATTAAAAGCAACTTAGAATATCTTTCTAAAATCAAAATCCCTGTTTTCTATATATCTACATATGAAAATATTGGTATGGAAGAGCTTAAAGACTTCTTAAAAGATAATGTTACTGCTTTTGGAGGTCCTTCGGGAGTTGGAAAATCAAGTATTTTGAATCTTTTACAAGATTCAAGAGAGTTAAAAACTGGAGAAACTAGTAAAAGATTAAGAGCTGGTAAACATACAACTAGAGACAGTAGACTTCTTACTCTTCCAAGTGGAGGTTTCGTTATCGACACACCTGGATTCTCATCTGTGGATCTTCCTCCAACTGAGGATGCTCAAGAGTTAATCTCTCTTTTCCCTGAATTTAACTTAGGAGAAGGTTGTAAATTTAACAACTGTGTTCATATCAATGAACCACAATGTGGAATAAAAAAAGCTGTTGAAGATGGAATTATTCCAAAAGAAAGATACGAATTCTTCAAACGTTGTTACGAGAAATCTAAAAACGAAATTTGGAACAGATATAAATAATTATCTATTTAAAAATGTATTTAACACTATAAGGGAGTGAATTTAAATGATACAAAAAGAGATTAAAATAGCACCATCTATACTTTCAGCTGATTTTAGCCAACTTGGTAATGAAGTTATGGCTATCGACGCAGCTGGAGCTGACTACATACATATTGATGTTATGGACGGAATGTTTGTTCCTAATATTACTTTTGGTGCACCTGTTGTAAAATCAATTAGAACTAAAACTAAATTAGTTTTTGATGTTCATCTTATGATTGAATCACCTGAAAGATATATTGAAGACTTTGTAAAAGCTGGAGCTGACATTATAGTTGTTCATGCTGAAGCTACAAAACATCTTCATAGAACAATACAACTTATAAAATCTTTCGGAGTTAAAGCTGGAGTATCTTTAAATCCTGCAACTCCTGTGGAAGCTATTAAATATGTTATCGATGAGCTAGATATGGTTTTAGTTATGTCTGTTAACCCTGGTTTTGGGGGACAAAAATTTATTGAAAGTTCAGTTAAAAAAATCGCTGAAGTTCGTAATTTAAATGAAACTGTTGACATTCAAGTTGATGGTGGAATCACTGATGAAACAATCGGAAGATGTATTGAGGCTGGAGCAAATGTATTTGTTGCTGGATCATATGTTTTCTCAGGAGATTACAAAGAGAGAATAAAGTCTTTAAAGGAGAGATAATTATGAATAATATAAATAAAGTAAATGACGTTTTAGAAAATTTCTATAAACTTTTCTATGAAACTGAAGATCTTGCATTAAAAAGAGGAATAAAATGTATCACTCATACTGAGTTACATATAATCGAAGCTATTGGAAAAGAGTCTTTAAGTATGAATGAATTATCTGATAGACTTGGAATCACTATGGGAACTGCTACTGTTGCTATCACTAAATTGAGAGAAAAAGGATTTATTGACAGAGTTCGTTCGGATGCGGATAGAAGAAAAGTTTACGTTTCTCTTTCTAAAAAAGGAATTGAAGCTTTAAACTATCACAACAACTACCACAAGAATATTATTTCTACAATCACAGAAAATATTCCAACTGCTGATCTGAATCACTTTACTGAAACTTTTGAATTAATTTTAAAAAATTTAAAAGATAAAACTGAGTTTTTCAAACCTCATTCAGTTACAGAGTTTGCTGTTGGATCACTTGTTTCTATAACTGAAGTTAAAGGAACTCCAATTGTTCAAGACTATTTTGCTAACAATGGAATCGAGCACTACTCAGCTGTAAAAATCATAGAATCAGAAGATAAAGATAAAGTAGCTCTTGAAAAAGAAGATGGTTCTATACTTAAAGTAAATCTTTTAGATGCAAAAAATCTTATCGCTATCAAGGTTGAAGAGTAATGTTATATCTTGATGGTATCTCTTTAAATAAGATTAAAGATGAATTAGAAGCATCTTTAAAAGGAAAAAGTGTAAATAAAATAGTTCAAACAAGCTCTTTAGCTGTGACTATAAACTTTGGGAAACTAAGATTTGTTCTTTCATGTTTCCCAGCACTTTCTCTGTGCTACTTATCTAATACAAAAGAGGATAATCTTTTAGAGGAAAACAGCTCGTTCTCTTTAAATTTAAAAAAACATATAGTTGGAGCAACTTTATTATCTATTAAACAGATTGACTTTGATAGAATCTTAGTATTTACATTTTCAAAATTAAATGAACTTGGAGAGATTAAGATTTATAACCTATATTTTGAGATGATGGGAAAACATTCAAATTTAATCTTAACAGATAAAGATAATAAAGTTTTAGATTCTATAAAACGTTTTTCAATTGAAGAGAACCCAAGCAGAGTTCTTTTCCCAGGGATTGAGTACTCTACTCCATCTCTAGAGAAAAAAATGAATCCTAGTACTATTACCAAAGAGTTCTTTGATTCTGAAAGAGAATCTAAAACTTTATTAAGAAATGTTGAAGGTCTTGGAAAATCTCTTGCAAACTCACTAGATTCTTTTGAAAACTTAAAAGAGATTTTAAACGATAAAATATCTCCTAAAATATTTTTCAATGAGCACGATGAGATTATTTTAGCTACGGTCTTAAATATAGAACCTAAAGAGTATTCAACAGTTAAAAATTATGATAGCTTTAACGATTTAATAAATTTCTATTTAGAAAATAAAAATCTATCAAACACTTTTAAAATATTAAAAGATAAATTAACTGCTTGTGTAAAAAAAGAGATAAAAAAATCTGAAAAGATTATTATTTCAATAAAAAAAGATTTAGAGGATAAAAAAGATTTTGATAGGTATAGAGAGCTTGGAGATATTCTAGCTGCTTCTCTTTACTCATTAAAAAAAGGTATGAAAGAAGTTGAGTTATATGACTTTTATAACGATACAATGTGTACAATACCTCTAGATCCTTTAGTTTCTCCACAAATTAATCTAGAAAAAATTTATAAAAGATACAATAAATTGAAAAAAGGAATGGAGTTTAATGGAAAGAGATTTGTTGAAATCTCTGAAAATTTAAAATATTTCCTAAGTGTTGAAACGTTTATCCAAAATAGTGACTCTAAAGAAAATCTAAAATTGATTGAAGAAGAGCTTTTAAACGGTGGATACTTAAAAGTTTCATCTAAAATAAAAAAGAAAAAAGTACCTAAAAAAATAGTTACTAGAACTTTTAATTTTGGTGAGATTACTATTGATAACATCTTAGTTCGATATGGTAGAAACAACCTAGAAAATGATGCTTTAACAACTAAATACTCTAATAGAGATGACATCTGGTTCCATTGTAAAGATATGCCTGGAACTCATGCTGTTGTGAATCACTCTGAAGTTTTAACTGAAGAGGTTATCTACAATATCGCTGTTTTCTGTGGACAGCAATCAAAACTTCCAAAAGGAACTAAACTAACTGTTGATTATACTCCAATAAAATATTTAAACAAACCTAAAGGTGCTAAACCTGGTTTTGTTACATATAAAGTATTTAAATCTATCATTGTAACAATATAAACACGAATCAAAATTATTTCTGGGGTGGTTTATGAAACAAAAATTAATAGCTTTATTTTTCATATTTTATATTACATCTTTAGCTTCTACTTCTTCACTTTATAAGTCGTTAAAACTTAAAGATAAAATGACATATGATGTTTTTAAAAATGCCGTAAAAGGTGCTTCTAAAATTAAAGGAAATAAATCCCAATATTTAACAGTTATCGATTTTACTAAACCATCTACTGAACCTAGATTTTTTGTTATGGATTTAAAAAAGAAAAAACTTCTTTATTATACATATGTTTCACACGGAAAAAATAGTGGGAAAGTTTTAGCTACAAAGTTTTCTAATGCACCAAACTCTTTTCAAAGTTCATTGGGATTTTTTATGACTGACACAAAACCCTACGTTGGAAACTTTGGATATTCATTGAGGTTGAAAGGCTTAGAAAACAGATTTAATTCAAATGCATACGATAGAGCTATCGTTATACATGGAGCAGACTATGCTTCTAAAACATATATTGATCAAATGGGATTTTTAGGGCGAACTTTGGGTTGTCCCGCTATCCCTACAGAACTTTCAAAAGAAGTTATTGATCTTTTATCTGATAACTCTGTTGTGTTCATTGCAGGAAACGACTCTAAATATCAAAGAGAAAGTCGTTTTATTAACTAAATAAAGAAAACAGAGAAAATCTTCAGTCGATTTTCTCTGTTTTTATTTTCTAATACTGCCCTATCTCTTTCATCCAATTCTCTTCAGAGTTTAAAAACTTCTCAATTTCAACTTCAACCCCTCTGTTCAATGAAAAGTTTACTTCTGCCTCTTTAATCTGTTCGCCATTTTCAATTATAAATTTCTGATTTTTCCCTTTTAGTTCAACTACTACTTTTCTATTTTTATTTATCTTTCTATCCTTTTCTCCCGAAATTTTCAACACTAAGTTTTTACTTTCTGTTTTATCATTATAGATATTATTAAAAATCAAAGTATGCTCTTGTCCTGTCGTATATAAAAAATAACTTACAGCTACTAAAGCAAAGAAAAAAGATATCAATCCTAGAGTTTTTTTCATATTCTCCCTCCTCTTCTCTCTCTTTCTCTTCTCCACTCATGCATAACTAAAACCAAAGCGATTATTCCATAAGATATAAACACTCTGAAATACTCTCCAATTTGTGCTGAGCCCATCAACTCTTTTCCTGCCACAGGAGAGATTATAAACATCAAGTGAAAAAGAACTATACCAGTTATTGCATTTGGAATACTTGCTTTTACAGCTGAAGCTCCACCTATTAAAAGAGCCGCTATAGAAAACATTCCAATCTGCTCATGACTATTATAAGTATTCATCGTTCCAATATTTTGAAGATATATTATCTGACCAAATCCAGCTAAAACAGTAGAGATTACAATAGCTAAAACTCTTGTTCTCTCAACATTTATTCCTGCTGCTCTTGCTATATCTATATTTTGTCCAACAGCCCTCATATCTTGACCTAATTTCGTTTTTCTAAACCAAACGATAAAAAAGCACAATAGAATAACAACTAGAAAAGTTGATACTGGTATTTTCTGTCCAAATATATTTATCTCTAAAAGAGCATCTAATCCCCTTCTAACACCCTGTAAATCTATAGCATTTCTAATTCCACTTCCTCTTGAGAGTATCAATTTTGGATTTGAAATTTTTATAACACTTCCCATTCCATATAAAACTACAAGTTGATATACTCCATTCATAAACAGTGCTAATATCATTGAAGTTATCATCTCTTTCCCCTTAGCTTTATTCAATATATTTCCACTAAAATACCCCAGTAACATTGCAATAGGTGCTGATAAAATCATAGCTAAAAATACCCCCTGATAACCTACAATTCTCCACTCTGTTATAAAAATCAAAGCTATCTGCCCTGCCATTGCACCTAAGACAATTCCAAAGTTCAATCCCATTCCAGCTATTATAGGAATCAGTAATGATAATACTAAAAATAGATTTCTATTTAATCTTAAAATCATCTCTTGCAGAAGATAATTTAAAGTCAATTTTGAAATAGGAACTATTAAAATTAAAAAAAATAGTATAAATAGTGGTACAATATTTTTTTGAAGAAATTTTTGCATTCTATCCATTAATTAGCCCCCCCTTTTCTCGTCAAAGCATAAATTATCATTCCATTAGAAATAATAACTCTTATCGTTTCAGACATATCTGTTTTTATTAATCCACTTATGACCACAGGAGTCATGGTTATTACTCCTTGAAACAGAATCGTTCCAACCAAAACGTTTATTACACTTGCTTTTTTTATTGATGCTCCACCTATCAATATTGCTGCTATCGCTGGAAACGCCATGTAAAAAGGTGCTAAATAAAGCTGAATAAATCCAAAACTTTGTTGATAAACAACTATTCCTATCGCCGCTATAACAGTAGATATAATTACAGAGTTTATTCTTGTTTTATCTATATCCACACCAATTGATTTAGCAAACTTTTCATTTGCACCAACAGCTTTCATAGCCAAACCATTTCGAGTTTTAAAAAACTCTCTAACTAACACAGCTAAAAGTAAAAAGAATATCAATTCACCTATATAACTATAGTTTCCAACATATGGAAATATCTTTCCTAAAATTTTACTCCAATACCCTTCTACACTTATCGTTGTTCTAAGCCCCTCACCACCATAAGCCCAAATCATATCTGATTTTTTAAAAGGAAGTATCAACCACATAATACACATAAATGCAACTGATGAAAATCCAACATAAGTTGCTATCATCATCTCTCCACCCTTCACTCTATTCAATATAACTCCATAACCATAACCAAAGATTATCGATATTGGAATAGAAATTGCAATAGCTCCTATAAAACCTAGAATACCTGTCAATCCTAATTCAATACTTATAACTGCACCTAGTAAACCGGCTTCTATTCCCAGTGGCATACCAAAATTTAATCCAGTACCTCCTTGAATCATAGGAATCAAAGATAAAACTAAAATTATATTCATTCCAACTCTTATAAAAGTATCTTGAAATGCTGATTTTAAATTTACGCCAACAAATGGAGCTAGAATATATAATGATAATAGAAACAATGCTATAATTATCCTCGGCAATCCAATTTCACTAATTTTTTTTATCATCTTTTCCTCCCTTTACTCCTGTCATAAGTTTTCCAAACTGAAGTATATCGTCCTCTGATGAAAGTATCCCTGCAATCTCTCCCTCTGTTACAATAGCTACTCTATCACATACCAATCTTAACTCTTCTAACTCTGATGAAGTTAACACAATTGTCATTCCACTATTTTTATTATATTCTTTCAAAGTTTCTAAAACTATTTTCTTAGCACCTATATCAATTCCACGTGTCGGCTCTGAAATAAATAAAAGTTCAGGATTCATTGTAAATGCCTTAGCCAAGCATACCTTTTGCTGATTTCCTCCACTCAGTTCACCAACCTTCTGATATCCTCCAACACATTTAATCTCTAATTTATCTATATATTCTTTTGCATTTTTCTCAATCTCTTCATCATTTATACTTTTCAGCAATCCAAAGAATTTATTTTTTAAAAACTTCTCTTTTATATATATAGAAGGATAAGCTATATTTAAATTAATATCTTCATCGAGTATCAATCCGACCTCTTTTCTATCCTCTGAAACAAAATATAGTCCTTTCTCTAAAATTGATTTTGGATTCTTTAAATTTAAAACTTCACCTTTATATCTAATCTCCCCCCGTGCTTCATACAATCCCATGACACCATTTGCAATTCCCACTTTTCCTTGCCCTGCCATTCCACCAAGACCTAAAATCTCTCCTTTTCTAACTTTTAGATTTAAATTTTTAACCTTTTCTCCTGGCATATCTACCCATAAATTCTTTATATCTAAAATTATTTCCGAATCTATAATACTTTTTATCTCTTTTTTTTCTCTACCTCCAATCTCTCTACCTATCATAAGTTTGGTAATCTCATCTACATCAGTCTTTGAAGTTTCAACCTCACTCATCATAACTCCATCTCTCAATACTATAACTCTATCTGAAACCTTCATTATCTCATCTAATCTATGAGTTATAAAGATTATTGCAATTCCTTCGCTAGAAAGTCTTTTCATAGTTTCTAATAGTATTTCAGCTTCTTTCTCTGTCAAAACAGCTGTTGGTTCATCTAAAACTAATAGTTTAGTATTTTCTCTTTCTATCTCCCTTGCTATCTCAGTAAACTGCATGTGTGCTACAGGCATCTCTTCTACTTTCGTATTTACATCTAAATCTATTCCCAAATGAGAAATCGCAACTTTAGCTCTTTCACTGTCTTTTTCAAAATTTATTTTGCTTATTCTTTCTCCAAAAATCTCTTTTAAATATGACTTCTCCAAACTTTCTCTGTTCAAAACAATATTTTCTGAAGCCTTAAATCCTGGAATTAAAGAAAACTCTTGGTGAACCATTCCTATTCCGGCATTTAAGGCATCAAGAGAATTTTTAAAGCTAACCTTTCTCCCTTGAAAAAACATATCACCATTATAACCACCCGTTTCTGAAATCACAGACATTCCAAATATTATTTTCATTAAAGTTGATTTTCCAGCTCCATTCTCTCCTACTAATCCTACAATCTCACCCTCTTTTATTGTAAAATTTATATCTTTTAATACTGTATTCTCTCCAAAACTTTTAGAAACACCTGATATTTTAAGTAACTCATTTCCCATTTTTTCACACTCCTTTAAACTACTAAAAAAATTGACCACTAGATTTAGATACTAGTGGTCAATAGCTTCAATTATTTTATTGAAAAATATTTTTCCGGAACTTCTAGCTCTGTCATCTTTAAATATCCTTTTCCTAATACATACGTATCTTGATATAGTAAATAGAAATTCTCTTTTTCTACTCCTCTAACATCCACATAGTTACTTCCATTCCACTCTGCTCCTGGAGTATTTTTATCTAAAACTGATTTTAAAGCATCAAAATTATCAATTTCAGCTTTCCCTTCAATAACCTCTTTTGCTAAATCAACTAAAGATAGTGTCACTGAGAAGTTATATGAGTAAGCCCATGTTCCCATTCTTCCAGCTGCACCCTTATCTGTAACTGACTTTTCAACTTTTTCTAATATTTTTGGCCAATTCCCTTTTTCATCTTCACTGAATTGGATTCCTAAAGCTCCAGGATATCCCATTGTAGGTGATGGTAAATCTGCTTCAACAAAATATCCACCTAATTCAGCTACTCTTTTTAATAGTGGCTCTGTATGTGCGTCATTAGTCGCGAAGAATGCTGTCTTATCTCCATATCTTTGAATCCAATTTGGCACCTGCTCTAATATATATTGTTGAGCTCCTGCTACTCCAACATCACTCACTGGATCTGGAGCCGTCATCTCAATAAATTCCATCCCTAAATCTGCTGCTGCAACTTTCATAATATTTCTTCTTTTTGATAACAGCTCATAACTCATATGTCTAGGGAAAGATATATGCATAAACTTTTCTGCACCCATCTCTTTAGCTGCTTTTACAATTAGATACCCTCTAGCTATACTATCTGGATTTACAACTAAATCAGACACCTCTCCTATCATCTCTGGGTCTTCGTGTGGTGAGTTTGCCAGTAATAATATATCTGGTCTTTTTTCTCTTATTCTTCTAAAAGCTTCAACTGTTCCAGGGATAGCTTCTCCTACAACTACAGCTTTCATTTTAGGATCATCTGCTAAGCTAACCATTTGAGAAATTGTAGTTTCCATCTCTTGCATAAAGTTATCTGGATATGTCACATGTACAATCTCTCCACCTTTATCAGCTGCTCCGTAAAGTTTTATAGCTTCTTCTGCTCCTCTTAATCCATCTTCAGACTGTGATACCGTTCCTGTTATTACTCCTATGTGATATGCCTCTTGTGCAAATCCAACTAAAGAAAATAAAAAACTCATTAATAATACAAATATTTTTTTCATTTATCTCTCCCTCCCTATATTTTTTTCTTTGAATAAATATATTTCAATTTAAAGTTTTTTAAAAATATATTTTTGTTATATTGCTATTGATAAGGTATATAGTTAGTAGATATATAGAAATTGCTTTTTTATCTATACTATTTTTTTATGACTTTTGTATTTATTTTCAGCTTCAAAAAATAAAAAAACTGCATCACTGCAGTTTTTTCATACACTTTATTTTGCTAAATCGTATATTGCTTGAACATATATTTTTAACCAAGTATCTAATTTATTTAACTCTAAATACTCATTCTTTTGATGCATATTATCCTCTTGATCTTTTAATAAAGCTCCAAATGCAACTCCGTTAGTTACAGCTCTTGCATATGTTCCTCCACCAATTGATACAGGCTCAGCATCTACATCACCAGTGATATCTTTATAAATATCCATTAAAGTTGTAACTAAGAAGCTATCTTTAGGAACATATAATGGATTTTTTTCAGATCTTACTGTCACATTTAAATCCATATTTTTAGCTCTTTTTTCTACTTCTTCTATAACCGCTTCTTTAGTAAATGTAACTGGGTATCTAATATCAAAACCAAACATTACATTTTTATTTTCACACTCTATTTTTCCAATTGTTAATGTTAAAACACCAGAAGGCTCATCTTCAAAATTGATTCCTAACCCCTCTCCTGAGTATTCCATTTTAATGTATTCATTAAAGAAGTTAACTAAGTTTTTTAACTTTGAATCCTCTATCTCTACTTTTGTTAAGAATGAGAATAGTGCTGATATAGCGTTATAACCATTTGATGGTCTAGCTCCATGCGAAGCTTTTCCTAAAGAAACAACCTCTACTTTTCCATCTTTTTCTGTTGCTGATATTTTAAACTCTTTTCCTTCATTATATATATCTAAATTTCCGAAGATACTATCTCTCATTGAAATTGGGAACTCTGCTACAACTGAATCTGGAACTGAGTTAAATGCTACTCCACCTTTTATTGAGAAGTTTAACTCCTCATTATACTCTTGGCTTAACATTAAATGTAATATCCCTTTTTCTGCATATGTAACAGGGAAAGATGAGTCTGGAGTAAAGGCCATTGCTGGTTGTGGCATATTTAACTTACCAAAGTAATGATTCATACATCCCCATCCAGTTTCTTCGTTTGCTCCTACTATAACTCTAACTTTTCTATTTAATTTTAAGCCAGAGTCTTTTATAGCCTTTAAAGCATATAGAGCTGCTATTGTAGGACCTTTATCATCTAAAACTCCTCTTCCATACATTTTTCCATCCACTATCTTAGCTTCATAAGGAGGATGGTCCCAACCTTTTCCTTCAGGAACAACATCCACATGTCCTAAAACTCCTATCATCTCTTCATCTGATCCAGTTCCAAAATCAATATGGCCTGCATAGTTATCAAAGTTTTCAACTTCAAATCCTAACTCTTTTCCTAAATTAAGCATATGTTGTAACGCCTTTGCTGGCCCCTCACCAAAAGGCATTCCTTCTAACGGTTCCTCTTGAACACTTTTAATTCTAACTGACTCTTGAATCGATTTTACAACCTCTTCTTTGTAATTCAATACTAACTCTTGTAAATTCAATTTTTCCACCTCTCCCATTGATTCGTTACTTTATATCTACTAATGTATCCCTATATTTTGTATAGAAATATCTTACATACTCATATTCAAATGGACTTCCTGTTCCATAGTATCTAAAGTTTTTATTCTCTTGTCTCGCGTTTATACTACTCATTCCACTCACAGCTGGATGCCTTACATCTACACCAACAGGATTATCGTATGGGTTAATTTCTGCAACTGTTAAAATTCCAGCAGCTTTTCCTGTTGTATCTCTTAAATTGGATGGACCAAACCCTGGTAAAACTAGATATGGACCATTTCCAACTCCATATTTTGCAAGTGTTAAACCAAAATCTTCATAAGTTTTTGGTAACTCTAAAGCAGAAGCTACATCAAACAGACCTAAAACTCCAAATGTCGAGTTTATTCCAAATCTTGCTAATGTTATTGTAGCCTTTTTCCCTTCAAATTGTAAGAGAGAATTTAAAAAAGTGTTTATCTCTTGCAGATTTGAGAAGAAATTTGACACACCTTTTTGGACAAAAGTAGGTGTTATATACTCATAGGTATTTACAGCTGGAATCAAAACATATTTATCTAGATAGTAATTAAAGTAATATACTCTTCTATTCAAAGGCTCTAACGGATCATAAACCTCTATGAACTTAGTTCCATTAATCTCTGTATATTCAACAACCTCTGAATTAAAAACTTCTGGTCCTTGTATAATCTCTTTACCATCAGATAATTTCAGATACTCTTTCTCCTGCAAATGAACCTTTTCATTTATACTTCTTCTCTCAGCTTTTGGTTCAGATATATCTGAATTTTTCTTTACTGCTGAACATCCAACAACAAACAAACAACTTAAAATTAATACTATTTTTTTACAGCTCATTGTTAAACACCCCCGTTTTTAAAAATTCTAACATTTTATCAACATTTGTTTGATAAAACATATTCCCACAATGGCCACCAACAGGATAGATTAACGATTGCTCCTTAAATACATCTTTTATAAACTGTTTATCTCTTTCTGCTAAAATAAAATCGTCTTCATTTGTTACAGCAACAATTTTACTCTCATTTTTCAAATAATTTCTTATTATTCTTAAATCTCCATACTTAATCACATCATTAAATTTTAAATCTCCACCTAAAATTTTTAAATAGTATGGATAAGCTAAATTATTTAAATAATCACTGAAATTAGCAAAATTAATCGCTTCAAAATATTTAAACATACTATCAAATTTTTCAGGTCTTGTTTTAGAATAAACATGTGTTCCATTTATTTGATCTACGACATAGTTTAAATCTATCGAAGTCAGATTAAATGCCAATCCAATTAAACGCTCCATCTCTTTGTCTGACAATTTTTGTTTTTCAAAGATTGAATAGATACTTTCTTCTGTAATTTGTAGATCACTAGGCGATATATTTCTTTTTACTGCATCCATAACTTCGTCTACTATTTTTGAAATTTCACCTTTATTTTTTATATTTTTTATAAGCATATCATCTAATACAGTGGCTGAATGATAAAGATTTATAGCTGGATTGACCATATAAACTCTTTTAAAGTTAAAATCTTTTCCTACTGAATCTAAATATGATAGTACGGCTGAATGTGTAGCTCCCATACTGTATCCCATTAAGTAGGTATCCGTTATCTGTAAATTCTCCTCTTGTTTCACCTTGTCTAGCATATCACCCATGACATTATATAAATCTAATCCATCTTGAATTAAAACTCCAGGAACTCTACTATTAGACACATTTAAAATAAAATTTGAATTAAAAACTGATGTAACTGTTAAAACATGATATCCTGCATTATAAAATATCTTTTGAAAGTTTTTAGTTCTAGTTGAATTATATGCTGACCCTGTTCCAGATAACACAAATATTAATGGTGCTTGTCCTTTCTGTTTACTCAACGAAAACTTAAAGCCTTTATCATACCATAAATTATCAGGTATTTTTTTACTTCTCTCCATTAAAATTTCATACTCTTTTGTAGGAACCTCATTTGGAATACCCTCTGTCATTATTTTTGAACTTCCTACAATCGTTGCTACATATGGATTTTTCATTGGAAACTTATATTCTGCAAAAATCTCAACAGTTAAAATTAACATCAACATAACTTTTAAGTATCTTCTCATTTAAAATCCTCCTTTACTAGTCATTTAAATAATCTTTTTTAACTCTTCTAACACTCCATTTTCATTATTAGTTTTTGCTATAAAATTAGCTATTTTCTTTACTTCTTCATGAGCGTTTCCCATAGCATAACTATACTTTCCTTTTTTCATCATATCATAATCATTCAAATAATCTCCAAATATCATTGTTTCATCATATGTGATTCCTAGCTCTAATTGTAAGGCTTCTAATGCAATTCCTTTGTTTGACTCTAGATGACTTACATCTAACCAAATCTCACCAGATACAACAACTTGACAATCTACTTCATTTCTTACATGTGGATATACATGCTCCTCTGTTCCACTTAAATCACAAAAAGCAATTTTTATAATCTCATCATGTTTTATATCTAAAATATTTTCAACTATCTCTCTTTTTTCGTAATATTTTTCAACTTCTTTTAAAAATTCTGGATTTTTTGATTCTATATACGCTGATTTTTTTCCACAAAGAACTATATCTGTTGTCGGTATCTTTCTTCCAATTTGAACATATTTTTCAATTATCTCTGATGTTAGAACTCTTGAATATATCTCCTCTTCTTTTTGGACAACATAGCTTCCGTTTTCAGCAATAAAAACAATTCTATCTTTTATTTTATCAAAATTCTTTCTTAAATTTTGATACTGTCTTCCACTTGCAACAACAAATTTTATATTTTTCTCTGCCATTTTTTCAAAAATATCCCAAAACTCTTCTGAGAACTCTTTTCTATCATTTAAAAATGTTCCATCCATATCTGTTACAACCAATTTAATCATTTCAACCTCTCCCCCAATTATCTATCTATTTTCCAATCTATTTCTTACATCATATAAGATTATTCCAGTTGCCATCGCAACATTTAGTGACTCAGCACTTCCATATATCGGTATTATAACTTTTTCGTCACTCGATTTTATTATATCCTGAGATACACCCTCTCCTTCATTTCCAAAAACAAACGCATTTTTTTCCTTTAACTTCATTTTTGTATACGGAACAGAATCTTTCTCCAAAGCTGTTACAACTATTTTATATCCTTTCTCTTTTAGAAACTCTACAACTTCATTTTCATCAATATAAGATATATTCATACTTAAAATTGAACCCATACTACTTCTTACTGTTTTATCATTATAACAATCAACACTTCCTTTTGTTAGAATAATATCTTTAAATCCTGCTGCATCTGCAACTCTTATTATTGTTCCTAAGTTTCCTGGGTCAGCAACTCTATTCAAAATAACTATGTTATCTTCTAAGTTCTCTAACTCATTTATCTTTGAGTTATAACAAATAATTACCCCTTGAGAATTTTCTTGAGACGTCAACTCTTTAAATAGTTTTTCAGTTAATATAATTTTTCTACAATCATGGTCTTTTGCCATCTCTATTATCTCTTCTGAGACTCCCTCTTTGAAAATAATAATTTTTGGTGTTTCTTTAAACTCTAAAAATTTTCTTCCCTCTGCTAAAAACATTCCTTCTAAATCTCTATATTTTTTTGTTTTTAATTTTTTCAAATTTTTATAAACTTCATTATCTTTACTTGTTATTATATCCACTTTTCTCTCTCCTAAAACTCTGATATCTTTTATATATGATTATACATGAATTCTGTATTATTTTCTAGTTAAATAATCCCCTATACTTCATTTCTAGCTTGACTATACTTACAAAATATAATACAATTTTCATTGATTATAAAATTTAAATTTTTAGGGAGGTTTAAGTGAAAAAAATATTAACTTTACTATCTTTAGTTTTTCTACTACTTTCTTGTGGAAAAGAAAAACAAAAAAATGAGAATGTTTTATATCTTTATGGATGGGCTGATTATATCCCTGCTAAGATTTATGACGATTTCCAAAAAGAGACAGGTATTAAAGTAGTTGAGGATATCTATTCATCAAACGAGGAGATGTTCGCTAAAATTAAAGCTGGAGGAACTGGTTATGATATTTTAACTCCTTCAACTGACTACGCTGAGATTTTAATGAATGATGGAATGATTGATAAACTTGACAAAACAAAGTTACCATCGTTAAAAAATATAGACTCTATGGTTTTTGAAAAATTACAATATTTTGATGCTAACAATGACTACGCATTTCCATTTGCTATGGGTGCTACAACTATAGCTGTTAATACAGAATATGTTAAGGATTTCCCAAGAGACTTTACTATCTATAACAATCCTGAATATAAAGGAAAGATGACTCTACTTGATGATATGAGAGAGGTTATGACATCAGCTTTAGGTACTTTAGGATACCCTCAAACAACAGAGGATGAAGCTGCAATCGCTGCTGCTGCTGAATTAGTTAAAGGATGGAAAAAAAACATTGCTAAATTTGATTCTGAATCATTTGGAAAAGGTTTTGCTAATGGAGATTTCTGGATTGTTCATTGCTATCCTGATAATGTTTTAAATGAATTAACTGAAGAGCAATTAGCAAGAACTGAGTTTGTTATCCCTGAAAAAGGTGGAACAGCTTATATAGATTCATTTGTTATTCCTAAAACTGCTCCTAATAAAGAAGCTGCATATAAGTTCTTAGATTTCATTCATAGACCTGAGAACTATAAATTAATTGCAGAGCATTTAAGAGTTCCATCTATAAACGTTCCTGCTAGAGAATTAATAACTGTAGAACCTTTATATTCTATCGAAGATTTATCTCATACAGAGATTTTAAGAGATATTAAAAATACATTAGATCTTCAAAGTAAATACTGGCAAGAAGTTTTAATCGATTAGTTTTTAAAGCCTAACTCAAAATAAGTTAGGCTTTTTTTATTTCTTGTAAGGCTCTTATTTATAGTGTATAATTTTAAAAAAGAATAATTTTAGGAGGCACCTCATGAATTTTAATATTAGAAGAAATGACTTAATTGAAATTTTCTCTGAATTTATTAATATCTTAAAAGATAATCCAATCAAACCTATTATTTCAGGTTTAAAAATAGAATCTAATAACGGTAAAGTAACTTTTACTGGAACAAATTTAGATATTAACTATATAAAAACTATTCATTGTGAAACAATCGAAGATGGAGTAGTTATATTTAAACCGAATCTAGCTTTAGAGTATATAAAGCTTTTAGATGATGAAATAATCTCTCTTTCATCTAAAAATGATATTCTTTCAATTCATTTAGCTGAATTCACTCTGCTTTATAACGATAATTTTCCTGAAAATTTAAAGTTACCCGTTATAGACGAAGTTGCTAAGATATCACCACAAGAACTGTTCAAAAGTTTAGAAAAAACTAAATTCTCTGTTGCACCTTCTGCAGAAAATTTAGCTATCAACTGTATAAAAGTACTTTTTAGACAAGACCGTATTTCGTTTGTTTCAACAGATTCATATAGATTGACATATTTAAAAACAGATACTAACGCTTTATTAGATAGAGATTTCTCTATTCCACTTGAATCTGTAAATATTTTATGTAAACTTATAAAAGATTTAAACGAAGATATTCTTATCGGAGCTAGTGGAGATAACTTAATCTTCTTATGGGAAAATACATATTTCCTAACTAAGATAACGACTCTTCCATTCCCTAACTTTGATGCTATTCTTTGTGGAAATAGTTTCAGTAAAGAGATGGAGTTTAATTATAATGATTTTAAAAGTGCTTTAAAAAAAGTTTTAACTGTTGCTAGAACAAGTAACGAATCAAAAAATGGTGCTATCTTGGAATTTAAAGGTAAAAAACTTTCAATCTCAGCATCTTCTGGAAAAGCTAAGATTAATCAAAAAGTTGATATGATAAAATTAGGAGATGATTTCAAATGCTCTCTTAATGTTAAATTCCTTTTTGAGTTTGTTGAAAACTTAAACAATAATGTTTTTATAAAAGGAAATTCATCATCAGCAATGTTTGAAATTACAGAAAGAGATAATAGCTCTTATAAATATATTTTAATGCCTCTGGCTTTAAGAGACTAAAAAAATTAAAGTTAGGTGGTTCTATGATAAAAATTTATAAAAGTCACAATGATATTTTAGAAAAAAAACTTTTTTCAATTTCTGAAACTTTAGAAGTTGAAAAACTTACTGAAAAAAACACTTGGATTCATCTTTCAAATCCAACTGAAGAAGAGATTAAAGTCGTTACTAATAGTTTTGATATTCCTGAAGAACATATTCGAGCAGCTCTAGATGAAGAGGAGAAAGCCCGTTTAGAAATTGATGACGATATCATCTTAGTTATAATAGATGTCCCTATTCATGATGAAAATAACCGTTGCTCTTTCACAACGGTTCCTTTAGGGATTATTCTACTGAAAGATCACATATTGACAGTCTCAACTGTTAAATTATCTCTTATAGAGGAGTTTGTTCAAGGAAGAATTAAAAGTTTCTTTACCTTTAAAAAAACTAGATTCATTCTACAAATGTTATTTAGAAACTCTACATATTTCCTACTTTACCTAAAGCAGATTGGTAGAATTAGTGACAATATTGAAAGACAACTAAAAAATAATCTTAGAAACCAAGAACTTATGTTACTTCTAGAATTAGAAAAAAGTTTGGTTTATTTTACAACCTCTTTAAAATCTAATGAAGCAGTTTTAGAAAGAATGATGAGAACTGAAATAGTTAAAAGATATCCAGATGATTTAGAACTCTTAGAAGATGTAATTATAGAAACGAAACAAGCTATTGAGATGGCTAATATCTATTCAAGTATTTTAAGTAGTACTAGAGATGCTTTCTCTACAGTTATGTCAAACAACTTGAATATTGTTATGAAAAAGCTTACATCTATAACAATAGTCTTTGCTATTCCGACTGTTGTTTCTGGTCTATGGGGAATGAACGTTGGTGGAGTGCCTTTTGCTAGTGACACCTATGGTTTCCTATGGGTTGTCTTAGTTGCAATTGCATGTGGTATCTTCATAACTTGGATTCTATTCAAAAAAGAGTTATTTTAATACTGAAAAAGCTCTGAACTTTGATTGAAGTTCAGAGCTTTTTTTATCCTTTTCTAATTTCAATTATCTTTTGTGCTAAGTTATCTTGAAGCTCTTCATACTTCAAGAAATTATACTCAAATCTTCCTTTCCCCTGTGTCAAAGATTTTAAATCTATTGCATATTTTAAAATTTCACTTTCTGGTACTTCAACCGTTAATAGTTGCTCTGAATAAGCTTTAGGTTCCATACCTAAGATCTTCCCTCTTCTTTTATTCATATCCCCCATTATATCTCCTATATACTCATCAGGAGCTACTATCTGCATCTTCACTATCGGCTCTAACAAAACACATTTTGCAGTTTCCATACCTTTTCTAAAAGCTAAAATAGCGGCTTGTTTAAAAGATATCTCATTTGAATCTACGGGATGATATGATCCGTCATATAACGTTGCTTTTATATTTATAACAGGATAACCTGCTAATTTTCCTTTTGCTTTTGCTTCTATCAATCCCTTTTCCACTGCTGGAATATAAGTTTTAGGAACAACACCTCCACGAATTTCATCTTTAAAATCAAACTCATCTATATGTGGTTCAAACTTTATAAATACCTCTCCAAACTGCCCTGCTCCTCCAGATTGCTTCTTATGACGCCCTTGAGCTTCGATACTATTTTTTATAGTTTCTCTATAAGAGACTTCAGGCTCTTTCAGCAAAGCGTTCACACCAAATTTATTTTGAAGTTTGTTCAATAATATATTTAAATGCTTTTCACCTTGTCCACCTATTATAAACTCCTTCGTTTCAAAGTTTCTTTCTATAGAAAACGATGGATCTTCATCCAATAATCTTTGAATCGCCCCACTTAGTTTATCATCATCACTTTTTTCTTTTGGAACAATTGACATATATAAACAAGGCTTTGGAAAATCAATAACACTATACACAATAGCATCTTCCTTATCACATAGTGTATCTCCTGTTTGAACCTCTTGAAGCTTTGTTACAGCTCCTATATCCCCTGCACTAACTTCATCAGCAGGTATTTGTTTAGCACCTCTAAAAAATGAGATATTTCCTATTCGGACTTTTATATTTTTATTTGAAATTAAAACCTCATCATCTTTTTTTACTTTTCCCGAATTAACTTTAAATAAAGATATTTTCCCTATATACGGATCAACTATTGTTTTAAAAACAATAGCTGAGAAAGGTTCATTTATATTAACTTCTCTCTCTATTTTTTCATCACTATTTACCATATATCCACTCTTTGTTCCACCGTTTACCTCTTGTGGAGTAGGTAGATAATTATACATCATCTGAAATAGTGTTCTAACTCCTATTCCATTGCTTGCTGAACCTATTATCACTGGAACAATCTCTCCTGATACAACTCCGTCATGCAACCCTTTTCTTATCTCCTCTTCTGTGAAGTCCTCACCTGAAAAATATTTATTCAACAAGTTTTCATCTGTTTCTGCAATAGCTTCTAATAATAAGCCTCTAACTTCAGAAATATCTATATCTTCAGGAATAGGAGCATCTACACATGTTTCACCATTAAATATTCTTCCCTTTAAATCAATAACGTTTACAAAGCCTTTAAACTCCTCTTCAAATCCTATTGGAATACAAAATGGTGCTACTTTTTTTCCAAATTTCTCTTTCATATCATAAAGTAACTTTTCATAATTATGCACACCTTTATTCATTTTATTTATAAAAATAACTCTAGGTATTCCTGCTTCTTCTAACATTCTCCAAGCTCTTTCTGTTCCAACCTCTACTCCTGCAGCCCCATTTACTACTAAAACTGCTCCTCCTGAAACTGCTAAAGCTGACGATACTTCTCCTGTAAAATCTGAATATCCTGGCGTATCCAATATATTATACTTATGGCCTAAATACTCCAAAGGTATAATTGATGTGTTTATTGAAAAACCTTGTTTCATTTCCTCTTTATCAAAATCTGATATACTGTTTCCTAAGTCTACACTTCCCATTTTAGAGGTTGTATTAGATATGTATAGCATGGCCTCTACTAAACTACTTTTTCCACTTCCACGATGCCCTAACAGAGTTATATTCCTAATCTCACTCATTTCATAACTAATCATATATTACTCCTCCTATTTTTTAAGAGATTTTTTACATTAATACTTATATAGCTAATATTTTTCAATAAGTCAATAGGGATTATAAAAGAAATAAAAAAAACCGAGATTTTTCTCGGTTTTACAAAGAACTATTAGTTCATTTTGTCTACTAAAGACTTTCCTGCTTTGAACTTTACAGTTTTCTTAGCTTCTATTTTAATTTCTTCTCCAGTTTTAGGATTTCTTCCTGTTCTTTCTGGTCTTTCAACTACTTCAAATTTTCCCCATCCGATGAAGTTAATTTCTTCTCCAGCTTGTAAAGTTTCCTCTATTGTAACTAGAACTGAATCTAATTTTCTTTCCGCTTCAGCTTTTGAAGAGAATACACCTTTCTCAAATAATACTTTCGCAAACTCTTTTTTTGTCATTATATTTTCCTCCTAAAATGCTTCATTATTGTAATTAAGTACAGTCATTTATATCATATAAACCAATTAATTTCAAATGTTTTTTAGGTTTTTTTGGATTTTTTTGACATTTTGTTATATAATCAATTTATACTAAAGATGAGGAGGTTCTTTTTGATGCTAAAAAAAATGATTTTTTTACTTTTTACCCTTGTTTTATCTTCGTGCACATCGCTAAAATACAGCGTGAATTCGTCTAAATACAAATCAAAATCATATAACGAAAGAGTTAGATTTGTTATTTTACACTACACAGCCTTAAACGATGAGCGTTCTATAACTGCTTTAACAAAAAATAATGTCAGCTCACACTATTTAGTTACACAAAAAAGAGAGGATTCCGTTTATTCTTTAGTTCCAGACACTAAAAGAGCATGGCATGCTGGAGTAAGTTCTTTTGATGGCTATAAAAACCTAAATGATAATTCAATTGGTATTGAAATCTCTAACTTAGGCTATTCAAATGCTAGCAAACAAAAAACTTCAGACTTAAAAGAGGGTATGGTTGATATCACAATGTTTTATCCGTATAATGATGCACAAATCTTCAAGATTGGAATGCTACTTAAAGAGCTTACTGCAAAGTATAAAATTAATCCTAAATATGTTTTAGGGCATTCGGATATCGCTCCAACAAGAAAGTTTGATCCTGGACCAAAATTCCCTTGGAAACATCTTTACGATAATTATGGAGTTGGTGCTTGGTATAACTCAAAAGATTTTAATCACTACTATTCACAAAAACTTTTTGATTCATATTCAGTTATAGCATTAAAAAAAGAACTTGAAAAATACGGATACACAGTTAACTCAACTGACGTATGGGATTTAGAAAGTAAAAAAGTTATTGCAGCTTTCCAAATGCACTTTAGACCTCGAAAAGTAGATGGAGTTTTTGACCTTGAAACTTTTGCTATTTTAAAGGCTCTAAATAGAAAGTATAAATAATTTATTGACAAAACAAGAAAATATGTTTTATAATCAAATCAACAATATTAAAATATGATAGATAAACTTCAGGGCAGGGTGAGCCAATTTTGGCAATTCCCGACCGGCGGTTATAGTCCGCGAAACCTTCGGGTTTGATTTGGTGAAACTCCAAAACCGACAGTATAGTCTGGATGGAAGAAGTGTTTTTTTTATGCACAATTTTTCTAAGCTATCGCTTTTTTAGCCCGAAGTCTATCTTCGGTTTTTTTTTATAAAAAATTTGAGGAGGACTAAAATGGTAAAAATTTATGAAGGTAATTTTGTAGGAGAAAATTTAAAGGTGGGAATCGTTTGTGCTAGATTCAATGAATTTATTGTTTCTAAGCTTTTAGGAGGAGCAGTTGATGCTCTTAAAAGACACTCTGTTAACGAAGAAAATATACATGTTTCTTGGGTGCCTGGAGCTTTTGAGATTCCTCTTATCGCAAAGAAAATGGTAGAAACTAATAAGTTTGATGTAGTTATAACTCTTGGAGCTGTTATAAGAGGAGCTACACCACACTTTGATTATGTTTGTTCAGAAGTTTCAAAAGGAGTTGCTTCTGTATCTTTAGATTCTGGAGTTCCTGTTATCTTTGGAGTTTTAACAGTAAACTCTATTGAAGAAGCTATTGAAAGAGCTGGTACTAAAGCAGGAAATAAAGGATTTGATGCTGGAATTTCTGCGATTGAAACTGTTAACCTTATAAGAACTATCTCTGAGGCATAATTATGCATGAACACTTTATGAAAATAGCTATTGAGGAAGCTAAAAAGGGATTTGGAACTGTTAGTCCAAATCCTCTTGTTGGAGCTGTTCTAGTAAAAGATGGAGAGATTTTAGGTAAAGGATATCATCAAATCTATGGTGGTCCTCATGCTGAAGTCAATGCGATTTCGAACGCTTCTATTTCTGAGAATACAACTCTTTATGTGACACTAGAGCCTTGTTCTCACTATGGAAAAACTCCACCATGTACTGAACTCATTATAAAATCTAAAATAAAAAAATGTGTCATTGCCACTTTAGATCCAAACCCTCTTGTTAGTGGTCGCGGAATAAAACAGCTTAAAGATGCTGGAGTTGAAGTTATTGTTGGTGTTTTAGAAAAAGAAGCAACAGATTTAAATAAAGTTTTCTTTAAATTTATTAAAGAGAAAACTCCATATCTTTTTTTAAAAACAGGTATTACACTCGATGGAAAAATAGCTACTAGCAATTACTCTTCTCAGTGGATTACCAACTCTTTGGCTAGAGAAAAAGTTGAAAAATATAGAAATTTCTTTTCTGGAGTTTTAGTTGGTGCAAATACTGTTATTCAGGATAACCCTTCACTTACATGTAAAACTTCTGGAAATAGAAATCCATATAGATTAATTTTAGATAAAGATTTAATTATTGATGAAAGCTATAAAGTTATCACTAATAATTCTGATAGAAAAACATTTATCATAACTGATGAAAAAAATATTAATAAAGATATTTTTAAAAAATTAAAAGAGATATTCTTTATTCAATTTATAACATTTTCAGAAAATGAAGATTTAAAAGAGATTTTAAAAAAAATAGGCTCATACAATATTGATTCTATTCTAATTGAAGGAGGAAGCGGTGTTATTAGCTCGTTCTTTAAGAAAGATTTACTTGATGGAGGTGAAATTATGATTGCCCCTAAAATTTTAGGTGACAACTCTGCTATCCCTTTCATAAGTGGATTTTCACCTTTAAATATAGATGACTGTATCAATTTGAAAAATATTAAAATCAATCTCTATGGTGATAATATTGGATTTGAGTTTTACAAGGAGGAAGGATGTTTACCGGTTTAGTTGAAGAGCTTGGAAAAATAATTTCTATTGATAAAACCTCTGCAGGTACAAATCTTACTGTGGCGTGTGATAAAGTTTTAGTTGGTGCAGCTCTTGGTGACAGCATTGCTACTAACGGAGTTTGCTTAACTGTGGTAAAAATAAATTCAAACTCTTTCACTGCAAATGTCATGAATGAATCTCTTCGAGTTTCAGGTTTAAAAGAACTTAAAGTTGGTTCTATTGTTAACTTAGAAAAATCTCTTACTTTGCAATCATACTTAGGTGGACACTTAGTTACTGGAGATGTTGATTGCACTGGAAAAATTGTAGATATAAAAGACGATGGGTTTGCAAAAAAATATACTATTGAAATTCCAAAAGAGTTTATGAAATATGTAGTTTATAAAGGAAGAGTCACTTTAGATGGTGCTTCTTTAACTGTTGCATCTTTAACTGACACTACATTTACTGTTTCACTTATTCCGCATACTCAAAAATCTATTACCCTTGGATTCAAAAGTACTGGTGAAATTATCAATGTAGAAACAGATTTAATAGGAAAACATCTTGAAAAATTACTTTTAAGTAGAGAACAAAGTAGTGAGAAAACAAAATCAAATATCTCTAAAAACTTTTTAGCTGAAAATGGATTTTTCTAAGTATGTAAGGAGGAAAAAAATTATGTTTAATAAAATAGAGGATGCAATCGAAGATTTAAAAAATGGAAAACTTATTGTCGTTGTTGATAATGAAGATAGAGAAAATGAGGGAGATTTAGTTGGTATTGGAGATATTATCTCTAAAGAAAATATTAACTTTATGATTAAATATGGAAGAGGCTTAGTTTGTGTTCCTATCGAAGAAAAAAGAGCTGCTGAGTTAGAATTACTTCCTATGGTTTATAATAATAGTGATTCTCATGGAACGGCTTTTACAATCTCTGTTGATTCTGCAAAAGGAACTACTACAGGAATCTCTGTTGAAGATAGATATAATACAATCAGAGACCTTGCTTTTAATGCCACTTCTGGAAAAGAGTTCAAGAAGCCTGGTCATATATTCCCTCTAATAGCTAAAAATGGTGGTGTAATAGAAAGACCTGGTCATACTGAAGCTTCTGTTGATTTAGCTAAATTAGCAGGTTTTAATGGATGTGGGGTTATCTGTGAAATTATAAAAGAGGATGGAGAGATGGCTAGAGTTCCTGATTTGATAAAATTCTGTGAAACTCACAACTTAAAAATGATTACTATTGAAGATTTAATTCAATATAAAAAAACAAATGAACTTCAAACTGAACTTGTTTGTGAAGCTCCCCTTCCAACAAAGCATGGAACATTTAGACTTGTTGGTTTCTCTAATAGCATAGATTTCAAAGAGCATGTCGCTCTTGTCTACGGAGATATAAAAGGAAAGGATGATGTTCTTATTCGTGTTCATTCAGAGTGTCTAACTGGTGATGCGTTTGGTTCATTAAAGTGTGATTGTGGTAGCCAACTAGACAAAGCTCTTCAAAATATTGTTGAACACGGTTCTGGTGCTTTACTTTATATGAGACAAGAGGGTAGAGGAATTGGTTTACTTAATAAAATAAAAGCTTACGAGCTACAAGCTCAAGGTAAAGATACTGTTGAAGCTAACACTTTATTAGGTTTTGCTCCAGACCTTAGAGATTTTGCTGTTGCAGCTCAGATGATAAAACTTCTAGATATTAAAACTATAAATCTTATGACAAACAATCCTAAAAAAATTGATGATTTAGAGAGATATGGAATTAAAATCACTAATAGAACTCAAATTGAGTTTCCATCTAACGCTTGTAACTCACACTATTTAAAAACTAAAAGAGAAAAAATGAATCATCTTTTCAAAATAAATTAAAAAATTCTAACAAAAAAAGGCTTGAAATATTTTCAAGCCTTAATCTTTTAAATCCTCTAATACCATTAAATAATAATCTATATCTTTCAAAAGATTTTCTTTGTCTTTTTTAGAAAAATCTCCTACAGAAATTCTAGTTTTTAATTCTTTGAATTGATTCTCTAACTCTTTTCTGTCCTTTTCTTTTATCGGTTTAGAAACTAAATTGTAAAAATCATTTTGATAACTTCTATAATCTCCTCTTAACCCCACAGAAAAACATCCAGTAAAAAGCAATCCTATACTTAAAATTAATAAGTTTTTCATATTTTTACTTCCCCTTTTTTGTTTCATCTGTAAAAAATTTCAAAAAATTATAAATATCTTTAGAGATATAATCCCAAGTATGATATTCATTTTCATATATCTTTCCTTTAAAATCTAAATTATATTTCTTAGCTCTGCCAATTACATCAAGCCATTGCTGGAACATTAAATATGGTTTTTTATCCTCAGATCCAACACTCAAGTAGAACTTTTTATCTCTAAATTTTTCTGGTTCAGTTATTTTTATAATACTATATGGATCATTTTTTAAAATTTTATAGCCCCAAGGACTAAAAACTTTTACAAAATGAGCTTTATTAACATCATTAAATAAAAATCTCGGTACATATAGATATCTAAATATCCTCATTACTCTTCGATTAATACTCATTCTAATTAAACTAATAGCACCTGAAAAACTAGCTATAACATGATATGAATCTAAATTTTTAAGACCTATCTTTAAAGAACCGTAGCCTCCCATAGAAAATCCACCTATCCCTTTAATAGATTCAGGATATCTGTCCTCTATAAACTTAGTCAAATCTTTAGAAAAAAACTCTTCATATTGATGAATATCATCTTTATAAAAGTTACTATACCAACTCTCACCCTTATATCCAGAATCTGGAAGAATAAATATCACATCATCTATTCTTCCTTTTTTCTTTAATGTTAAATAATTTTCTCTTATCTTAGCTTTATAAAGCCAATCTTCACATCTATCTCTTATTCCATGTAATAAAACTAGACATAAAGGATTAGCTTTTAATTTTTTCGGTTTTAAAATCAAAAACCTCATTTTCTCTTCTGTATAACTACTCTTCAAGAAATGTTCCTCTAAGATAAACTCAGCTTCGAACTCTTCATTTGAAAATTCTGAATACTTATGTTTTACATTTATAATTTTTTCAACTTGTGGAAAACTAAGAACTCTTTTTAGTTTTCTATCTAATTTAAAATTATAAGGATATGTTACTATATAAAAAATCAAAGGAATTACAACTAGAAAAATCAGTATTTTTAGTATCATTATTTTATTCTCCGAATTAGAACTCTGCGTTATTTGGAGTTCTTGGGAATGGAATTACGTCTCTTATGTTTGTAATTCCTGTTATGTACATAAGCATTCTTTCAAATCCTAATCCATATCCTGAATGAGGGAAGCTTCCATATCTTCTTAAATCTAAATAGAATCCATAATCTTCTGATTTCAATCCTACTTCAGCCATTCTTTCCTCTAAAATTTCTAAGCTATCCTCTCTTTGAGATCCACCGATGATCTCTCCAATTCCAGGTGCTAATAAATCCATAGCTCTTACTGTTTTTCCATCAGCATTTAATTTCATATAGAATGATTTTATATCTTTTGGATAATCAGTTACGAACACTGGTCTCTTAAAGTACTCTTCAGATAAGAATCTTTCATGCTCACTTTGTAAGTCGATTCCCCATTTAACTGGATAATCAAATTTCTTTCCTGAATTTATTAAGATATCTACAGCTTCAGTGTATGTTACTTTTCCGAAGTTGCTGTTTAATACGTTGTTTAACTTGTCAAACAACCCTTTTTCTATGAATTGGTTAAAGAACTCCATCTCTTCTGGACACTCATCCATTACATATTTAACGATATATTTGATCATATCCTCTGCTAAATCCATATTTGCTTCTAAATCAGCAAATGCAATTTCAGGCTCTATCATCCAGAACTCTGCAGCATGTCTTGAAGTATTTGATTGCTCAGCTCTAAATGTTGGTCCAAATGTATAGATATTTCTAAATGCTGAACAATAAGTTTCTCCATTTAGTTGTCCACTTACTGTTAAGTTAGTCTCTTTTCCAAAGAAATCTTGTGAGAAATCTATTTTTCCAGCTTCAGTTTTAGGAGCGTTATTTAAATCTAAAGTTGTAACTCTAAACATCTCTCCTGCACCTTCACAATCTGATCCTGTTATGATTGGAGTATGAGTGTATACAAATCCATTTTCTTGGAAGAACTTATGAATTGCATAAGCTAATACCGATCTAACTCTAAATACTGCTGAGAATGTATTTGTTCTTGGTCTTAAGTGAGCTATTGTTCTTAAAAACTCAAATGAGTGTCTTTTATTTTGTAATGGATACTCTAAATCAGCTTTTTGGAAAACTTCAATCTCTTTTGCTTGAATTTCAAAAGTTTGTCCTGCACCTTGCGATGCTACTAAAATACCTTTTACAATTATTGATGATGATATTGATAATCTTGATACCTCATCAAAGTTAGGTAAATTTGTGTCAAATACAATTTGAACACCTTTAAAGAAACTTCCATCATTTATCTCTATAAACCCAAAGTTTTTTTGTGATCTTATTTTTCTTACCCAACCTGAAATCTCTATCTCCTGGTTGATACATTTTTCTGTTTCTCTATAAAGAGTTTTTACTAGTTGCTTCATTTTTATCCCCCTATATCATTTTTGCTTCATCGACAATTTCGATGCTGTCTAATTTCTGTCTTACTTGTGCTTTAAACTGTTCTAAATATAACTTTCTATACTTTTCTCTTTCAAGCTTTTCTTCTGCTGTTAACTCTCTTTTTTTAGCTTGATTAGAAAAGTAATTAACCATCTCTATGATATCTTTCATTTCCATAATCATTTCCTCCAAACTATATTATATATAGTCTTATTTAACTTTTCTGTAATTATACCGTTTATTTGAGTTTTTGTCAATTTGCTTGTAACTCTAGATAAAGATATTTTTGTTGTATTATTTTTGGGGAAAAATTGCTATAATTTAAATGAAAAAAATTTTAAGGAGTTGAAGTTTTCTATGAACTATTTCCAACCAAAACCCAGTACAAATTTTAATGTTACTGTTGATATTCCAGGTTCAAAATCTATTACTAATAGAGCACTTATTCTTTCAGCTCTTTCTGGAAAAAATGTAACTTTGAGAAATATACTTTTAAGTGATGATACCAAATATATGATTGAAGCTTTAAAAGCATTAAATAATGATATTGAACTCGATTTACAAAACAAGACTTTAAAAATTAAAGGAAATAAAAATCCAAAATTTGAAAACCTTGAAATCTATATAGGAAATGCTGGAACTGCGATGAGATTTTTAAGTTCATATCTTGCAACAGGAACAGGCTCAGCTGTTCTCTATGGAAACGCTCGGATGAATGTAAGACCGATTAAAGATCTTGTAGATTCTCTAACTCAGCTTGGAGTGAAAGTTGAATATCTTAATGAAGTTGGTTTTCCACCAATAAGAATTACAGCAAATGGAGTTTCTGCAAAAACTGTAGAAATTGATTGCAGTAAAAGTAGTCAATACATCTCATCTATATTAATGGCTTCTCCTAATTTTAAATCACCTATTGAGATTAAAACTATAGGAAGAGTTGTATCTAAACCATATATAAATATGACACTTAAGATGATGAAAGATTTTGGAATTCAATTTTTAGAAAAAGATAATAGCATCTATATTCAGCCTCAAGAATACTCTACATCAGAATACCTTATAGAAGGAGATATGTCTTCAGCATCTTATTTCTTGGCTATGGCCCTTATATCTAACTCTACAGTTAAATTAAATAACTTTTTCAAAAATAGTATTCAAGGAGATTCTCAATTTTTAAATGTTTTAACAAAAATAGGGTTAAAAATCCTTTCTTTTAACGAAACAAATATCACCGTACAAGGAGTTGAAAACTACAATGGAATTGAACTTAGTATGAATGATATTCCAGATGTTGCACAAACACTTGCAGCTGTTGCTCTATTTGCTGAGACTCCTACAAAAGTATGGGATGTAGAAAATATGAGAATAAAGGAAACCGATAGAATTTCCGCTTTAAAAAATGAAATATTAAAATTAAATGGAAATTTCGAAGAGTTTCAAGATGGATTTTTAATTACCCCTAAACCTTTTACTGAATATGAAGGTGAGTTTTTAGAGACATACGATGACCATAGAATGGCCATGTCTTTAACTTTAATCGGTCTTAGAGTTCCTAATATCAAAATTTTAGATCCTAATTGTGTTTCTAAAACTTTCCCTAACTTCTTCGAAGAGTTTAATAAAATTTATTTGGGGGAATAAAATGAAAATGAAATATCTATTTTTTATACTCTTATTTACTTTTTCGTTTAGCTTCTCTAAAACAGTTGAAGATATCGAAATCAAAAGATTAAAAGAACAGATTAAAATACTTCAAAAAGAGATTCAGGTTTTAGAAGCTAAAAAAATAGAAAAGTTTAAAGAAGAGGAAAAACAACCTAAGATAGGATTGGTTTTAAGTGGTGGTGGTGCAAAAGGATTTGCACATATTGGTGTTTTAAAAGTTTTAGAGGAAAATAATATTAAAATAGATTATATTACCGGAACAAGTATGGGAGCTCTTATTGGTGCTCTTTACTCTGCTGGTTATACTGCTGATCAGATTGAAAAACTTGTCTTAGATATCAATTGGCAAGAAACTTTTAACGATAGCCCTAATCTTGCAGATATCCCTATTGATCAAAGGTCTTTGATGAAAAATTACAATCTATCTTTAAAATATGATAACTCACTTAACTTTGCATTACCTAAAGGAATTAGAAATACACAGAAGATATACCTCACTTTAAAAAATCTTTTATGGAATGTTGAGCAAACAAGAGACTTTAAAAAACTTCCTATTCCTTTAGAGATTATTGCGACTGACTTAAACACAGGTAAGGCCAAAGCTTTTAATAGTGGAGATTTAGCTCAAGTTATTACAGCTAGTATATCAATACCTACTATTTTTGATCCTGTGGTTATTGGTGGAAATTATTATGTTGATGGATTATTATCTCGAAACTTCCCTGTTGAGGATGCTTTTAATTTAGGAGCTGATATAGTTATCGGTGTAGATGTTGGAAGTTCACTACAGAAAAAAGATGATTATGACATTCTTAGTGTTGCTGATCAAATCGTTGCTATTCAAAGTACAAGCTCTACTAAAAAGCAACGTGACTTAACTACAATTCTTATCGATCCTGATGTTTCGAAGTATAAAACAACAGATTTTAACGATTTTAAAGCGATTAAAAATCTTGGAGAAGTTGCTGCTAAGAAGCAAATTGATAAAATTTTAACTTTTGGACCTAAACAAAATAAAAGAAAAAGTTCACTGCAATTTAAAAATAATTTTGTATTAGAAAATCTAGAGATTATTAGTGAAACAGAAAATGAAAATCACAAAGATATTATACAATCTATTTTTAAAAACTCAATTGGAAATAGTGTAAATCCTGACACTTTAGAAAATTTAATGCTAAAGACATATAGTCTTAATTTTGTTAATAAAATATATTACTCTTTTAAAGATACTACTTTAAAACTTCAAGTAGAAGAGACGCCGACTAATATAGTAGGATTGGGTGTCGATTACCAAACTGATTATGGAACTACATTTTCAATTGGAACCGATATTAGCTCTTTTGGAAAAATTGGAACATTATCAACAATTGAAACAACTTTTGGAGATTATTTAGGGCTTAATCTTAAAAATTTCTCATATTATGGTGTTTCAAATAAAGTTGGAATACTTAGTAGCGTAAGTTACTCTGAAAATCCATTTTTTATCTATCACAACAAAGATAAAATTGGAAGTTATAAAAGCCAAGTTACAAAACTCGAAAGTGCTTTTGTAACTCAATATTCAAATCTATTTTTATTCTCTTACGGAGCTTCATTAAACTATAGTCGTTTAGAGTCTGAGATTAAAAATATTTTTGATGACTCAGTTGAATACTCAAAAAGTTACGGAGATATCTTCTTTAACATCAACTGGGATAAAACTAACTCTACAGCTTTTCCTACTAAAGGAGTTAAGGGTGAGGCTTCTCAAAGATGGGGTGGAAATTTAGGAAAGGATAACCTTAATTTTTTATCTACTAACTATATTTCATCTAACTATATTCCCCTTACAGAAACTACTAGTTTAACTGCCAAGCTTTTTGGAGGAAATGTAAGTGGAGATGATATCCTTCCTGATAAATATATTAAGCTAGGAGGATTATCAGATGATCTTTCACAAAATATATTCTCATTTAGTGGATACTATTTCCAAGAGAAATATCTATCATCTCTTTTTGGAATTAGTTTGGGACTTCAACAAAAGATTATTGAGAATCTTTATTTTAGTACTCATTGGGATGTGGCTACTTATAAATATGTAAATGAAGATTTCTCAGATAACTCTAAGTCTATTCTTTGGAAAGATTATTCTCAAGGTGCAAGTATTGGTCTTAATTATCTAAGCCTTATTGGTCCAATTAAGTTCAATATATCAAAAGCACAAGAGTCCCATGACTATCTTTTCCAATTTAGTTTTGGATATAAATTTGATTAATATTGAAATATAATAAGAAAAACACCCTAAATTATTAGGGTGTTTTTTACTTCTAAACTCTGAGCTAAATCTTCTAGCTCTTTTAACTCTATATCCGAAGGTGAAAAAAGATTTTTTTGTAACTTCTCTCTAACTCCAAAATGTCTATACCTAATTATTTTATATCTTATATCTGTTTTAGATATAATCTCAGAAACTTTTTTTATTGTTAATCTATTGTTTAACTTTTGATTAACAACAACTGTTCTAACCTCAAATAACTTTTCTATACTTTTTAAAAATTGAAGATTTTCTATTACATTTTCAACTTTTTCTGCTGTTAAGTCTATATGCTCTTGCTCATCCCAAGCTTTTACATCCAACATAAAGAAATCAGTTATATCTACAAACTCTTTATACATTTCATCCTTTAAATTTAAACTTCCATTCGTATCCACAAAGCAAGTTAAATTTGGCCACTTTCTCTTTATCTCTTTAAAAAACTCTGTAATAAATCTATATTGAAGTGTGCTCTCGCCTCCACTAACAGTTACACCTTTGATAAAAGGTTTCACCTTAGTTACCTCTTTTATCAATTCATTTATTGTGTATTCTTTAATTTTAGGTGAAGCATCAAATTTACAAATTTTTATACATTTATCACATTCACAGCATAGATTCTCTTTCCACTTCACACTGCTTTCATCTATGTAAAGAGCTGATGTTGGACACACCTCTACACATTGATTACAATTTTTACATTCATTTATTGTCTCTGGATTATGACAATATTCACAATTAAAATTACAACCTTGAAAAAATATTGCCATTCTATTTCCTGGTCCATCAACATTTGAAAATTTAATTATTTTATTTATTTTAGCAGATAATTCCATACTACTCACTTCTTAATTTTCTTCCTAAAGCTTTTGCATTATCTCTAGCACCTTTTCCTAAGATTGTTGTATCTCTTAGAACCTGCTCTCCCTTATCTAACTTTTCCATTTCTGATCTTTTTACTAAATATCCTGTTACTCTCACTACATCACAATTATCACTATAAAGTGAGAAGAATCTCATATCAGTTTCAAAAGCTCCTTTTATTATATCTAAAATAGCCTCTGGATTACTCTTATATGTTTCGTCGAATACGAATATATCTCCGATACCGCTCGGACAATATTGGTGGAACGGTGCCGATTGAACTATGTGCTCAAATATTTCTGGCTCCTCTCCAACTGGAATTCTACATCCTGGACTTTCGTTTCTATCTGTATCAATTCCTACTTGTGAGTGTAATAGGTGAGTATTTCCAAAGAACTCTCCTGCATATTTTGTTTTATGATTTTGAACTAAGCTACTCATCGCTCTTACTATCTCTAAAGCTAAATCTGCTGCTACTTCTGAATATCCAAATCTATCTTTTTTCTCTGTTGCTCCTAAAAGATTATTTACACACTCTGCTAATCCTACAAATCCAAATAGCCCCGTAAATTTCTCTTTCTCTAGCATTCCCTCTTTAACTAAGAAACTACTTTCGTAGAATCCACTCTCTTCAATTACAAACTTCGATCTTTCATCAATGTAATCTAACATCTCTTTTGAAACTTCTGGTAAAACCTTAGTTAAAAACTCCTCTTTTGAAGAAGCCAACTTTGAAAGAGCTCCCAATCTTACTCTAACTAAAGTATTTGCTCCCCCTCCAACTTTTAATCCGTTATAACAACTTACAATTCCGTACTCACCTTTGAAATCATCTCTAAATATCTTATCATTCGCAAAACTTGGTTTTGCTGTCACAAGAGCTGTTTGAATCGCTTCAACCGCTATTTTATCAGATGTTTCCTCTGTGTATTTTATTGTTAAGTTTGGTGTTGGAAGTTCTAGCTCTCTCATAACCTTTAAAATTATCAAACCAGCTTTTGTCTCTTTTGGTCCTATATTTGCATGACAGAACGAATCTGTTATAGTTGAATCTATATGCTTTAAAAATAGCTTTATAGCTAAATATGCTTCAGCTTCATCTTTAATAAAAGGTTCTAGTAAATAATCAATATTTCCTAAATAAACAGGCATTGTAGTTATTGAAGGAACATGCTTATAAAGTATTAATAATCCATGAACAGCTTCCCAAATATTTGTTGGCTTATCTAGATTTAAAAATTTACTTCCATTTTGCATAAATACATCGTAGTCTGGTACTATATATCTTGGTCTGTAAGGAGCATTTCCTTCAAATAAATCACAGATAATCCCATCTTCAATGTATTTTTTTAAAGCTTCACTTTTATTTAAAACTTCTATACTTCCTTCTGCTAATCTAGCTAGAGTAACAACCTTTTGTTCAAAAGTTATTTTCTGACTCTTTATTGTTTCTAATATCATTACTTTCTCCCTTTAATTAAAATATAAATTTCACATATTATATTCATTTTCCACTACTTTTGTCAACTTTTATTATATTTTTCTAAAAAAATTAGGACCTTTTTTTTTATTCTTTGAATAGAGTTATCTATCGCTTTCGGTTCTTTTTCTAATTTTTCTGCAATTTCTAGATAACCATAACCTTTAACCATATATGAAAAGACATCTTTTTCTAAACCACTTAAATTCACTCTTAAAAACTTTTTCAACGTTTTCATAAGCTCTTCTCCAATTACTATTTGTTCTGGAGTATAATACTTAAGGGAAGGATTGTTATATCTTATTAACTCCTCTATTTCAGAATATCCCTCTCCTTGCATCGCACTATTCAAATTTCTATTTCTTTCTGAATTGTAATTTTTAACTGCTGTTATTATCTGTCTTTTTATACATAAAGATGCAAAAGTACTGAAACAAGCACTTCTATTTTCATCAAAAGATCTAATAGCTTTCATCAATCCTATCATACCCTCTTGAACTAAATCTTCCCGTTCTGCACCTTTTAAAAATAAAGTTCTATTTCTTATGTAGATAAGACTTTTATATTCTGTGACTATTTTTTCTATTGATTCAACATCTCCTTGTTTAGCTAACAAAATATCTTCGTTCTTGATCATTCGGTCCCCCTTATCCTAAAAATGAAATATTTATTTACTTTTATCTAATTCATAACAATATCAGTATCTCCTTCCTATTTTATATACCTCTTATATTGAAAAAAATCAATTTTTTATTTTAAACATATCTGCTCTTTCTTTTTTCACTTTTTTAAGGTACAATTATATTGACAAAGTACAATTTAATTACTTAAAAAACATTTATTTTATTTAGGAGGGGCTATGAAAACTGATATACAAATTGCACAAGAAGCAAACTTATTAAAAATTTCTGATATTGCTTCTAAGCTAAACATTAACGAGGATTATTATGATACTTATGGAAAGTACAAAGCTAAACTTAATCTTTCTCTATTAGATGAATTATCTACTAAAAAAGATGGAAAATTAGTTCTTGTTACTGCTATTACACCTACACCTGCAGGAGAAGGAAAATCTACTGTTACTGTTGGTCTAACTCAAGCTTTAAATAAAATCGGTGTATCATCTGTTGCAGCTCTTAGAGAACCATCTTTAGGTCCTGTTTTTGGAATGAAAGGTGGCGCTACTGGTGGAGGATTCTCTCAAGTTATCCCTATGGAAGATATCAATCTTCACTTTACTGGTGATTTCCACGCAATTGGTGTTGCTCACAATCTTGTTTCTGCATGTATTGATAACCATATCACTCAAGGAAATCTTTTAAATATCGACAACACTAAAATCACTTGGAAAAGAGTAGTTGATATGAATGATAGAAACTTAAGAAATATTGTTATTGGTCTTGGTGGAAAATTAAATGGATATCCTAGACAGGATTCTTTCCAAATAACTGTAGCATCTGAAATCATGGCAACTCTTTGTCTTTCAAACTCTTTAAAAGAGCTTAAAGAAAACATTGGAAAAATTGTATTTGGTTATGATTATAGTGATAAACCTTTAACTATAAATGATTTAAAAATTTCTGGGGCGGTTACTGCTCTTTTAAAAGAAGCTATAAAACCAAACTTAGTTCAAACTTTAGAAAACACTCCTGTTATTATCCACGGAGGACCATTTGCAAATATTGCCCACGGATGTAACTCTCTTTTAGCTACAAAGTTAGCTTTAAAACTTTCTGATGTTGCTGTAACTGAAGCTGGATTTGCTGCTGATTTAGGTGCTGAAAAGTTCTTAGATATAAAATGTAGAAAGGGAGATTTAAACCCTAACTGTGTTGTTATTGTTGCTACTGTTAGAGCTCTTAAACATCACGGTGGAGCAAAAGTTTTAAATGAAGAAAACTTAGATGCTTTAAAGTTAGGTTTAGCTAACCTTGATAAGCATATCGAAAATATGAAAAAATTTAACCTTCCTGTTGTTGTTGCTATAAATAAATTTGTAACTGATACAGATAATGAAGTTGAATTAATTAAAGCTCATTGCAACTCTCAAGACGCACCTGTAGCTCTATGTGAAGTATGGGCTAAAGGTGGAGAAGGTGGAGAGGAATTAGCTAAATTAGTTCTTCAAAAAATTGAAGAAAACACTGCTAACTATAAGCCTCTTTACGATTTAGAGTTACCTATTAAAGATAAAATTTCTAAAATTTGTACAGAGATTTATGGAGCTAACGGAGTTTCTTTCTCTGCAGCTGCTAATAAAACTATTAAGCAACTTGAAGAGCTAGGGTATGGAAATCTTCCTATCTGTATGTCAAAAACTCAAAAATCAATCTCTGACAAAGCAAATCTACTTGGAAGACCAACTGATTTCACTGTTGAAATTGATACAATTAAACTCGCTGCAGGTGCTGGATTTATTATTGCTATGGCGGGGGGTATCATTGATATGCCTGGGCTTCCTAAAGTTCCAGCAGCTGAACTTATCGATATTGATGAGAACGGTACTATCACAGGTTTATTCTAAACAAATTTGACCCTTACTTAAATACAAGTAAGGGTTTTTTATTTTTGTAAAATATAGTATAATATATTAAAATTCTACTGCATGTGAGGGATAAATATGAAAATTGGTAAACTTACTATTTCAGATTTAAATGATTTAATTTTTAAAAATATAAAAAATAGTAACGAAAGAATTCTTTCTGCTGGTGAAGTTGGAAGTGACTGTGCAGCTATTGAAGTTGGAGATGAAGTTGTTTATCTATCTACAGATCCTATAACTGGAACTAGCACTGGACTTGGAAAACTTGCAATCAATATCAACTGTAACGATATTGCTACAGAAGGCGTTTCTCCAACTGGTATCATGCTTACTATCTTAGCTCCTCCACACACTCAAAAAGAAGAGATTGCTTTGATTATGAAAGAAGCCCAAGAGGAAGCTGACAAACTTGGTGTTTCTATTATTGGAGGACACACAGAGATAACAGCAGCAGTCAATAAAACAATCATATCTGCTACATCTATTGGAATAGGAAAAAAATCTGACTTCAAAAAAAGAGAAACAATTGTTGCTGGAGATAGGTTAATCATTACTAAAGGAGTTGGAATTGAAGGAACTGGTATTATTGCTTTTGAAAAAGAGATTGAACTTTTAGATATTTTTCCAAAAGAAACTATCCAATTTGCAAAAAATCTTTTAGATTTTACTAGTGTTGTTAAAGATGGAGTTATCGCTAATAAGTTTGCTAAAGGTATGCACGATGTAACAGAAGGTGGACTTTTAGGTGCTCTTTGGGAATCAAGTTGCTTCTATAATCTAGGTTTAGAGATTTCATACGATAAAATATTTATTCATCAATGCACAAAAGAGATTTGTAAATACTTTAAAATAGATCCTCTAAAGCTTATTTCAAGTGGGACTATGCTTATGGTTGTTGGTAATGAAAATTCAGAATTATTAATTAATGAATTGAAAAAAAATGGTGTTGAAGCTTTTGATATTGGAGTATTTACAAATTCTAACGAGAAGGTTTTAATAAAAAATGGTGAAAGAATAAACATTTCTTCACCTGAAAGTGATGAGTTATATAAAGTTATATAGTTAGGAGAGATTATATTGAATATAAAACAAAGAGTTATTGAGTTATTAAGTGAATTTGAAAAAGGAAAATATTCTAACATTCTTTTAAATGAAT
The DNA here is from genome assembly GCA_051651165.1 of Cetobacterium sp. GTDB lineage: Bacteria > Fusobacteriota > Fusobacteriia > Fusobacteriales > Fusobacteriaceae > Cetobacterium_A. The sequence goes on from JBOFRT010000308.1 coordinate 52,633, forward strand.
ATTTTTCAAAAAATAATTTAAGTAAAGGTGAACGTGGATTTATCACCGAAGTTTTTTACGGTGTTATTAGAAACGACATCTATTTAAACTATCAATTAGAAAAAAGAACTAAAGCAGTTAAAAAAAATTGGATTAAAAATCTTTTAAAGATTTCTATTTATCAAGCTACTTTTATGGAAAGTGATGATAAAGGAGTAGCTTGGGAAGCAACTGAATTAACTAAGAAAAAATTTGGAGTTCCTGTTAGTAAGTTTGTTAATGGAGTTATCAGAAGTTATTTAAGAGAAAAAGATGAAGAGATTCAAAAGCTTAAAGAAGAGGATAGATTAGACCTTTTATACTCTTATCCAAAATGGTTCTATGATAAAATAAAAAAAGAGTATAAAGAAAATACAGAACAAGTTCTAATTTCACTAAAAAAAGTACCTTATATGAGTATTAGAGTAAATACTCTGAAATATTCTGAAGAGGAGTTTGAAACTCTTTTAAAAACTTTAAAAATTGATATAATCAAAAAAGTGGATACTATATATTATATTGATTCAGGTATTGTTTTACATACTGATGAATTTAAAGATGGGAAAATTATAGCTCAAGATGGTTCATCTTATCTTGCTGCTAAAATTTTAAATCCAATAGCTGGAGAAAAAGTTGTTGATACTTGTAGTGCACCTGGAAGTAAAACTGCTGTTCTTGGTGAGCTTATGAATAATACTGGAGAGATTTATGCTTTAGATATCCATCAACATAAAATAAAAATTATTGAAGAAAATCTAAAAAAATTAGGTCTTACAAATGTTAAAGCTATCAAGTTAGATGCTAGAAAACTTAAAGAACAAGGACAAAAATTTGATAAAATTCTTGTAGATGCTCCTTGTAGTGGATACGGAGTTTTAAGAAAGAAACCCGAAGCTCTTTACAATAAAAACATGGCTAATGTTAACGAGTTAGCTGGATTACAATATGAGATTTTAGAATCTGCTGCAACTACATTAAAAGTTGGTGGAGATTTAGTTTACAGTACTTGTACTATATTCTCAGAAGAAAACAGTGATAATGTTGAAAAGTTTTTAAACAACCACAAAAACTTCTCAGTTCAAAAATTTGAGATGCCTGAAAATGTAAATGGACACTTTGATAAAATAGGTGGATTTTTAATTGATTATACAGAAGAAATTTTAGATAATTTCTATATTATTAAACTAAGAAAGGATTTTGAATAATGTTAGATGAATTAAAAGAAGCTAACGGCTATGTTGTTAGTAAAATAGAGGAAACAGACTCTTTAATTTTAGAAATGGAGGCTTTTGCTTTAGAGCACAACGTGCCTATCGTTACAAAGGAAGTTGCTAAGTATCTAGATTTTTTAGTTTCTAGTCACAATTTTAAAAATATACTTGAGATTGGAACTGCAATTGGATACTCTGGAACTATAATGGGAAGAGTTGCTAAAAAAAATGGTGGTAAATTGACTACTATTGAAATTGATGAAGTAAGATACAATCAAGCTTTAGAAAATTTCAAAAAAGGAGACCTTTTAGATTCTGTTAATCTTATTTTAGGAGACGGAACTGAAGAGGTTAAAAAATTAAATGAAAAATTTGATTTTATCTTTATTGATGCTTCAAAAGGTCACTATATGGAATTTTTCAACGACTCATTTGAAAGACTTACTGAAAATGGTATGATTTTTATTGATAACATCATGTTCAGAGGATATCTGTATAAAGAGTATCCAAAAAGATTTAAAACTATAGTTAGAAGACTTGATGAGTTTATAACTTATCTTTCTCAAAATCATGATTTCGTTCTTCTTCCATTTGGAGATGGAATTGGTCTTGTAAAAAAATAAATAACTATTTTAATAATAGAAAAAGTAGGATTTACATCCTACTTTTTTTATACCTATCTTTATATCTCTCTAAATACTTGTACTCTCCATTTAATATCCAGTTACAAGTTAAAGCTATTATAACTCCAACTATTGTTGTTAAAATTCTTTTTCCAGCCCAAAAGTAAGGATCACGCCCCTCCATATTTGTTGCTATTCCTAAGAAAACAATACAAGCTATTGTATTAGACGATGGTTTCTTTAATACATAAGTACATCCAAATATAATTATAACCATCGAAAGAGCCATAATAATGCTTCCTTTAAAGTCACTTGCTTCTGTAGTTATAAAATAGATGGCTAATAGTCCCATTAGCCCTCCAAACATTGTTCCAATTACTCTTTCTATACCTACTTTTACAGAATCTTTAACAGTTCCTTGCAAGCAAGATACTGCTGCTATAGCAGCATAAAATGGATTTGCATTCAATAAAACTTTTAGTAAAAAAACACACCAGAAAACTGAAACAGATATTCTCAAACTCTTATTTAAGGTTTCATCGTATTCTTTTCCCATATCTACTTCCCTCTATGTGTATAATGAGGTAATAACATTGGTGATGCCTTAGCCTCTTCTAAATTTTCAGATTTCAACATCTCATGGTATGAATTCACATGACTTAATGTTAACTCTTTTAATTCTACATTCTTTGAATTTTCTCCTGCAGATGCTCCAGCTCTTCTTCCAAATACGATTATATCTAAAAGTGAGTTACCCATAAGTCTATTTCTACCATGAATTCCTCCTGCTGCTTCTCCCGCTACATAAAGATTTTCAATCTCTGTTGATCCATCCTCTTTAATTAGTAACCCTCCATTTTGATAATGTAAAGTTGGATAGATTAAAATCGGCTCTTTTCTCATATCGATTCCAAACTTCTGATACATTCTCATCATTGCAGGAACTCTTTTCTCTATAGTTCCAGGTCCATTTAAAATCTCTATTAATGGTGTATCTAACCAAACACCTTTTACTCCATTTGGAGCTTCTATTCCTTTTCCAACTTTGTTACACTCTCTAATGATAGCTGATGCTTCAACATCTCTTGTTTCTAAATGATATACAAACTGTTCTCCATCAATATTTAAAGGTGTAGCTCCTAAACTACGAACTTTCTCTGTTACTAGTGCCCCAAATATTTGTGCTGGGAATGCAACTCCTGTTGGATGATACTGAATTGTATCAGCAAATGCTAATCTAGCTCCAGCTCTATAACCTAAAACTAATCCATCAGCTGTTGCTCCATAGTGATTCGATGTTGGGAATCCTTGATAATGAAGTCTTCCTGCTCCACCTGTTGCTAAGATAACTGTTTTAGCTTTTGCCACATGGTACTCTTCAGTTTCTATATTGTATAAAACTGCTCCTGCAACTTTTCCATCTGTATCTAAAATTAGTTCTACTGCTGGTGAGAACTCTAACACTTCAATCTCTTTGTTTTGAACCTCATCTCTAAGAACACGCATTATTTCAGCTCCAGAATAATCTGCTGCTGCATGCATTCTTTTTCTTGATGTTCCTCCACCATGAGTTGTAACCATAGTTCCATCAATCTCTTTATCAAACATAACTCCTAAATCATCTAACCATTTTATAGCTAAAGGAGCATCTTTTACTAAAGCTGCTGCTAACTCTGGAACATTTGAATAGTGACCTCCACCCATAACGTCTAAATAGTGCTTTGCTGGTGAATCATCAGGTTTATCTGCTGCTTGAATTCCACCCTCTGCCATCATCGTATTAGCATCACCAAAACGTAATTTTGTTGTGATTATTACTTTTGCTCCAGCTTTGTGTGCTTCTAAGGCAGCAGCAGCTCCAGCTCCTCCCCCTCCTATGATTAAAACATCAGCTTCATAATCAACTTTATTTAAATCTATCTCTATATTTTCTAATCTACTTTTTCCATGAAGTAAAGCTCCTAACTCGTTAGGTACTTTCTCTCCTTTATTTTTTCCTACTTTTATTTGAACAAATCCAGATTCTATGTAATCCGGATGATTCTCTCTTAAAACCTCTGTTTTCTCATCCGCTGTCATTCTTGGGTAATCCCCTTGAGCTATTCTTTCAGCACGTGTCGCTTCAACTTTTTTTATTAGCTCCCTCATCTCTGGTGTATACATAACCACTCCTCCAACTCTCTATTTTGTTATGTCTCTATTATTATATAGATCTTTTAATTCTGATATATCCTTTTTCATTAACTCTTCTAAAGCTAAATTATGCTCTCCAGCTTCAATCTCTTTTACTCTATCATTTAAGTGAGTTGTTTCAGCTGCAATATATTTTCCTGTCAATCTACGAGCTAGCAGTCCTACATTGTAGTGAGTTATTCCAGCTGGACATCTTGTTGCACAAATTCCACAAGATACACAATCAAATGATGCGTGAGCACACTTCTCTAACTCTCCTCTTTGAGCGTATCCAATATACTGCATTACCTCTAAGCTTTGAGAGCATCCTTTTGTACAAGAGTTACATCCTATACACTTATATATCTCTGGGTAATATTTCGCTATCGAATCTGCTGTTGCATCTAACTCATTTATATCATAACTTCCCTTATCCCCTGGGAAAAATGGAATCTGAGTTAAGTACATATCATCTTCAACCTTACTTTGGCAAGCTAAAACAACTTTCATCTCTTTGTTTCCCTTTACTCTATAAACAGTTGCACATGCTCCACAGAATCCTGATCTACATCCACACCCTCTTTTCAGTTGGTATCCAGCATACTCCATAGATTCCATTATTGTTAATGTATTAGGAACAGAGTATCTCTTACCTAATATATATATATCTACCATTTTTTTATCTGTCACTTTTTTATTCCTCCTAGCAAAGTATTAATATTCATCTGGAAGTTCTGTTATCTCGTCACATCTGAATACAGGTCCATCTTTACAAACATATTTATCCCCTATATTGCAACGACCACATTTTCCAAAACCACACTTCATTTTTAACTCTAAAGTTGTATAAACCTGCTCTTTTTTAAAGCCAATCTCTTCCAATCCTTGAAGAACATATTTAATCATAATTGGTGGTCCACAAACTAGAGCAACTTTGTTTGTATCAAATCCAAGTTCTTTTATATAACTAGGTACAAACCCAACATGACCATTCCAGTTTTCAGCTTCTCTATCTACTGTTAAATGTACATCTGTATCTTTTGAATTAGGCCAAACTTCAAATATATCTTTTGGATGAACTAAATCTTCTGGAGTCCTTGCTCCGTAAACTATATCAACTTTTCCAAACTCATCTCTTTTATCCATAACATAGTTTATAACTGATCTTAAAGGAGCTAATCCGATTCCTCCACCAATAAATAAAAGGTCCTTTCCTTTTAAAAGTTCTACTGGGAAATTATTTCCATAAGGTCCTCTTATTCCTATTTCATCTCCAGCTTCTAATGTATGTAAGTAGTCTGTTACTACTCCACATTTTTTTATACTACACTCTATGTATCCCTCTTCCGTTGGTGATGAAGTTATTGAAAATATAGCTTCTCCCAATGGAGGAACAGATATCATAGCACATTGTCCTGGCATAAATTCAAATGGTGCTTTACCATCCTCTGATACTATTCTAAATGTTGTTACATCTGGAGTATCTCTTCTTACAAACTCTAACTTTGCTAACTGTGGAACCAAAGGATCCTTCTCATGACATGTACAAGCCATTATTTATTCACCACCAATTTTTTTATTACTTTCACTATATCTAAATGTACAGGACATTTCTCTATACATCTTCCACATCCAACACATGAGTATACCCCATCATGATTAGCTGGATAATAAACTAACTTATGCATAAATCTTTGTCTTACTCTTTGCATCTGAGTTGTTCTAGGATTTCCATGAGCCATCAGTGTAAAATCTGAATACATACACGAATCCCAACATCTAAATCTCTCTCCACCATTATTTCCAGCATAATCTTTTACATCATAACAATGGCAAGTTGGACAAACATAAGTACAAGACCCACAAGCTAAACATCTTCTTGCTAAATCTTTCCAAACTTTTTCATTTTCAAATACCTCTTTTAAATCTCCAATTTTATCAATTTCTAAATTATTTAAAGTATTTTCTGCAGATATTTTTGTAATTCTCTCTTTTGCTTCATTATATAAAATTTCATCTTCTGAATTTACATCTACTAAAATATCTTTAAGTAACTCAGTTAATCTCTTACCATTTTCACTAACTTCATTCCAATAATAGAAATCCCCACAATCAACTAGGGCTACATCTGTAGATTTTAAAACTCCTGCAGGCTCTACTCCAAAAACTTCGCAAAAACAACTACTTTCGATGTTGTTACAAGCTAAAGATATAACAATACCTCTATCTCTATGAGCCTTATAATAAGTATCTACTGGTTCTCTTAAAAATATATTATCTAAAATTTCTAATGATTTTATATCACAAGGTCTTGCTCCAAAAATTACATATCTATCCTCTGATACACTTTCAACATTGAATTTTATCTTTTTATTCTCTGTTTTAAATTTCAAATAAGTTTCACTTTGAGGAAATACAAAGTTTTTTAAAGGAACTGCTGTTTTTAAAGTTTTTAAATCTATCTCTCCATCTTCATGAAAATTTTTAAACTTTAAAGTTCCTTTATCCATTTTAGGAAGGAATAGATTATACTCTTCATCTATTTTTTTCCAAAGATTATCTAAATTATTTTTAAATAATTTTTTCATTACTTCCCTCCTTTTTTATCTGAAAAACTATCTTTATCCTCTATATCAAAGTTTGAAAGACTATCCTCTTCAGCTCCATAAAGCTCCTCTAAATCTTTTATAATCTTTCTATTTATTTTTCCTAAAGGAATTCCTACAGGACAAATTCTTTCACACTCTCCACAATCCGAGCAACGCCCAGCTACGTGATAAGCTCTTATAATCTGATAGAACCCTGTTTCACTTTCATTGTTTGCTTTTCCTAAAACGTCCTCATCTTTATTTTCAAAAACACAAGTTTCACAGTTACAAGCAGGACAGATATTTCTACAAGCATTACATCTAATACACTTTGATAACTCTCCCATCCAATACTCATATCTCTCATCGTAACTCATATTTTCAATCTCTTTTACTTCAGCATATTTATCTAAATTTTCATCTAAACAAGTTTCACACTTTTTAAATATCTCTCCTGTAACAAAATCTTTCATTCCATCACAGATGATTTCATAAACTATTACATTTTCTTTTGATAATCTATTATCTATTATAATTTGATCAAAACCTTTTCTATCACATTTTTTTAAGAAAACTCCTACTTTTTTTCCACCATGAGTCTCTTCTATTAAATATTTTGCTAAATTATTTACACAATATTCATCAAAAATCAGTGTATCTAGTTCTGCCTCTTCATCTATAAATGCTGGTATTGACTCTATTGAATCATCCTCTTTTTTCCATCCAATTATCATATCAATTTTTTTTGATATAAAATCCTCTTTTGCTTTTAATATCATCTCTATCTTTCCCATCTCGTATCCCTCAACTTTCTATTAGGTCCTAGTGTATGAACTTTTTCTAAAATATCATTCATAACTGTAGAAAACTTATTTGCTTCAGCTGCTGATATCCAATCAACTTTAAAACGTTCTTTCTCTATTCCCATAAATTGTAAAAGATTTGTAAATACCGAGAAACGTCTTCTTGTATAATAGTTTCCTGTAGAGTAATGACAATCCCCTGGATGACATCCTGCCATTACAACTCCATCTGCTCCTTTTTGAAATGCACGAAGTACAAAGTTAGGATTAACTCTACATGAGCAAGGAACACGAATTATCTTTACATTTGCAGGATAATTTAGTCTACTTGTTCCCGCTAAGTCCGCTCCTGCATAACTACACCAGTTACAACAAAATGCAACTATTAATGGTTTGAACTCTTCGTTTTTATTTATCTCTAAAGACATATTGCGTCTACCTCCGCCATTATCTGTTTATTCGTAAATCCTTTTAAATCTATAGCTCCTGGACGGCAAGAAACAGTACATCCTCCACATCCTTGACAAAGTGCCTCATTTACTTCAGCAACCTCTTTTCTAATAACTTTTCCATGATCATATACATCTACCATTTTTATTTTTATAGCATCATATGGACACATCTTAGAACAAGCTTTACATCCACTACACATATTTTTATTTACACTTGAAACACAAGCATTATTAGTTAACTCTTTCTTACTTAGAAGAATTATTGTTTTTGCTGCTGCTGCACTCGCTTGAGCTACTGTTTCTGGAATATCTTTTGGACCTTGACAAGCTCCTGCTAAATATATTCCTGCTGAAGCAGTTTCAACTGGTTTTAATTTTGGATGGGCTTCTGTAAAGAAATTATTTAAATCACTACTGATATTTAGTTTTCTTTTCAATGCTACTGCATCTGGCTTAGCTACTGTTGCCGATGATAGAACTACCATATCCGCATCTATCTCTAATGGAACCCCTGCTAGAGAATCAACAGCTTGAACCATAAGTTTTTCTCCTTCTGGAATAACCTTTCCAACCATTCCTTTTATGTAGTGAACTCCATATTCTTCTACTGCTCTTCTATGGAACTCATCAAAGTTTTTTCCTGGTGTACGAACATCTATATAGAATACATAAACTTCTGTATCAGGATATTTATCTTTTATCAGCATTGCATGTTTTGCTGTATACATACAACAGATCTTTGAACAGTAAGATTTTCCTCTCTCACTTGTATCTCTTGATCCCACACATTGTACAAAAACAACTTTCTTAGGTCTTTCTCCATTTGATGGTTTCACAAACTTTCCTTTTGTTGGCCCTGCTGCATTTGTCAATCTTTCAAACTCTAACCCTGTTATTACATCTGGATGCTCATACGCATACTCTCCAAAGTTATCTAATTTTATAAGATCAAATCCTGTTGCTAAAACTATAGCTCCATAATTTTGATTTACAATCTCTTCCTCTTGGTCAAACTTTACAGCTTTTGTTCCACACACAATTGAACAAACTCCACACTTTCCTGTTTTAAACTTTAAGCATTGCTCTTTATCTATAACTGGAACCTTTGGAACTGATTGAGCAAAAGGAGTATATATTGCTGTTCTCGTCGCCAATCCCTCTTCAAATTCACTTCTTCCTTTTTTCGACGGACATTTCTCTATACAAACTCCACATCCTGTACACTTATCCATATCTACATATCTTGGCTTCTTTTTAATTGCAACATTAAAGTTTCCAACAAATCCATTTACACTTTCAATCTCACTATAAGTATACAAAGTTATATTTGGATGAGCTGCTGCATCAACCATTTTAGGTGTTAATATACAAGCTGAACAATCTAACGTTGGGAATGTTTTATCTATTTGAGCCATTTTTCCACCAATACTTGGTGTTTGCTCAACTATATCGACTAAGTATCCTGCATCAGCTATATCTAATGCTGCTTGAATACCTGCAATTCCCCCTCCTACAACTAGAGCTCTTTTTTCAACTGCAGTTGTTCCAGCTACTAACTCTTCATTTAATGTCGCTTTAGCTATTGCTGCTTTTGTTAAAGATATCGCTTTTTCTGTTCCAACCTCTTTATCTTTATGAACCCAAGAACAATGTTCTCTTATATTTGCTATTTCAACTAAATACGGATTTAATCCCGCTGTTTCAGCTGCTTTTCTAAATGTTGCCTCATGCATTCTAGGTGAACACGACGCTACAACAATTCTATCTAAATTTTTCTCTTTTATTGCATCTTTTAAATAGTTTTGCCCTACCTCTGAGCACATATATTGGTAATCTACTGAATGTACAACTCCTGGCATATCTTTTACTGCATCTCTTACTTTTTCTACATCTACAGTACCAGCAATGTTACTTCCACACCAACAAACAAACACCCCTACTCTACGCACTGATTTTCCTCCCTTAATTAAAAAAATTACTTAGTATATTTACGGAATCCACTTACTACTGCTTGTTGTGGCATTTTTCTATCTTGCATTATTTTTGCTACAAACTCAGGAGTTAATCTATCCTCTCCTTGCTTTCTAACAACTGTTTGTCTAACTGCTTCCATTAATTTTGAAACACTTACATTTCTAGGACATCTCGATTCACAAGTAAAACAAGCTGCACAGTTCCAAATAGATTTAGATTCCCTTAACTTCTCTACATCTCCAATTTGTAAAAATCTTATAACTTGGTGAGGTAAAACATCCATTCCTGCATTTGCTGGACATCCCGCAGAACACTTTCCACACTGCATACAGTCATCTATTTTTTCTTTACTTAACTCAAGTACTTTTTCTACTTCTGAGTTTCTTTTAGGATTTATTTTTCCTTTAAACATTACTCCTCCTCTGCTTTAATTTCTAAAGCTTCTGCTAATAACTCAGTAAAATATGTAACTTTTATCTTAGAACTTTTCTCCTCTAAGTTATATTTACAAAGAGGGCAAGCTGTTATAATTTCCTCTATTCCATTTAACTCTGCTGATTTTAGAATTTTTTCACTCATATTCTCAGCTAGTTCTTTATTATTTACAGATAAATACCCACCACAGCACTCTGTTCTATAAGGATATTTTATCGCCTTTGCACCTAAAGCCTCTATAAAATCTTCCATTATTTTTGGATTTTCAGGATTATCAAAAGCCATCTCTTTTTGTGGTCTCAACAATAAACAACCATAATAAGCTCCAATTTTTCTTTCATTTAAAGGATTTGTCACCTTTTTCTTCAACTCTTCAAAAGTAACATCATTTTTTAACATCTCTAAATAATGAACAACTTCCGTTTCTCCAGCATACTCATTCTCAACCTCTAAGTATAAATTTGCTTTTTTTCTAACATTTGGTTTTGTTCTCATATCGTTATTAACTCTTTTTATAACATTGTGACAAGCTGAACAAAGAGTCAAAAGTTTTTCTCCTTTATCTCTTGCTGAAATTAAGCTTCTAACTGATGAAAGTTTATGTGCTACCTCTCCGTCACTCTGAGGATATACCCCACCACAGCATTGCCAATTTTCAATCTCTTCCATTGAAATTCCTAGCTTTTCAGCTGCATCTAAAGCATAATTCTCTAAATCTTTTGCTTTAGTTTTTAAGGTACAACCTGGATAGTAACTATACTTCATTTTATTCCTCCATTTTAAAAGTATTTTTTCAAAAATTACTGTTCTGAAAACTAGACTATTATCTCACTAAAAGAACACTTTTTACTTAAAGTATAATATTACACTAGTATTCACGTCAACTGTTTTTTTTATTTTTTTTAGTTTTTATGAAAACTTAACCAAAACTCGAGTAATAAACGGTTAATAGTTACCATTAATAAAATATATTTTTCATTTGTTGACAGTAGTGATCAAACTATGTATAATTAGTGAAAAATGTTCTTAAATAATTTTATCAACACTATTTTTATACAGTTTTTATTTTTATTTCAGAATATAAAATTAAATTTCTAAGGAGGAAACTACTCAATGATTTTTTTCATCACACTTTTTATTATCTTTTTTGTTGGTTTTTTTATAGTTAAAAAATATTATCCTCAAGGAGTCCTATTTGTGGGAGGATTTCTTTTACTTTGTACCGCAATTTTATTCAACGGTACACCTATGTTAAGTGAAAAAGCTTCTCTTGGTTCTAATTTTTTAGATATTTTCCAATATTTAAAAGATACTTTCTCTAAAACAACAGCTGGCTTAGGTTTAACTATTATGGTTGTTGGAGGATTTGCCAAGTATATGGATCATATTGGAGCTAGTAAGGCACTTGTTAAAATTACAACAAAGCCTATGAAAAAGCTTAACTCTCCATATCTTGTTTTAGCTTTAACTTACATACTTGGACAAATCTTAAATATCTTTATTCCAAGTGCTTCTGGTTTAGGAGTTTTACTTATGGTAACTGTATATCCTATTTTAGTTTCTCTTGGCGCTAGCCCACTTTCAGCAACCGCTGTTATTGGAACAACTGCTTGCTTAGATTTAGGCCCTGCATCTGGAAACTCAGTTCTTGCAGCTAAAACAGCAAATATTGATGCAGCTCTTTACTTTGTAAAATATCAACTACCTGTTTCTATTTTTGTTATCGCTGCTATAGCTTTAACACACTATTTTGTTCAAAAGATTGGAGATAAAAATCTCTCTTACAATGAAAATGAAATAAAAAAAGAAACAGCTAAAGCTGATGATTCAAAAGAAGCACCTGGATTCTATGCATTATTTCCTATTATTCCTTTAGTTATAATCTTAGGATTTAGCTCACTTTTCAAAAGTAGTATAAAAATGAATGTTGAAGTTGCAATGCTTTTAAGTATAACTATTAGTATGATTGTTGAAGGAGTAAGAAGACGTACTTTTAAAAATACAATCACTGATTTAAAAATAGTTTTTAATTCGATGGGATCACAGTTTTCTGCTGTTATAACTCTTATTGTTGCAGGACAATTCTTCGCTTATGGACTTACTAAAGTTGGAGTTATCGATAGTATTATCGAATGGACAAAACATGCAGGTCTTGGAGTTCAACCTATGATTCTTGTTATGACTGGAGTTATCTCTGCTTCGTCTGTTATTATGGGATCTGGAAATGCTCCATTCTTCGCTTTTGCTGCTCTTGCTCCTACTGTTGCAGCGTCTGTAAATATAGATCCTGTTGTTATTGCTATGCCTATGCAACTTGCATCTGGAATCGCTAGAAGTGTTTCTCCTATAACTGCCGTTATTGTTGCTGTTTGTGGTATCTCTGGTGTTTCACCTTTCCTAGTTGTAAGAAGAACTTTCTTACCTATGCTTGTTGGTTTAGTTGTTTTATTAGTTTCAAATATGATTTTATTTGGATAACTTATATTAAATGGGGGATTATATGGATTTAAATAACTATTTAAAAAATTTAGAAACTTTAGTTAACGTAGATTGTGGAAGCAATACACCTGATGGACTTAAATTTGTAACAAAGTTTTTCGAAGAGCTTTATAGTGATTGGATTGTTGAGTATCACGAGTTAAATAAAAATAATCCTGTTCTTGTTATAAAAAATAGAGATGTCGAAAATTTTGATTTTCTTTTCATTGGACACAATGACACTGTTTTCCCTGAGGGAACTGTAGCTAAAAGACCATTTAAAATAGATGGAGATATTGCTACTGGACCTGGTGTTTATGATATGAAGTCAGGATTACTTTCTATGTATGAAGTTGCCAAAGAGTTTAAAGATTCAAAATTAAATATCTGTATTATTATAAATACGGATGAAGAGATTAGTTCTTTAATCTCTAGAGATTTAATTACTGAAATGGGTAAAAAAACAAAATATGCGTTAGTTTTTGAACCAGCTAGAAAAAATGGTAATATGGTTTCAGAAAGAAAAGGTTTAGTTAAATATGAGATTACTTTCAAAGGCAAAGCGGCTCATGCTGGAATCGCACCACAAAACGGAATCAATGCTATCATAGAAGCCTCAAGATGGGTTTTAGAAATTTCAAAACTTCAAAATTTAGAGCTTGGAAACTCTATAAACGTTGGAGTTATTAGTGGTGGCTTTGGAGTTAATACTGTTCCTGATAAAGCTGTTATAAAATTTGAAGGTCGTTCTCATGATATAAAACATTTTGAGAATATTATTAAAACCTTAGATACTTTAAAATCAACTCCTTATGTGAACGGAATTGAAATCGAAGTAAAAGAGATTGGTTATAGACCTCCTCTTGTTTTAAATAATCTTTCAAAAATTCTTTTAGAGAAATTTGATTCTGCTAAAGCAGAATTAGGAATTGAGGCGGAATGGGAAAAAACTGGGGGTGGATCTGATGCTAATTTCTTAGGAATTCTTGGAGTTGGAGTTTTAGATGGAATTGGTCCAATCGGTGGAAACTCTCACGAGGAATCTGAGTATCTTGTTATCTCATCAATTGAAGATCGTATCGAAATGATAAAAAAAGTACTAAGAACATTTTTATAAATTTAGAGAGGATTTTCCTCTCTTTTTTAATAAAAAAGATTTTCATAGAAAAAAATACTAAAATAATGTATAATTAGGAAAAAGAATATATTTGGAGGTAATTTTAATGAAAATTAAAGCCTTTCCTTTAGGAAGCTATATGACAAACTGTTATTTAGTTTGGAATGATAAAAATGAGGCTTCTCTTTTTGATTGTAGCGATACTAGATTAGCAGGGATTGTTTCTTTTATAAAAGAGCATAATTTAACTTTAAAAAATGTTATTTTAACTCATGGTCACGGAGACCATATCGGTGGAATAAATGAAATTAAAAATATTTTTCCTGAGGTACAACTTTTCATAGGAAAAGAGGAAGAAAAATTCCTAACAGACGCTTCTTTAAATCTATCTTATGCTATACAAGGGTTTGACTTTGTATATACAGGTGATTTTACTCCTTTACAAGAGGGAGATTCTATTTTTGGATTTGAAGTTATTGATACTCCTGGTCATACAATTGGTTCGAAATGTTTTTATAACAAAGAAGCTAATTTTATGATCTCTGGCGACACACTATTCAGAAGAAGCTACGGTAGATATGATCTACCAACTGGAAATCTATCACAACTACAAAGAAGTTTAAAAAAGATTTGTGAGAACTATCCAGAAGATACTATAGTGTATAGTGCCCATACTGAACCTACACTTTTAGGAGAGGAAAGAAGAGTATTAAAATCCCAAGGAATGTTTTAGGAGGACTTAATATGGAAAATAAAATTTATGACGTTGTTATTATTGGAGCTGGACCTGCAGGTTTAACATCTGCACTTTATGCTGGAAGATCAAATTTATCGGTATTAGTTATTGAAAAACCAACTGTTGGAAGCCTTCTTATGGCTCACAAAATTGAAAACTACCCAGGAATTCAAGGATCACCTACTGGTAAAGATATCTACAATTTAATGAAAGAACAAACTTTAAAATTTAATGTAGAATTTGTTGACGCCACATTTTTAGGTTTTGATTTACTTGGTGAAAATAAAATAGTTAAAACTGATAAAGATAATTTTGCAGCTAAGACTATTATTATTGCAAGTGGTTGGGCGAAAAATGGTGCTAAAAAATTACCTGGTGAGGAGCAATACTTAGGTAAAGGAGTTTCTTACTGTGCTACTTGCGATGGTGCTTTCACTAGAAATATGAGTGTTTCACTTTTTGGAAAGGGCAAAGAGATTGCTGAAGAAGCATTATTCTTAACAAAATACTCTAAAGAGATTCATATGTTTTTAACTGAGGATTCTGATGAATCAGAGGACAAATCACTTATGGAAACTTTAAAAGCAAACGAAAAAATCAAAATGTATTACTCTTCTAAACTTTTAGAAATAAAAGGTGAAGAGTTTGTAGAAGAGGTTATCGCTGAAGTAGCTGGAGAAAAAATCAATTGTAAAACTCAGTTTGCTTTCTTATACTTAGGTACTAAATCATTGAAAGAGTTATACGGAGAAATTGCACCTCTAGATGAAAGCGGATATCTTATAACAGATGAAGCTATGCATACTTCTATCGAAGGTATATTTGCTGCTGGAGATGTTAGATCAAAAATGATTAGACAAGTAACTACAGCAACTTCTGATGGAACAATTGCAGCGCTTGAAGCCATAAAATTTGTACTTAAAAAACAAAATTTAAGAGCTCAGTATAGTTAAAAAGTTATAAATGTATATAAAAAAGTCAGAGCCTCAAAACTCTGACTTTTTTTTACTTATAATCTAAATAACATATCCTCATAAGTTGGAACTGGCCAAACCTTCTTTTCAACTTGATGCTCTAAAAGATCTACTATATCTCTTAGGCAACTTAAAAGAGGAATAATCTCTTTATTTAAATATTCAACTTTCTCGTATAACCCTTCAATCTCATTAGCTACAACTAATTGTGATTCTAGCTGTGCTAAATAATCTTTTAGACGATTCTTACCAGCTAATAGCTTAACTAAATGAGCTTTATCAGCAGATAAGTACTCATCATCTCCTAAAACTTCTCTTAAGGCAATAATACTATTTGATATCTTTCCAGCATATTCCATTAAAGCTGGATATATCTCATTTCTAGCAATTCTAACCATCGAGCTTCCCTCAATATTCACTTGCTTTATATAACGCTCACAATAAACTGAATATCTAGCATCTAACTCTTCAGGAGATAAAACTTTAGCATTTTTAAACAGTTCAATTATATTTTCTTGCTTATATACTTTCAATCCTTCTAAAGTATTTCTTAAGTTTTTTAATCCTCTTTTTTCAGCTTCAACTTTCCAGCTTTCATCATAACCATTTCCATTAAAAACAATTCTTTTATGCTTCTCATATCTATCTTTAATTAATTCAATTATATCTTTCTTTAAATTTTTTGGATCTTTAGTTTCCAATAAATCAGCATACTCTTTTATAATTGTTCCAATTATTGTATTTATAATAAATGTAGGTGTTGATGCTGATGCACTCGACCCTGGCATTCTAAACTCAAATTTATTTCCTGTAAATGCAAATGGAGAAGTTCTATTTCTATCTGAGATATCTTTCGGTATTTTTGTAAAGTTTTTAACACCAAACTCCATACTTTCTTTAACATCACTTGTTGGAACTATCTCTCCTATATTCTTTAAAATCTCATCTAACTCATCTCCAATGAAAACAGATATTATTGCTGGTGGAGCTTCATGCCCTCCTAATCTGTGATCATTTCCTGGTGTTGCACAAGATGCTCTTAAAACATCAGCATATCTATCAATACCTTCTAATACTGCTGTTAAAAATACTAAGAACTGAAGATTATTTTTTGATAAAGAAGATGGATCTAATAGGTTCTCACCTAAATTTGTTGCTAATGACCAGTTACAATGTTTTCCTGATCCGTTTACACCTTTAAATGGCTTTTCGTGTAATAAAGCACTTAAATTGTGTCTATCTGCAACTTTCTTAATTATATCCATTGTCAATTGATTTTGATCTACTGCTACATTTGCTGTTGCAAACATAAGTGCTATCTCAAACTGGTTTGGAGCTACCTCATTATGCTTTGTTTTAGCCATAATTCCTATTTTCCATAGCTCTGCGTCTATTTCATTCATTACTTTTTCAACTTTTTCTTTAATACTTCCATAGTAGTGATCATTTAACTCTTGACCTTTTGGAGGTAACGAACCAAATATTGTTCTACCAGAAAGCATTAAATCTTGACGCTTTTCCCAGAAATTCTTCTCTATTAAAAAATACTCTTGCTCTAACCCTAATGTATTCGTAATTGAAGTTACAGTTGATTTAGGATCTAAAATTCTTTTTAATCTTAATGTTTGTTCTGATATAAAATCAATCGATCTTAGTAACGGAACTTTTTTATCTAATGCCATTTGATTATATCCTATGAATGCCGTTGGAATATATAATGATTTAGATAATCCCTCTCCTCTTAAGAACATTGGCGATTTACAATCCCATGCAGTATATCCTCTAGCTTCAAAAGTTGACCTTACTCCTCCATTTGGGAATGATGATGTATCAGCTTCTCCTTTTATAAGCTCTTTTCCTGAGAACTGTGAAACACAGCTACCGTCTGAAGACATAGAAATAAATGAATCATGCTTTTCAGCTGTTAACTCTGTTAGTGGTTGGAACCAGTGTGTAAAATGTGTTGCTCCATTTTCAGTAGCCCAATTTTTAACTGCATTAGCTATAGAGTCTGCAAGTTCAATAGACAACTCTTTTTCTCCGTTTTGAACTTTCTTAAACTCTTTAAAATACGATTCTGGTATTCTACTTTTCAACTTTTCCTCTGTAAAGCAGAATTGACCAAAAATTTCTAGCATGTTGTTCATAAATCCTCCTCTATTTCGTTCTACATTGTCGAACGTTGTTCTTTAATAAAAAATTGTTATATTTACAATATACTATTTTTATATTCTTGTCAATCAAAAAATAAAAAAGAGGAGTTAAAACTCCTCTCTTGCTCCTAATTCGAACGATATTTTTTTACTCATAGCCACCATTTTCGGTGCTAAATGTGGAAGAATATGCATCATCTTCTCTCTTGTTGCCATTATTGAGGCTGTTCCTACAAACTCGTTATTAACTTTAAATATAGGAACTGATATACAATATATTCCTAACTCTACTTCAGATTTTTCTAAAGAGTAGCCATCTCTTCTGATTTTATATATCTCTTCAATAAGTGTTTCCCTATCTATTATTGTACTGTTAGTATATTTATATAATAAATCTTTATTAAATATAACATCTATATTTACATCTTTAGAATAAGCTAAGGCTAATTTTCCAGAAGCTGATGCATTCAATGGAATTTTAGTTACAGATGTACTTATTGTATAATACATCGAATCTGATTGTACTCTATCAACTAATTTTAGATGTTCCCTTTTGAAAATAAACAGATTTATTGTTACAGAAAACTCCTCTGATATATTTACTAGGTATTTATGCCCTACATTTTTAATCAACACATCTTCATTCACAATAAAACTTTTCTCTATAAAAGCTGGTCCCAATGAATAATTACTATTTTTCTCACTTTGCTCCAAATAAGAGTTTTTTAAAAGAGTTGAAACGATTCCATGAACAGTACTTTTACTTAAACCTACCTTTTCACTTATCTCTTTTAATGATAATTCATGAACCTCCTCATTAAAGCAGTTCATTATATCGATTGCTCTTTGGATAGATTGTATAGTTTTTCCTTCCATAAAATCCCCTTTTGTTATTTCAGTCTGAAGTAACCTTCCTCTGTTTTTTCTATCTTACCCTCTTTTAAAAGTCTTCCCATTGCTCTTTTAAAAGCTTTTTTACTTATTCCAAAGTACTCTTTTATCGCTTCTGGTGAGCTATCATCATTGAATCTGAAGTGAGTCTTTAAAATTTTCATTTTACTTACTATAGCCTCAGCATCTTTATCCATTTGAACAAAAGCTAACTCTCTCATAGCTAAGTCTAATTTCCCATCTTCTCTAACTCTGATTACTCTTGCTTGAATCTCCTCTCCTACAGAGAACTTTCTGAAACATTCACTATTTGGAATTAAACCAAAGTATCTATTATCTACTGCTACAAATATTCCAATCTCTGGATTTATTCTATAAACAGTTCCCTCTACAAAGTCATTTTTCTTATAATCTTTATTTGGCATTAAGAAACTATATATCTTCATAGTTGCAGATAGTCTTCCTTTACTATCTTCATATATTCCAACTAAAACTTCATCACCTGGTTTTACATCTCCATCCATTTGAGCATGAGGTAATAAAAGTTCCTTTTTTAATCCCCAATCTAAAAATGCTCCTAGTTTTTCATTCATATCTGTTACATATAACTTTCCAATTGTTCCAACTGTTAATGCTGTTTTTCTAAATGTAGCTATTAATCTATCCTCAGAATCTCTGTATATCATAACGTCTAACTCATCACCAATATCTAATACTTTTCCTTCTAATTCGTTATTTGGTAGAAGAATATTATCATTAGCATCTCCTGTTCCTGCATCTAAATGTGCTCCCTTGCTGCTGAAGTTATTAATCTTTAAAGTTTGTCTTTTTCCTACTCTTACCATTTTCCCTCTCTCCTTACTATTTTACTCCAAATAGTTTCTAAATAAATTAAATTTTTCATCCAATTTTTGAGGATAATTCTTACTGTAATAGTGTAATAACTTTATTACAGGTTTATAATCCTCATAATTTTTTAATATTCTTAAATACTCTTCCTCTATACTTAACAAAGAGTAATAATCACTTTTTTCAAAACTACCAAATAACTTATCGATTATTTCTGTTACTTGGCTTAAAGGCACCTCAACTCCTTTTCCAATTATTAATGCCTCTATAAAATATTTTCTTGATTCATTTTTTCTATTTAAAATCTCTGTAACTTTTCCTAAATTATATAGAAGAGTGAAATTTTTTCTAATCTCTTTCTCTAACTTCTGCTCATAAATTTTTTTCAATTTTAAATAGACAAATTTCAAATCATCATATTTTAAATTTACTACTGAGGTTTGAGCTAAATCACACAATAGTTCAAATTTAAACTCTAAATTTGAAGTTTGTTTTAAAACTTCTTTAGATATCAATATATATTTATCTAAATCCTCTTTTTTAGAAATTGCTATCAATATTTTCAGATAATTATTTTTTATCTCTCCATTTTTTAAATTTATTAAAGCTATCCTTATTTTACTTTCTAAATTTTCTGTATCAATAACATTTAATTTATACTCTGAATATATATATCGATAATAAATCTCATTAAACTTTTTTAGTTTTTTTATATCCTCTTCATACTTTTTAAAGAGTAATAGTATTATCTCATACTTTTCATATTTTTCACACAAATTTAAAAAAATTATAAATTCCTGCTCATATTTTTTTATTTCAGAAACCATTTGAAATAATTTAGCATACATTCTTCTAGCTTCATTTTCATCTTTTAATTTTAAATATAAATTACTTAACTCTATTATAATTTTTTTCTGATCAACTCTATTTAATTTTAAAATAGCTTCTTCTATTAACCATTTATTTTCTATAATTTCTTTTTTTAAAATCTCATCTAAGTACTTTTTAGCTTTAGCTTCTGATTTTTCAACGAACTCTTCGTAAGTTATATCTATTTTTTCCCCTTTACTTTCTAAAGCTTCCTCTAGATTTTTGTAAAAAATTAAAGCCATCTTGTTACTTAAAACTTTTCTACCATTTTCTACCATTCCTAAATAAGTTTTAGATACAATATTTTTTGTTAATTCCTCTTGTTTTATTTTATAATGCTTTCTATACCTTAATATCTTTTCCCCTGGCGATAAAAACATAAATCTCCCCCTAAAAATAAAAAAGCTGTTTATTATAGAGTATCAAATTTTCCATATTTTTACAATAAAAAATACCTTAGATCAACATCTTTAATCTAAGGTATTTTAATTTCTATTATCTATTTGTGAGAAAATCTTCCTGTAAAGAATCTTAAGCAACCTGGTTCATATTCCCACTTCAACCCTTTTATCTCCTCTTTATTTTTATAAAGAGCTATAATTGCATCAGCTACATAATCTAAATGTGCATATGTGTAAACTCTTCTAGGTATTGTCAATCTAACTGTTTCTAATTTTGGATAATGATTTTTTCCTGTTTTTATATCTCTTCCAGCTGAAACTATTCCTCTCTCCATTGTTCTAACTCCAGAAGTTGCATATATAGCTGCTGCTAAAGATTGAGCTGGTAAATCATCTTGACTTAAATGTGGTAAAAACGCTCTTGCGTCTAAGAATATTGCATGTCCTCCATACGGTTTTACCATTGGTACTCCAGCTGCATCTAATTTCTCTCCTAAGTATCTAATTTGATTAACTCTATGACTAATATATTCATAATTAACAGCTTCTCTCAATCCAATTGCCATAGCTTCCATGTCTCGTCCTGCTAATCCACCATAACTAGGCATTCCCTCAAACTGAACCACAGTTGCTGTTGCTTGTAAGTATAACTCATAGTCATTCATACATAAGAATCCACCAATATTAGTCAAACAATCTTTTTTTCCACTCATTGTACATCCATCGCCATAAGAGAACATCTCTTTTACAATATCTTTTATAGAAACATCTGCATATCCCTCTTCTCTTGATTTTATAAAATACGCATTCTCAATACAACGTGTTGCATCATACATTATTTTTATTCCATGACTATGAGCCAACTCAGAAACTGCTCTTATATTAGCCATTGAAACTGGTTGACCACCAGCTAAGTTTACTGTTACTGCCAAACAAATATATGGTATTTTTTCTGCTCCTACCTCTTCTATCAATGCTTTTAATTTATTTAAATCAACATTACCTTTGAATGGCAAATCAATTTGTGAATCATGAGCTTCATCGATTATAATATCTCTAAATGTTGCTCCATTTCTTTCTTGGTGGAATCTTGTAGTTGTAAAATACATATTTCCTGGTACATAATCTCCGGGTTTTATTGTCAGTGTTGATAAAATATTTTCAGCTCCTCTTCCCTGATGAGTTGGAACTACATATTTAAATCCAAAAAGTTCTTGAACAGTTTTTTCTAAATGATAAAAGTTTTTACTTCCTGCATATGCCTCATCTCCTAACATCAACCCTGCCCATTGAGCATCACTCATTGCATTTGTTCCTGAGTCAGTCAATAGATCTATATAACACTCTTCCGATCTTAATAAAAACGTATTATACCCTGCTCTTTCTAATGCTACTTTTCTTTCCTCTTTACTCATAATAGCCATATTTTCAACCATCTTTATTTTATATGGTTCTGGTGCAAATCCTTTTGACATTTTCAATCCCTCCTCAATATATTTTATTGTTAAGACTATATATACCTCTTATTCTTTTTTATGTCAATAGTTTCTATTTCAAAACATTTTTTCTACACTACAAGAACAATTAATCTCTTTTTTTCTTTTTTAACTCATTTTCCATTAAAAAACAACCTTTTTCTAGTTGATTTCTATTTTTACAAAAAATGATTTTCTATAACTTTATTTTAATTTTTTTTATTTTACCACTTTCTTTAAATAAGTTTTAAAACTAAAATTTTTTAAATTTTTTTTTATTTTATTTTTAACAACATCTCTTTATTTTTTCTAATTTTTCTATATAACGAAATTTAGAAATTAAAAAAACCAAATTTAAGTTTATTTTTTAATTAAATTTAAAAATTTAAAAAAAAATAAAAGCCAAAAGATTTTTGTTAATCTTTTGGCTTTTTTATTAAAATAGTATTAAATCATAAATATCCTGTATTCTATAAGGACTTGGTAATTTTGCCTTTAAATTCTCCCAAACTCTTGTAAAATTTTGCTTATCCATATCTTTAAGTTGGTTATATGCTTGATTTTTATATAGAATATCATCTCCACATTTTTTCATCGCAGCTAGAATTCCTGATTTAATCTTTATAAAATTTTCATCTGTTATTGATATTAAACTATAATAATCTGCTAGTAACTCTCTTTCAACACAATGTTCTAAAGTTAAAATTTTTCTAACTATCGTTCCTAAATATCCAATTGATAAATTCTTACTAAACATTCCAACTCTTTCACCTTCAACCTCAATAAAAGGTAAAAATATATCTTGATAATGATACTCTTGTACAGATTTTGTAAAGAATAGGAAATTAGAAAATATAGTTTTTTTTCTGACCTCTTTTTTTAAGAAAGATTTATCAACTTGATAAACTGCTCCTATATGAGGGAAAAGAGAAACCGTTAAATCATCTGAATGACAAAAATTAACAATGTTCTCCTCGTAAACTTTATTTGTTTTTATTCTTCTTATAAAGTAATCAGCTTGATAAAGCTCCTCTGTTAAGTTATCAACTTTAAATAAAGCATTAAATACTTTATTATTATCTAGCAATCTATCTTTAGTATCGATAGATATTTTTCCCAATAGATTTTCAAATTTTGTACTTTTTACAAAACTTTTCACAAAGCTGTCATCTATCTGTGGTGTTATTTCAATATTTCCAGTTAATAATAAAGTATTATTATCTTTTATAACTTTCCCTTTTTTTAACTCTTTCAAGAAAAATGATAAATACTCATTTTTAAACTCTAAAAAATATTGTCTTTCAATATCATCTAAATGCAACTTATCCAATATTTTATCATAATTAAAGAAATCTAAAAGATTTATAATCCCATCTCTATTTATACCAACTGCATTCCAAGTACAAGTATATGGAATAAAACCTCTTTCTTTATCTACCATAATACTTACAAATTGAGCTATTCCTCCACCTAAAGAATGCCCTGTTATCGATATTTTCTCTTTAGGAATTTTAAACTCATCATAAAGCTTATTAAACACTCCTAAACCATCATAAAACTGCTTTGGTTTAACACCTAGACCTATCTTTAAGTCATTTTCTATAAAATCTTTATATGCATCCTCTAAAGGATATTTTTCACTTCCTCTATAAGAAATAACATATGTATCATATTTTACATTTCTAAAAACGACACTATAAAATCCAGTTGAATCCTTATCTAAATCTGAAGCTCTTTTACTTTCTACATAAAATATCTCCCAGTTTGAAAGAATATCTTCAAAGAAACCATAAAATAAATATCTTGTCTTTGAATTTGAAAAATAAAAACCATCACTATCTAATTTTAATGAATCGTTCTCTCTGTAAATTTGATTTAAATTCTTCTTATAATCCTCTTGTGAAAAATTACAATAAGAGAGTACACTAAGCAATAGATAATCTTTCGCTCTTTGCATTTTATACCACTCCCAAATAATCTAAATTTTTAATATTGATAGGAATATATATGTAACTCCCATTCCTAATACTGCCCCAATTATAGTTTCTAATACAGTATGAATCTTTCCTTCTACTCTCGATTGTAATACTAAAATTAAAAGAAAAAGTGAAAGATAAAAAATTCTTACATCGTCTGTTAAAAAGAAAATTCCTACAAACAGAGCTCCACCAAGAGCACTATGCCCACTAGGAATTCCTCCTCTCAATGGAGTTCCCTTTTTAAAAAAGCTTTTTATTGATATTACTAAAATTACTAAAAATATCAAAAGAAAAACTATAACATTTGCATATGATTCTTTTAATAAATCAAAGAAGCTGGCAAATTCACCAGCTATTCTTTTATGAAATACCAAATATCCAACTATCAAGGCATTTGTAGCTGCTATAAATACCGCTCCTGCTCCTACATCTTTAGCTCTTTTAGCTAAAAGATTATAATCTGGTGACACTAAATCTACAAAACTTTCAATTGCTGTATTTAATAGCTCTGCTGCTAAAACTAGGGACATACTAATTGATAATACAATTAGTTCCATTCTACTAACACCTAAAAATATTGAAATCATTAAAACTAATATTGTGCAAAATGCATGAAACTTCATATTTCGCTCTGTTCTAATCGTTTCTATTATTCCCTCAATTGCAACATTAAAGCTCTGTGTTATATCCTGTTTTGTCCCTTTTTTCATAAATATCCTCCCTAATCTCTAGTATGCCCAAACTTTCCTAGAATCTCTTCCTCTCTAGCTCTCATCTCTTTCTTATCCTCTTCTTCAATATGATCATACCCTAAAAGATGTAGCATCCCATGAGTTAAAACATAGAAAAACTCTCTTCTAAACGAGTGATTATACTCATTACATTGCTCCTTCACTCTTTCTAAAGAGATTATTATATCCCCTAACGTATCATATGGACCAATCATATAATCCTCTGTTTCATGATATGCAAAAGAGATTACATCTGTTGGACTATCTTTTTCTCTAAAATCTCTATTTATTCTCTGAATATCTTCATTTCCTACTAAAGCTACTGATAAGTAAACTGGTTTTTCTGATTCAAACTCATCGTTTAAAACCTCACAGATATACTGTTGCACCTCATCCTCTTTTATATACTCCTCATATCCCTCTATTTCTAGAGAAAAATCTAAAACTACTTCCATCGCTACTCCTCTTCTTTATCTACTTTTGTCCTGGGTATTTTATTCTAACGTGATGAATACTCATCAATACCTTTGTAAAAGTTTTAATTATTATTTCTATCTCTTTAAATGTTAAAGCTGCTTCTGACAACTGATTGTCCTCTATCTTAGAGTTTATAATTCTTCTTAGCATATTTTCAATCGTTATCGGTGTTTTTTCATCTAATGACCTTACTGCTGCCTCTATTGAATCTGCAAGCATTATTATAGCTGATTCCTTACTTCTAGGAATTGGACCACTATATTTGAAATCATCTTCTAATACTGTTGGATCTAACTGCTTAGCCTTATTATAAAAATATGCTAACATCGTCGTTCCTTGATGTTCAAACATAACATCTCTAATCTCTCTTGGAATTTTATACTCTCTTCCCAATTCATTTCCATCTTTTGTGTGTGACGTTATTATTAACGTACTTAAAAATGGAGAGATTTTAGAATGAGGATTCTCTCCCCCCTCTTGATTTTCTACATAAAACTTTGGTCTTTTCATTTTTCCTATATCATGATAATAAGATGCAACTCTTGCGAATATAGCATTTGCTCCTATAGCCTCTGCTGCTGCCTCTGATAGTGTTGCAACCATCATCGAATGATGGAATGTTCCTGGTGCTTTCATCGATAACAACTTCAATAATGGATGTGATAAATCTCCTAATTCTAACAATCTAAATGTAGTTAAAATATTAAAAGTTTTTTCAAAATACGGTAATACAGCTATTGCTAACATACCTGAAAGCAATCCCGATATAACTATCTCTCCACTTTGTAAAGCAATTAAATTCTTCTCTCTTCCTATAAAATATGTTAACAATAAATATAAGAAGAATTTTGTAACCGCTAGTTTCATTCCTAATGCTATCAACTCTTGCCTTGTTGTAACTTTTTCTATCAAATACGACCCCATTAAACAAGCTAAGAATGTTACAATTATAAAAATAGGATCATATCCTACTATCGGGAATAAGAACGTTATTGACATTAGTGTCATTATAAATGCAAAATCTTTTGCAAACAATATTGACATCAAGAAAAACATCATTTCAAATGGTACTACATATATATGATCAGGTTGAGTAAATCTATATGCTAAAAATCCTATTGTATATATTAAAAATAGACTTCTATAAACATTTTTATTCAATATATTTTTCTTAAATTTATTTGCTAATAAGTGATAAAATATTACAGTTAAAATAATTGTATATAAAAAGTTTGCAACTGAAAACCCTAAACTTTTTTTGTACGAATATATTCCTACAGCCTCTAACAATTTAGCCCTACTATCTGTTATTATATCTCCTTTTTTTACAAGTAAAGTTCCAGCTTTTATATCTAAAATTTGATTATCTATCTGAGATATCTTCTCTGCTATCGAATTTTTAGTTTTTGTTTCATCATAGATATAGTTTGCCGTTAAAAAATTCTCTACAATTTTTTTATCAAAATCAGATAACTCTAAAAACAACTCGTCATTTGGAGGTGAAATTGTTAAACTTCCCTTTTCTCTTATAATTCCCGTTGCATAAGCTTTTGTTAAAAAACCTATAATTCTTTCTTTTGTATCCGCTAAATCTTTTTTATTTAATTGAGTCAATTCATTTATCAGCTTTGGAGACAATGGTTTTCCTATTATATCTTCAACCCTATCTAAATAGAGTTTATTTTTTTTAAAATCTTTTTTCAAGATTTCATCAAATAAATATTCAGCTCCAGATATATAAACATTGCCTGCTTGAGGGACATAAATATACTCTTTTTTTGAACCTTCCATTAAATTTTTTATAATATCTTGCTTTTTATCCCTATCATTAAAAAGAATACTCTTCGGAGAGTATATATCGTTTATTGCTACATCTCCTATATCATACTTCTGTGTATTTACTATATAGCCACTCTTTGAGCTAATAACTATTACCATAACCATCAAAATTAGATAGAATATCTTCTCTTTTAAATGATTATCTTTCGTATATAATTCAGCATCATCTGCATTTTTCTTGTTAATCTTAAAAGTTAAGCTCAAACCAAACAGCTCAATTTTTTTCATATCAATTACTCCTTTTAAGTTTTAGAAATATCTTTTAAGACATCTTCTTTATTAAGTATCTTTATATTTTTTGTAGGTATTGCATCTTTAAAGTATTTTCCATAGCTTTTTGTTATTACTCTATTGTCTAATATTGTAACAATTCCACGATCACTTTTACTTCTTATTAATCTTCCAATACCTTGTTTAAACTTTATAACAGATTCTGGAATTTGATATTCCACAAAAGCATTTTTATTTTGCTGAGCGATATTTTCAATAATAGCCTCAGTTATTGGATCACTTGGAACTTTAAAAGGTAGTTTTATTATAATCACAGAACTTAATTGTTCTCCTTTTATATCTACCCCTTCCCAAAATGAATCTGTTCCAAATAAAACCGGATTTTTTATATTTTTATACATATTTACAAGTTGAGTCCTAGGTGCTTGTCCTTGAATTAAAAGGTTAAGTCCTGCTGCTTCTAACTCATCTTTTATCATATAGTATATATAGTTTAATGTCGTATAAGAAGTAAATAGTATAAAACATTTCCCTGAAGTTTTCAATATCAAATTTTTTAAAAACTCTCTGATACTATCTATAAATTTAGGGTCACTTGGATTCAGTAAATCTTTTGGTAAGTACACTTTCATCTGATTATCATAATCAAATGGTGAATGAATAACTTTCTCTAAAGTTTTTTCTTTCAAACCAATACTTTCTTTAAAATATGAAAAATCATTTCCTATCGCTATCGTTGCAGATGTAAAAATCATCTGTTTTAAATTAGTGTATAAATTTTTATCTAATTCTCCATCTATTTTTAAAGGTGTTGCTACTAATTTTGAATTACTTTTTTTTCCGTTAACCTCAGCCCAATAAATAAATTTTTCATCATCCAAAGCGTTTATAAATTTTAAATTTTCAAAAAATCCATCTAATCTATCTATATATCTAGAAAAATCACTTATATATCCCTCTTTATCTTCTAAATCTTTTATTCTAGCTAAAATAGTTCTTACCTTTTTTAAATATACCGATAAATCTACTATGAATTCATCTTTTAGATTATCCAACTGTTCATAAAAAACAGCTCTTTCAAACTCATTTTTCTTTAATCTATAAGTTATACTCGACATTTGTCCTTTTGAAAAAATCTCTATTAAGAAATTAAAATAAGCTCTTCCAGATGCAAATAAATTACGATGTTTCAATTTAATATCATTCTCTAAATCTAACTCCGTTCCTTTTTTCCCATCATAATCTGCTGTTTTTAAATAATTTATTAAAACATCTAAACTCCCTGTTCCTCTTTTTTTGGATTTTTCCATTGTATATATCTGATTCATAGTTTTAGTGAATCCATATTTTGAAATTTCATAAGAGAAATAATCTCTTGCTACTTTTTCAACATTATGAGCTTCATCAAAAACAACAAGCTCGTACTCTGGTAGAATTGAATATTCTGTATTAAATCCAATCTCTTTTCTTATTGCTAAGTCAGAGAAATACATATGATGATTTGTTATTAAAATATCCGCTTTTTTCTTTTCATCTCTTGCCTTTAAAAAGTAGCACTCAGCTTTAAATGGACATTTATTTCCAGCACACATATCACTTTCACTTTGGAAGTGCTCCCATATTATGTAGTCTACTTCAAATGGTAACTCTGCCTTATCTCCACTCTCTGTTTTTCCACCCCATTTTAAAACTTCTCTGAATTGAGATTTTTGACTCTGGCTATACTCTTCAAAATCTACAATGTCTCCTGTTGCAACATTATGTAGCTTTCGATTACAAAGATAGTTTCCTCTTCCTTTAACTAACATATAATTAAAGTCCCCTGCAATAACCTTTTTAGCTATCGGAATATCTTTGTTTAAAAGCTGTTCTTGTAAATTTATTGTATTTGTACTTATTACAACTCTTTTCTTATTTTTTATACTCCATTCGATAGCCGGTATTAAATACCCCAATGTTTTTCCTGTTCCTGTTCCAGCTTCTACAATTACTTTTGTTTCTGTATTCAATCCCTGTTCTATAACCTCGGCCATCTCTAACTGCTCATTTCTGTATTCAAACTCTTTAAATACACCTGCTAAAAGTCCATTTTTTTCAAAGTAAGGTTTTATATCTATTTTTATATTCTTTCTTTGAACTAATTCAACTATCACATAGATATCTGTAACTTCATTGTTTACAATATATGAAGCTCCATCTAATCTATTTGAATATATTGCAGCTATTTCAACATCAGGATCTGAAGGATATAAATGACCAGAAGGATGGTTATGAATTATAACTTCTCCTTTTCTCATTGCCTTTAATATTGCAGGCACTGAATATCTATTTCCTCTAGCTAATACCTCAACCTCTGTTACTATGCCCTCTTCGTCTGGAATACCTCTGAAAAATACTTCGTTTCCATCAACTTTTTCTATCTCTAACTTCATTTTCTTACACGCAGCTAAAGATATTTTTTCATCTATATTCATTTTTATCCTTTCTTTATTTACTAAACTCTTTCTATAATATAATACTCTTTTTTTGAGAAAATATAAAATATTTTTTTTATTATCTTCTTTTTTCGTATAAAATATGATAAAATATCTTAGGTCCATTGTACAAATTGTGTCTCTTTTTATGCTTACCTGTCAAATTGAAATACCATACTAGGTATTAGAATCATATTGACATAAAGTGTTATTTATGTTATTATGATATGAAAATTTTATTTAAAATTAAAGGGAGGTTTTTGATTTGGCACATTCAAAATCAGCAAAAAAGAGAGTTATCGTAGCGGAGAGAAACAGAGAGAGAAATCAAGCTGTAAAATCTAGAGTAAAAACTATGGTTAAGAAGGTATTAGTAGCAGTAGAAACTAAAGAGGTTGAGGCTGCTAAGGCTGCTTTATCTGTAGCTTACAAAGAGTTAGATAAAGCTGTAAGCAAAGGTATCATGAAGAAGAACACAGTTTCTAGAAAGAAAGCTAGATTAACTGCAAAAGTTAACGCTTTATAATCAATGCTATTGAAATAAAACTGGAGACATCTCCAGTTTTATTTTATTTTTGGAGGAGGAGTTTTATGATTAAACTTATCGTTTTAGATGTAGATGGTACCCTTACTGATGGAAAACTTTATGTTTCAAACTCAGGTGATGAAATGAAAGCTTTTAATGTGAAAGATGGATTAGGTATCACTCAAGCTATTGCTCAAGGAAAAGAGATTGCAATTATAACTGGAAAAACATCACATATTGTAACTAAACGTTGTGAAGAGCTTGGAATAAAAGAGATTCATCAAGGAATTAAAAATAAAATTGCAACACTTGATTCTATTTTAGAAAAACACAATATATCTTATGAAAATGTTGCTTATATGGGTGACGATTTGATCGATTTAGCTGTTATGAAAAAATGCAAACTTGCTGCTGCTCCAAAAGATTCTGTAGAGGAGATTTTAGCTATCTCTAATTTTATCTCTAATAAAAATGGCGGAGATGGAGCTGTTAGAGAATTTATTGAATATATATTAAAAAAAGAAAATTTATGGCAGAATGTTGTAAATAATTTTGTTCCAACAGAACAATAAAAAAATAGCTGAAAACTCAGCTATTTTTTTTTGTAAACATAATACAACAAAGATATGATGTTATTGGAACTGCTACTAATATCCCTATACTTCCTGCAAAGGCTCTAACTATATCAGCTGATATAGATTCAAAGTTTAAAATCCTAATCAACGGGAACTGCTCTTTTTGCAAATATATAAATAGTGTTGAAAGTATTCCGCTTCCTATATAAGCTAGTATAAGTGTATTTACCATCGTTCCAATTATATCTGCACCTATTCTCATTCCAGAATCAAAGATCTCTTTTTTCGTTATATCAGAGGCTACAGTCTTAAGTTCAGTTAGTGCTGATGAAATTGACATTGAAACGTCCATTACCGCTCCCATACTTCCTAGTATAACTCCCGCTGAAATTATCTCTCTTACCCTTACTCCTTGAAGTAAAGTTGAATAGTTCAAAGCTTCTACTGATACAAATCCTGTCATCGCCATTTCATATGAAAAATACATCGACATACTTCCCGCTATTATTACACCTACTACAGCACCTAAAATTGCTACAACTCCTTTTTGAGTAAAACCAGTAGTTAAAAATATAGTTACTATCGAGCTAAGTAATGCACATAAAGTCGATATCAAAATCGGTGAATACCCATCCGCTATCATCGGAAGAAAAATATTATATATTATTCCAACGACTATAACTAAAGAAAGTATAGCTTTTACACCTTTAAATTTTGCTATAAAGATAGTTAGCAGTATAAAAATTCCTATTATTAATAAAATTGAATTTCTTTTATCTATATCTACTATATAATATGTATTTCCGGTTTCATCACTGCTCTCTTTATAAAGAACCACATTTTGTGCTTCCCTTATAAAGATATTATAAGCTTTTTCTATATAAATAGGTGATTGAACTAAAACCTCTTTATTCTTATCTTCACCCTCTAAAATTTTTACTCTATACTCCTCTATCTCTTTTATTCCATCTTGTTCATTAAAACTATTTTTTATAGTATTTTCTAAGTATAAGATTTTCCCCTTTATATATTCCTCTTTTACTGTACCTTCATTGTAATTATCAATCTCTTCTGAAAAAATAACCAACGAAAGTATAGATAACAATAATACAATAAATTTTTTCATGTCCTTCTCCTATATTTTGTATTTTCTGTGTAAGTTATAAAAAAAAACGAGGAAATTTCCTCGTTTTAAAATTACTTTCTGATTCCTAACTTAGCGATAAGTGCTCTGTATCCTTCGATATCTTTGCTCATTAAGTAGCTTAATAATCTCTTTCTCTTTCCAACCATTTTTAATAATCCTAATCTTGAGTGGAAGTCCTTCTTGTGAGTTCTTAAGTGGTTTGTTAAGTGGTTGATTTGTGCTGTTAATATAGCAACTTGAACCTCAGTAGATCCTGTATCTTTTCCATCTTTTCCGTATGCTGCAATGATTTCTGCTTTGTTTATAGCCATTTTATTTCCTCCTGAATATTTGATATCTAGGCCAAGGTTTACGGGGCTTAATCGTAAATCCTAGCAAAGATTAAAATTATTATAACATAATTTCTATTTTTAGTAAAGTTAATTTTCTAGAGAGTTATCCTTGATAATCATCTAAAACAGATTGAGATGCTTTTTGTTTTAGCTCCTCTTTTAACTTTTCTTCTTCCTCTTTTAAATCCACAATTTTTTCTTCAATACTATTTTCCTGCTCTAATCTTTCAACAGTTTTTCCTGCTAACATCTGATCTAACTCTTCACCATTTATTGTTTCTAATCTTAAAAGAGCTTGAGTTATATTTTCTAATGTCTCTCTATTTTCTGTTAAAATCTCTTTAGCTTTAGAATAAGCTGTAGAAACTAATCTTCTGATCTCATCATCTATCTCTTTTGATGTTGTTTCTCCATAAAGCTTTTGTTGGAACATATCTCCTTCACGTGTCGCATCTAACATTATTGGTCCAAACTTATCACTCATTCCATACTTTGTTACCATAGCATGAGCTATTGCTGTTGCTCTTTCAATATCGTTACTTGCTCCTGTTGTTATATCACCAAATACAATCTCTTCTGCTGCTCTTCCACCCAATAAAGTTACAAGCTCAGATAAAAATTCATTTTTTGATTTTAGATATCTATCTTCTGTTGGTAGTGTCATAGTATAACCTAAAGCTGCCATTCCTCTTGGAATAATTGTCACTTTATGAACTGGTTCTGTGTTTGGCGATAATCTTTGAGTCATCGCATGTCCTACCTCATGGTAAGCTACAATAATTCTTTCTTTTTGTACTGCCATTCTTGATTTTCTTTCAGGACCAATAGTAACTTTCTCAGAAGCCTCTTCTAAATCAGCCATATTTATCTCTGATCTTCCGGCTCTTGCAGCTAAAATTGCAGCTTCATTAAGCATATTTGCTATATCTGCACCTACGAATCCAGGTGTTTTTCTTGCTATTATCTCAAAATCTACATCTGAGGCAAACTTTTTATTTCTAGAATGAACCTTTAAAATTGCTTCTCTTCCTTTGATATCTGGTCTATCCACTACAACTTGTCTGTCAAACCTTCCAGGTCTCATTAAAGCTTTATCTAAAATCTCTGGTCTATTTGTTGCTGCTAAAACAATAATTGTTTCTTCAGTTCCAAATCCATCCATCTCTACTAGAAGTTGGTTAAGAGTTTGTTCTCTCTCGTCGTTTCCTCCGCCTTGACCACTTCCTCTTTTTCTACCTACAGCATCAATCTCATCTATAAAAATTATACAAGGTGAATTTTTTCTAGCTTTCGAGAATAAATCTCTTACTCTTGAAGCTCCTACACCTACGAACATCTCTACGAATTCTGATCCTGACATACTGAAGAATGGAACTCCAGCTTCTCCTGCAACAGCTTTTGCCAATAGTGTTTTACCTGTTCCAGGTGACCCTAGTAAAAGAACTCCCTTAGGAATTTTAGCCCCTAAATTTTTAAACTTATCCGGCTCTTTTAAAAATTGAACTACCTCTTCTAACTCTACCTTCGCTTCATCTATTCCAGCAACATCCGCAAAAGTTACTTGAGATACATTCTCTCCATTCTCTTTAGCTTTAGATTTCCCCATATTGAAAACTTGAGGTCCTCCACCTCCACCTTTATTCATTTTATTAAGCATAAATATCCAGATTCCAA
The DNA here is from genome assembly GCA_051651165.1 of Cetobacterium sp. Classification (GTDB taxonomy): domain Bacteria; phylum Fusobacteriota; class Fusobacteriia; order Fusobacteriales; family Fusobacteriaceae; genus Cetobacterium_A. The sequence goes on from JBOFRT010000308.1 coordinate 86,838, forward strand.
TCAGTAATAACATAGGGAACCAAGATGCTAACATGTTTAATAGGAATGGTAACTCTTGTGGTGGTAATGACTCTATTTTTACAGTTTTACTATCAATTAGGTTTACAAGTTGTGCATCTCCACCTAATCTATCTGTTATCATTCTAGCTTTTACTGCTGTCGTATCTTTTTCTGAAGTATATCCATAAACATATCCTTCTCTCTCATCTACTCTAACAAGCTTATCATCTTTTAATTCTTTTATAAAGTCTGTATAACTAATAGTCTTTACATTTGAAGAATCTGACTTAGAGAACATCGTTGGAAGCGATAAAATTATAGTCACTATAAATAATAACATAACAAAACCTTTTAGATTGAATTTCCCACCAATCTCTCTTGATTCGTTTGAATCTTTTTCTTGTTTAGTTTTATCTATTCCCTCTTTTAACTTCTCTTTAATCTTTCTTTTTCTCTCTTCTAATTGGCTTTTCTCTTCCTCTTCTTTAGCCTCTTTCTCTTTTTTAGCTTCATCATCATGCACGTCATCTTTTTTTGGCTCCTCTTCAATGAAGTTATGCAATGCCATTTTTTCATTATCTTCTCTATTCTTCATCTTGCCTCCTTATGATTAGCTTAATTCCTTTTTCATTTTTTTCACATTTAAAGTTTTCGCTTTTTTTTACTCCTGCAATCCAAACAATCTCATTCTCTTTAACTATCAATGGGATTGTACCCCTAATCTCCTTTGGAATTTTCTCATTTATCAGTATATCTTTTACTTTTTTATAAGAACTCATTCCTAAAGGTTTTATTCTATCCCCATCCTTTCGACATCTAATCTCTACAATGTCACCTATTTTTAAATTTGTTAAAAATTCATTTTTACCAAAACTTTTTTGATCCTCAACTGTTTCTAAAATATAGTCATTAACTTTTATTTTAAACGGTATCTTTTGTAGTAGGTCAATATTTATACTTTCAAATTTATCTATATTTTCCTTCTCTATCCAGATATTTTTATATTCTTTCTTTAAAATAAAGTTCTTTTCTAAGTGTATATTTTTGCTTCCTGAACTTTGAAATAATTTTATAACATTTATTATTTTTTCTCTAGATGATTCTAGTGAAAACTCTTTAAAGTATTCATTTATTATTTTTCTCTGGATATAATCCTCCTCTTTCAGGATTAAGTCAATATTTAAAACAACTTTTTCATTTTTTAAAACTTTATATTTCTTTAAATCTATTTTCAAAATTTCATTTACTTCTTTTATCTCTTCAATTAGATTATGTACTTTATCTTTAAAGTTAGTATTATATCTCTCCTCTATAAAAGGTATCAAATCTAATCTAATACTATTTCTAGTAAAATCATTTTCAAAATTTGTTTCATCCACTCTATACTCTATTTTATTCACATCTAAATAGTTTAAAATTTGACTTTTATACGTCTCATTAATAGGTCTAATTATATTTTCTCTATTTTGAATTCCTTCTAATCCTTCTAAAGATGAGCCTCTAATAAGCCTGAATAAAAAGTTTTCGATTTGGTCATCTAAATTGTGAGCTACTGCAATCTTATTACCATTTGTTTTTTCTAAAACCTCAGAAAAAAATTCGTATCGTATTATTCTTCCTGCTTCTTCTAAGCCAATTCCTTTTTCTTTAGCAATCTCTTCCATAGAAGCTTTTTTTATAAAAACTGGTATTCCTATTTTTTCACCACTTAAAAGACTAAACTCTTCATCTCCATCTGAATTTTTCCCTCTAAAAAGATGATTAATATGAGCTAATACAAATTCAAAATTAAGCTCTTTTTTTAACTTTTTTAAAACTTCTAATAAAAATACTGAATCTGGTCCTCCTGAGAAACCAAGAACAATTTTATCTCCGTTTTCTATCAAATTTTCACTTTTTATTTTTTTTAAAATCTTTTCTAACATAGCTTTATCCTTTGTGACAGCATTTTATAGAATTATACCATATAGAGAATCTTTTTCAAAACCTTTTCCCTCTTATTTTTATCTAAAAGTTTCAAGTTTTGGTTTTTTATTTGAATAATTGAAAAAGATTTCAACCGTATCTTTTTTATGATTTAAAACATCATATTCAAATTTCTCAAACTCTGTTTTTTTATAAGCTTCTCTTGTTGAGGTAAAATTCTTTTCTATAACAATTTCATTATATTTTTCTTTATCTTTTTTAGAAATAAACCACTCTGGATACGCACCTGGCTTTCCTAAAAGTAGATAATCTAACTTTAAGTACTCAATAAAAATATCTTTTCCTGTAAAGTTTTTTTCTTCATAGAATTTCACTAAATGGTTAAAAATAGCTACTATCTTATGACCAACTCCTAAAAGATCATTTTTTTCATAGTATTCTGCAATCTCTTCAAAGAAAGTGAACGCTCTATTATAGTGATTATCAATTATATACTTTACAGAGTTTTTAAACTTTTCAGAATTGTAGTAATAATCTAACATTTTTTCAAGATTTTTAAGTTTTACTAACTCACTATAATCTATAAAGCAATTTGATAATATCTCATAAGGTGGAAACTCCATATATTTATAATCATATTCCTCAATCTCTTTTGAAATTTTTGTTCCATTTAATATTTTTAAGAATCCTAATTGAATCATTTCAGCATCTAACTCATAAACATAATCGAAAGAATCCTTAAATGTTTCATATGTATCATGAGGAAGTCCTGCAATTAGATCCACATGCAAATGAACATTTTTCGAAATCGCTTTGATATTATATCTCAATCTTTCAAGAAGATTTCTTCTATTGATGCTATTCATAGTTTCTTTATTGATACTTTGAACTCCAATCTCAAATTGGAAATATCCCTCTGGAACCTTTTTTAAAAATTCAATAATTTCATCATCAAATATATTTGCATTTATTTCAAAGTGGAATGTTACATTTTCTTTATAGTTTTCTAATAAAAACTCCCAAATTCCTAAATATCTATCTTTTCTCAAATTATAAGTTCTATCTACAAATTTAACTAACTCAACTCCTGAATCTAAGAATTTTTTTAAATCACTTTTAACTCTTTCTAAAGACCAGTATCTAACACCCTTATCAATAGAAGATAAACAATATGAACAACTAAAAGGACATCCTCTACTTGACTCATAGTAAAGTATCTTTATATTCTCTTTCAGCTCCTCCTCTGTATAAGGAAATGGAATTACATCTAAATTCTCTATTGGAAACTCATCACCTAGATATGTAAACTCATCATTTACTAATGCAGCAACTCCTCTTTGCATCTTGTTCTCTGAAGTTAAAAAGTTATGAAGTACTTTTTCTCCCTCTCCAACAAGAACGTAATCTATCGCTTTATTTTCTCTCAGTGACTCTTCTGCATTATAACTTACTTCTGGTCCTCCAAGAGTTATTACTATATTTGGCCTAACTTTTTTTAACTCTTTAATAACTCTAAAAACATACTCTTTATTCCAAATATACGTTGAGAATATATAATGATCTGCATTTAAGTTAAATAAATCTGTTATTATACTGTGAACTTGATTATTTATATTACTTTCATAAAGTTCAATTCTTAAATCACTATATTTTTCTACATAACTTTTTAAATATCTAATTGCTAAATTCGTATGTATAAATTGACTATTTATACCCACTAAAACTATCTTATTCATAATTTTCTCCTATTTATTTTTCTTTTGAACCTCTAAATGTTCTTTATATGTTTTTGTAAATGTATGTTTCCCTGTACTTGTAACAACAAAAAATAGATAATCTGTTTTTGCAGGATTTATTGCTGCCATCACAGAACTATAATCTGGATTTGAAATTGGACCTGGTGGTAATCCTCTATACATATAGGTATTGTAAGGCGAATCTATTTTTAAATCCTTATAATACATTCTTCTTTTAGAGTAATCATACAGATAATTCACTGTAGCATCTGATCCCAACTTCATCCCTTTTTTTAAACGATTATAAAAAACTGAAGACATCAGAGGTTTTTCATCTTTTAGCTGTGCTTCTCTTTCAATTATTGAAGCCATAATCAATTTTTCATAGAAATCTTTTTTATCTGGATAGTTCTCAGCTGGAAATATTTTTAAAAACTGACCCAACATCGCTTTTACCAACTCAGTTTCATTTGTATCCACAGATAAATAGTATGTTTCAGGATATAAATATCCTTCAAAGTTTCCATTTGGTGTCAAATATGGAAAATCCTTTACACCTTCTAAAGCTTTTTTCAATCCCTCTTCTGTGCCTATCCCTCTTTCTTTTATTAGATTTCCAATCTCTTTTATTGAATATCCTTCTGGAATAGTCAGTATAGTATACTTCACTCTGCCCTCTTCCATCATTTGTAAAATTTCTCTATACGAGTACTTACCATTTAATTCATAAAATCCCGCTTTTATATTTTTACCTGAATTTTTTTCATATTTTAAAAATATTTTAAAAAAAATAGAATCTGCCATACCTATCTGTTTAAAAGCGCTATTCAAACTAGTTCCAGGTCTAATATTTACTGCAATATTATAATCTCTTTTTCCATCAACTTTTAATGAATAAAATTTAAATACAGAAAAAACTCCTGTTAAAATAATTAATAAAAAAATTAAAAACTTTTTCTTCATAACACTCTCCCAATTTTATGCTGAAAAAAGCTGCACCTTGGTCTCCCTAGTTACAGCTTTTTTTTAATCTATTTAATTATCTTTTAGATTGCTTTGCTTTTTCGATTAAAGGCTTTCTTCCTTTTCTATCTTTTTGGAATACATCTACAATTGTTTCAGCTTCAACAAATGGTACTGAAACGAATGAGAAGTTCTCATAAATTTCTACACCTTTTAATTTTGATTCGTGTACTTTAGATTTCTTAGAGATTAAATCAACTAATTTTCTTGGAGTCATTTTATCTTTCTTTCCAAGAGCGATGAATAATCTTGTTTTACCTGTTTTATCGATAGAAACACTTTCGATATCAGAGTAGTTAGTCTCTTCTAATTCCTCTTCGTAACAGTTCTTTAAGATTGCTGCAATTATTTCAATTGGAGTAGCTTCTTGGTTTAATAACTCTTTTGCCATATCGTGGTAAGACTCAGCGTCTCCATTTGATATTAAGTTAGTAACGTTATCGAATAATCTAGTTTTCTTAGCTAAGATTACATCTTTAACTCCTGGAACTTGCTCTTTTTTAATTTCAGTTTTTGTTATTCTTTGAATTTGAAGTAGTTTTCTGTACTCAGAAGGAGTAATGAACGTTATAGCTGTTCCTTGCTTTCCTGCTCTTCCAGTTCTTCCGATTCTATGAACATAACTTTCTGCTTCTTGTGGTATTGCGTAGTTGATTACATGAGTAAGGTCATTTACGTCAATTCCTCTTGCAGCAACGTCAGTTGCTATTAGAATGTTTAAGTTTTTGTTTTTAAATCTCTTTAAAGTAACTTCTCTATGATTTTGACTGATATCTCCATGAAGACCTTCAACGTCATATCCTCTATCTTGAAGTTTTCCAACTAATTCATTAACGTCGTTTTTAGTTCTACAGAAAACAATTCCATAGAAGTCAGCTTCGATATCAACTATTCTACATAAAGCTTCAAACTTATCTCTCTCTTTTACTTCGAAATATATTTGCTCAGTTAAGTTTGTAGTTAATTCCTTTTTCTTAACAGCTAATACTTCATGATCTCCCATGTGAGATTTAGCTATTTTTAAGATTTCTGCTGGCATTGTAGCAGAGAAGAATAACATTCTTTTATCTTCGTTAGTTTGAGTTAAGATTTGCTCAATATCTTCTACGAATCCCATGTTTAACATTTCATCAGCTTCATCTAATATGAAGTAATCAATGTTATTTAATTTTAAAACTTGTCTGTTCATTAAATCCATAACTCTTCCTGGAGTTCCAACAACGATATCAACACCTCTGTTAAGTTGTCTCTTTTGTTGCTCTAATGATTGTCCTCCATAAACTGGAATTATCTTTAGTCTTCTTCCGTGTGCAAGCGAGTTCATCTCCTCAGCAACTTGAACTGCTAACTCTCTAGTTGGAGCTAAGATTATAGCTTGTACATGACCTGTACTCTTCTCAATTTTCTCTAAAATAGGTAATGAGAATGCAGCTGTCTTTCCTGTTCCTGTTTGAGCTTGTCCGATTATATCCTTATCTCCATTTAATAATGCAGGTATAGTTAATGCTTGTATTGGGCTTGGTCTTTCGAACCCTTTTTCTTCTAAAGGTTTTAACGTTTTTTCAGTTAAACCTAAATCTTTAAATGTTAATATACTTTCCATATTCACTTCCTTAATATTTTTATATTCATTCATTAGATTATAACATACATTTATAATTTTGTGTACTTTTTTTATCTTTTTATTTCTTATTTGTGAGTTGTTTTTTTACATGTTCTTATTCTGTAAGAATTTTTACTATTTTAAGATATTGATTTTTTTAAAAAAATGTAGTAAATAGAGTATTAATAATATTTTACAGGAGGCTTTTTATGATTATTGATAGAAAAAATGCAAAAAGAACTGTTATCTATATTAATGATTCTCAAAAAAATAATCTTCAAAACTTTTTACACTCTATCGGATTCCACTATTATACTATTCAATCTAAGCTTGAAGGTAGCTGGGAACATGGAATCAGACATTTAAATAATCATGTTTGGCCTGGTTCAGAAGCTGTTTTTCATTTAATTGTTTCTGGTACAAAAGTCGATTTACTACTACAAAAATTAAAAAGTTTTAGAATGGGTTTACCTGATAATGTCGTTATGGCAGTTCTTGTTTGTCCGTTAGATGACTTTATTTACAATATGATGACTGTAGATATAGAACCTGATTCGTCAACTGATAAAGTTCACTGGTTAAAAGAAGATAATGAAAAAGTTTAATTGAAAAATTGAAAAGGAGCTGCTATTTTAGTAATAAGCAACTCCTTTTTTATTAATGTTTACATTTATCTTTTATGCTGCAACTTCCATTCTTTGATTTTGAACAGTTACAACCACTCTCACCTTTAAACATCTTATATAAACTCTTTAAAGCTATTGCTCCAATAACAATAACTATTCCAACTAAAATTAATGTTTTCATTTTTCCTCCTTATTATAGAGAATTAAAAGAACAGTTTTCCTATTTGGAATACTAATGTTGAAGCTATATAAGGTACAACTAAAAGTAATCCAACTACAAATCCTGTAAATTTATATCCGAACTCTTGCTTTATAGCTCCTAAAGTTACTACACAAGGAACCACTAGTAAGATATATACCATAAATGAATAAGCTCTTAAAGGAGCTAAATCATCTGTCCATAAAGCTCTCGTTGCTGCCACAACTCCGCTTCCCTCTTCCTCGATTTCATCTGCATCCGGCACTGAGAATAATCCACCTATATCAAAACTTAAAATTCCAACAACAGAATCCTTAATAGCCACTCCTAAACCTGCTACTTGATCTACTGTATCTTGTAAGAATGTCGTTTCTTCAACTTCTTCATCTCCAATTTCACCTGCAATATCATCAACTACTAAAACTTGAGCCATAAATCCTACAACAATCTCTTTAGCTGCTAAGCTTGGAGGTATAGCCGCTACTGTTTCCCATCTATTAGCAAAACCTGTTGGCTGTAAAATAGGTTGGAATGTTTTTCCAAATTTAGCCATATAAGAGTTTGCAGTGTCTCCATTATTCGGGAAATACGTTAGAGCCCATAAAATCATTAGCATACCCATAATAATTGTTGTTGCTTTCTTTAAGTAAGAAGCTGTTCTAGTTAAAGTAGATTTTAATATAACTCTTAAACTTGGTACTCTATATGGCGGTAACTCTATAAGTAAGGCTTTTCCTTCAGCTTTAAACATCTCAAAATTCTTTAAAACTAATCCTGTTAATATTGCTACAACAATTCCTAATACATACAGTGACATTACAACCAATCCAGCTTTCGCTCCAAAGAATGCAGCTGTGAATAGTCCGTATACAGGAAGTCTTGCTCCACAAGACATAAATGGAGCCATTGCAGCTGTCAACCTTCTTGAAGAATCATCTTCTAAAGTTCTTGTTGCATATATTGCTGGTACAGTACATCCAAATCCAAGAACCATTGGAACAAAGGCTTTACCATTTAATCCTAGTTTTGTCATTATCTTATCCATTAAGAAAGCAACTCTAGACATATATCCACTCTCTTCTAATATAGCTAAGAAGAAATACAGATAAAGCATCAATGGAACGAATACAAGCACTCCACCTACTCCACCTAAAATTCCATCCATAACTAGTGATGCTAGCCAATCCGGTGTATTTTCATCTATTAACATTCCTACATACTTTCCTATGTAATCACTTACAAATCCATCTACCCAATCAATTAATGGAGCCGATCCATTGAATACTGTTCCCATTAAGCCAACTATAATTAAAAAGAAGATTGGTAATCCTAAGTATTTATTTAATAAAACTCTATCTACTTTATCTGTAAAATCCAATCTAGATTTTATCGACGTTGTAAACGTTTTTGCTAAAATACCTTTTACAGTTCCGTATCTACCCTCTGCAAATATTGTTTCAATATCTTCATCATGGTCATCTTCTAACTGCTTTGTCTTTTTCACTATTTCAGAATCTAATTCATAACTATATTCTGACTTTAAAATCTCTATTACATGCGAATCTTGCTCTAATAATTTTATAGCCAAGAAGTCTTCCCCTAATTTTTTAGAAGCTTCTCCTAACTTTTCATTACAATTTATTTTACACTTAACCTCTTCTATCGCTTCTTGTAAACAACTATCAAATAAAAGGTTATATTTTACATTTTCTTTTTTTGCTTTTGCAACTTCTAAAGCTTTATCTAATAACTCTTGTAGTCCTGTTCTCTTTGTTGCTGATGTCATAACTACATCCATTTCAATCATATCAGTAAACTTTTTCATATCTAATTTATAATTTAACTTTTCAAACTCATCATAGAAATTTAAAGCCATAATCATAGGTTTTTCTAACTCTTTTAAAAGCATTGTTAGATATAGATTTCTTTCTAAATTTGTTGAATCTACAATGTTTATTATTACATCTGGTTTTTCATTTATTATAAAATCTCTTGTAATTGTTTCTTCTAAAGTATACGGACTTAAACTGTATACTCCTGGTAAATCTATACACTGAATTCTCTCACCTTTATAATCAAACTCAGCTTCCTTTTTCTCTACTGTAACACCTGCCCAGTTTCCAACTTTTAAATTAGATCCTGCTATTGCGTTTATTAATGCTGATTTCCCAACATTAGGATTTCCTGTAAATGCTATTTTTATCATGTCTATCTCCTATCCATCTATCTCTATTTCAATATTTTGTGCATCTTGCTTTCTTATAGCGATATTCGTTGATTTAACAATAAATTCTTGTGGATCTCCTAAAGGTGCATTTCTTTCTAATTTAATAATCTCTCCGTTAGTTACTCCCATATCAACTAACCTCTTTTTCAATTCGCCAATTTTCCCAATCTTGACGATTTTTGCTGATTCTCCTCTTTTTAATTCTGTTAACTTCATTCAAGCCTCCCAACTCATTTAGTCATAAATATATTTTGATACACAAAGTATATTTGGAAAAATTTAAATCACAGGCATAACCCGTGATTTAATCTTACTCATTTCCAATTATTATTTTGTTTGCCAACCCAAAATTTAATACGTACTTTGTCTCATTTATTTTAACGATATAGTTACTTTGATCATCTCTTAGTAAACATATCTTATTTCCAATACAAAAACCTTTTTCTGTCAGTCTACTCTTATCTTTATCTCTACCTTTGATCTCTTTTATAACAAACTCTCTATTTTGTTCTGCAAAAACTAATGGCGTCATAGAATAAACCTCCTAGTAATAATTTCTATTTATACCAGAATTATATTCTATGACGTAACATTTGTCAAGAATAAAACTTTAATAATCAAAGCTTTACTTATGCAAATAGATCTTTTATGCTGTGAAGCATAACACTTCTTATATTTGGACTATCTTTAGATAGCTCTTCAATCATTTTTTTAACTTTTAAACGTTTTGAGTTATCGCTCGTTTCATAAGGACAATCATTATGAAGTATTGGTAACCCTAATTTCTTTGCATATCTAATAGTTTCTTTCTCTTCAACATATGCAAGGGGTCTAATTACTTTCAGTCCATACTCTTCAGAATCATAAGCTGGTTTCATAACTCCCATATTTCCTTGATATAATACATTTAATAGGAATGTCTCTACAATATCATCCTTATGATGTCCTAAAACAAGTTTATTTATATTTTGCTCTTTCATAGCTTTATATAAAATTCCTCTTCTTACTCTAGCACACATAAAACATGGATTTTTCAACTCATCATTTGTTAAGATACTCTCTCCTATAGATGTTTCAATAACTTGTAACTCTGTACCTAATTTTCTACAATACTCTTTTATATCTTCATATTTTCCACCCTCTTCAACTGGGTGGATATGAATTGGAAATATTTCAAACTTTATTCCTGATATCTTTTGAATTCTTATTAAGGCATTTAAAACAGTTAAACTATCTTTCCCTCCAGAAATACCAATAGCTACTCTATCTCCCTCTTCAATCATATTATAATCGTGCATAGCTTTTCCTATTGGACTCCATAGACTTTTTTCAAATCCCTTATCTTGAATAAAAGCTAAAATTTCTTTTTCATCTAATCTATTCAATGAAATTTTCAACCCTGTTTGTTTATATATCTTATCTATTAGTTTTATTATTTTATTTTGTGAATATGAAATCTCTATCTTGATTTCCTCTTTTGAATTGATTACTAAAACTTTTTCCTCTTGTACCTCAAATGTGTATGCTTGAAAGACATATCCATTTAAATCCTTTATATTATCTATCTTTAACACTTACTATTCTCCTTTTTTCTCTTCAGATACATATCCTAATACATAATCTAAATTTATATTTTTCATTGAATTAAATATACTTTGCTTTATTTGTGGGTTAGTTTTTTCTAATGTTGCTAAAAGATTCTTAATCTCTTTTCTTTTTGAATCAACTTTTCCAGATTCAATTGGACAACCACAAGCCATTGCTGCTATTTCATTTTTCTTAGTAAAGTTAATGATATCTTGCTCTTTTATATAAATTAGTGGTCTTATTAACTCCATCTTTCCACTTGTCGATTTTACCTTAGGTATCATCGTTTTTACCGTTCCAGCATAAAACATATTTATCATCGCTGTCTCTACCATATCATCAAAGTGATGTCCTAAAGCTAGCTTATTATATCCTAATTCCTCAACTTTATTATAAAGAACTCCTCTTCTCATCTTTGCACATAAGAAACAAGGACTATCCGGAGATGACTCGAATGCAATCTCCCATACATTTGCATCAAAAATTTCACATGGAATGCCTAACTCTTCTAAATTTACTTTAAATTGCTCTAAATCCATCGATCCAAACCCAGGGTTCATAGATATAAATGCTACCTCAAAATTTTTACTTCTATCTTTCTTTAACTCTTGGAATAGTTTTGAAAGTAGTAAGCTATCCTTTCCTCCAGACACACCTACTGCAATTTTATCCCCATCTTGAATTAAATCAAAATCTTTTATAGCCTTCATGAATTTAGACCATATCTTTTTTCTATATGCTGTTCTTATAGAATACTCAACCATATCTTTTTTTGTTTCAAAAACTTTTTCTTCCATTTTCCCTCCAACTAAATTCTATAGGTTTTCATTCAATTATATCATGCTTGCAAAAAAATTAACAATTCTTTTTTTTTGTGTTAAAATGTTCTTAATCTTAATCAATGAGGTGAATAAAATTTATGAATAAAATAGAAACTGCTGTTTTAGATTTTCTAAAAAGTGGAATGGTTTATAGTGACGGTGCTATTATGAAAAATCTTGGTATCGATGAATTAGAATTAGAAAATATCTATGCCTCTCTTACAAAACAAGGATATTTAGAAAGTTATGAGGATTTTTTAAAAAGAAATCCTGATTATGAAAAAGGTGAAGAGGAACACTCTTGTGGCGGATGTAGCTCTGGTGGATGCTCTTCTGGAGGGTGTAGTTCAGGTGGATGTAGCTCTGGTGGATGCTCTTCAAAAGACGAAGATATTGACTACTCTAAAATTAAAGTTTTAACAGAAAAAGCTTTTATCTATTCCTATTAAAAATAAGGAGGACATACTTCATTGTCCTCCTTATTTCAAAATATTTTATTTAATTTTGACCCACCACTTATCTGAACATCAGCTACCACTTTAGAAATTTCATTTGATAGCTCCTCCATAGAAACATCGTAATTAAAAAACCAATAAAAATTATAACCTGGTGATGAAGTTATACAGATTGCTTTTAATTTTAAAAATTTAAAACTAAATGTATCTAACGTTCCCAATTGAAAAAGAGGTATTGAAAATATTTTTATTCTATTTCTAAGTTTAAAAACTCCAATTAGTCTAGTATTTGTTATTAAAAACGAATTTATTTTATTATCGTATGCTGTATAAAGAGTTTCGTTTGGATATATTATATCTTTATTGTCTGGATTTCTTAAAAAATTAACTACGTTAATTTTTTTCATTTTACTCATAGGTACTAAAAGAAACATAAAAATAACTTTGAATCCTGTAAGCATAGGTCTAACTCCTTTTAAATTTTATACCCTATTCTTACTATTCTCAACATCCGTTTCTTTTTTAGAATCTAAAAATTTATAGTCTCTAGTAAAGCATTTTCCTCTTCATCTAAATATGCATTTTCTAATAACTCTTCTGCCCATGAGTATTTTTCTTTTATGCTATTTAATATATATATTGCCGTTACTTTTACTATTGGTGTTTCACTCCACATAGCTCCACTTAAAAATCTAAAATCATTTTCTTTAGATTTTTTTATTTTTTTTAAAAGTTCTATGCAATTTTCACATAAAAATATACATCTATCATAATCTGGTTCATCCTTTGAAGGTGGAACTTCAAAAACTGAAAGTTTAACTCCTGTTGCTTCACATAGTTCACATTTTGATTTTGATCTTCTAGCTAAATTTTTTCCAAATCCAGAAACTATATTTAATCTCTCTTGGTGTTTATCAAATCCTTTTGCCATAATTTTTCTCCTTCTATTTTAATTTTTTCTAAAAGTCCAAGCTAAAACTCTACTTATCTTTTGACCCTGAGTCATCTCTAAAACTTTACACTTAGCTCCTAATTTTTCAAGAACTTTTATTGTTGGTTTTAAATTATCTTTATTTGATACTAAAGATGTAAAATAATATACTTGAGATGCAAACATTGCACTCTCTTTTGCCATTTTTTTTAAGAAAAGACGCTCTCCACCAGGACACCATAATTCAGCTTTTTGTCCACCAAAGTTCAAACCTTTTTTTATCTCTTTATTACCTTTATTTAAGTTATCAACTTTTCTTTTATTTGCCTTTAACGCTTCCTCAAGTGACGAATGAAATGGCGGATTACACATTGTTAAATCAAACCTATCTTCTTTTTCAATAACTCCTACAAAGATATGATTTTTATCCTTTTGAAGTTTTAAAGTGATTTTATTTTTTAAACTATCGTTTAAATCAACAATTTTTTGAGCATTTTCTATCGATTTCGGATCTATATCTGAAGCTAAATAGCTCCAATCATATGATTGACTTCCGATTATAGGATATATACAATTCGCACCTGTTCCTATATCTAATACTTTTACATTTTTCTTTTTTGATAACAACTCTGCTATGTAGTGAATATAATCAGCTCTTCCTGGAATAGGAGGACATAAAAACCCTTCAGGTATATCCCAATTATCTACATTATAATAGTTTTTTATTAAAGCTTTATTAAGACAAACAACTGCACTATTGTCACTAAAATCAATTGTTTCCTCTCCCACAGGATTTTTTGTTATAAATAATTTTAACTCTGGAAGTTTCTCTATTAAAACTTTAAAGTCATATCTTCCTTTATGTGGATTATTTGGATGTAATTCACCTTTTTTTATCTTTTTTTTCAACAGTAACAATCTCCTTTTTAACTTTTATTTTAAATTAGTTTAACATTTTTAGTTTTAATAAGCAATGAAAGAGGTCCTATCAAAAAGTTTTTTCCCCTTCTTTTTGATAAGACCTCTTAATTTTTTATTTTAAATTGAACTAACTTCACTCACAGAAACTTTATTTTTTATTTTTGGTGTGCTAGCTTTATTTAAGAAATACCCTATTGTTGAATTTGTTAATCCAATCAATAGAAGGGTTATTCTTCCAAAAGTAGGATTAGGTATAATCACTAACATTGATAGTATTATTCCAAATGCAAATATCAATTTTCCTAAAATACTTCTTTGAGTGTTATCTAACTCATTTTCATCTGATTGAGGTGCTATAACCTCTGTCGAAATATTATTAAAGAATTTATTATAAGATGCTTCTCTCTCTTTTGACTTAAATCCTTTAAAGAATAACTTTGTTGACATAAAGAACCCACAAGTTATTGTCAATTGTGCCCCTAGCCCAATAACAATCTCTAAGTCTTTTGCTTCTCTAGCAGTAAACGGAACTGCTAAATTAAGAGTGTTAGCTACCCAAATTGGATTATATAACTTCATAACTGCAAATGAAACCATAAATCCTACTAATACCGTTGCCCAACCAGCCCAATCTGGAGTCTTCTTCACAACATAACCTAATAATCCCGGGATTAAAATTGGTAAATCCAATAGTGTTCCAATCATAAGAGTTATTGTAAATAAACTCAAGTTATTAAATTTATTTAATATTAAAGCGATTGAAATTATCATCACTCCAAAGAAGAATGTTACAACTTTACTAACTGACATCATCTGTTTTTCTGTCGCATTTTTATTTACAATTGGACAGTAGAAACTTTTGATTACTATTCCAGCGTTTCTATTCAGTGCTGAATCCATAGACGACATCGTCGCTGCGAAGATTCCCGACATCATAATTCCAGCCATTCCAGCAGGCATCTCTTTCTTTATAAATGCTAAGTAAACACCATTTGTTATAGATTTTCCTAGAGTTGACAATCCCCAAGTTGTTACATCTGGATTAAATGCTGACATATACCAAACTGGTAAGAACCACACTAAAGGCCCTATCAACATAAGTCCCAATGCTAATAATGCTCCTTTTTTTGCGTTCTTAGTATCTTTAGCAGAGAAGAATCTATATGCTCCACCTGTTAAACTACTCACACTAAAAAACTGCTTACAGAAAATCATTATAAACCAGATTGCAAACAACCAAACATAGTTTATGTCTGGACCAACTATTTTATTAGTTGGAAGTCCCATATTTAAAATATTAAAGAATCCTCCACCTTTTATCGATGCGACTATCGCACAAGCTACCGTTCCTACCATTAAAATTATCATCTGCATAAAATCCGATGCTATTACAGCCCATGCTCCACCTGTTAAAGACATAAATAAAACAACTAATCCTGTCACTATTATAGTAATATCTATCGAAACTTCAAATACAGCACTTGCAAATATTGCTAGTGCATTTAACCAAACACCCGCCGAGATTATATTTGGTAACATAATTGCCCAGGTAAAAGCTTGCTCACTTGTATTTCCAAATCTCATTCTTATTCCCTCTATCGGAGTTGCAATTCGTAATTGTCTTGCTTTCGGTGCAAACCATAAGAAACAAGTTAAATATCCTAATGCATTTGCATAGAATACAACAACTGGACCAATTCCTTTTGTAAATGCATCCCCTGCCATTCCTGTAAAAGTCATAGCACTAAATTGAGTCATAAAAGCTGTTCCTCCAACCATCCACCACAACATTTTTCCTCCACCAGAAAAATAGTCACTTGTTGAATTCGAAGCATGCTTTTGGAAGAAGTATCCTATCGCCATCATAAACATAAAGTAAATTACGATTACCAATATATCTATTTTCATTAGTTACCTCCTTTATCGCCTAATAATATTATTTCACTATAAGCTTTAAATAGAGGTCCTACTCCTTTTGGATCATTAGAGCCTACTTTTTCAGATATATAATATTCAAAACTTCCATCTCTATCTCCATTAAATGGTATAAGTCCATTTAACCCCGCCATTATACATATATTTCCTAACTCTAATTTTCCAGCTTTTTCTTTTAAATTATTCGTAACAACTCCATCAAAAGCTTTTCTCCCTTTTTCTAAATAAATTTTATCAATTAGATTTAGTCTAACTCCTTTTAACAATGAGTATGCAAACATTAGTGTAGCTGAAGTCTCTAAGTAGTTTCCTTCTTTTCCTTCTAAAGCCATAACTTGATACCATAAGCCTGACTCATCTTGATATTTTACAATTCCCTCCATAAGTTCTACATATAACTTTACAAGTTCATCTTTATAAGATTTAAATACTACATTATCAATCCCCTCAATAACATCAACTAAAGCCATCGCATACCAACCCACTGCTCTTGCCCAGAAATTTTTCGATCTTCCTGTTTCCTTATCTGCCCAATTCATAGTTTTTGTTTCATCAAAACCATGGAAATATAGTTTTTTATCGTCACAGAATAGATTTTTTCTTACATTTCTAAATTGATTTAAAACATCCTTTATGCCATTTTCATCATTTTTTTCATTTGAGTAGATTGTAAGAAATGGTTGAGCCATATACAGTCCATCTAACCAAACTTGATAAGGATATCTTCCTTTATGCCAGAAGTTTCCTTCCAATGTTCTTGGATGAATATTTAGCAAATACTTTACACTTTCAGTAGCTTTTTCATATTTTATATTATTTGTTTCTTTGAATGCTGTAAATAAAACTCTTCCTGAGTTTATATTATCAATATTGTATTCCACCGGATTCAAATCTGCTATTTTCCCATTTTTATCAATTCTTTTATCTAAATAATTCAAAATAAATTCTAAGTATTTTTTGTCTTTTGTAGCTTTATATAATGCCTCTGCCCCTATCAGTATGCATCCATCTTCATAGTTCCACTCTGTTTTATAGTCTTGATAACTCTTTAAGTAAGCCTCTATGTAGTTTTCAACTTGTAACATTTTCATAATTAAGTGTTCCCTCCGTGTTCTCTATTTAATTTTTTATTTTAAATTTTTAATACTTCATCATATCGCAACTTTTTTGTATACGTTTGCAAAGATTGTATACGATTTTGTGTTTAGTATACATTTTAATTCAAGTGTTGTCAATTATTTTTTTATCTACAAACTATAAAAATCAACTACTTTTATTCACTATATACTTTTTTCGACCTAAAAAAGAACACACATCGTTATAAGTTTAATTCAAAACAAAAAAAAGAGAAGTCATTCAGACTTCCCTTTAAATTAAACGTTTTTCTCTAAAATATCATGTATCCTAGTATAAAATTTACAGTATCCCCAACTCATTATTAAAAAAGCTATCGAGACTAAAATGACCTCAAAACTTACAGTATTATTTTTTATAGATATTAATAAACCTACAATAAATATCATATAATAAAATATCGAAAACTTTTTTAAAACTTCATATAAAATCTCTGAAAAAACTTTCAAAACCGAAACCAATCCTACTGTTATTTTCTTCAATACCATAACTACCCCCTTTATGATTTGAACTCTAATAAAAGTTTACCCTCTTTTTTATATCTTTTCAAATTCACTCTGTTTATACTTACTATTGACACGACTTCTTTTCAGGATTATAATCAAATTATCATTTATCTAAGGAGTGTTTTATGAATAAAAAAGTAGAGTATGTTAAGGGACAGCTTAATTGTGCTGAAAGTATAATCGCATCATTTAATAAAAATAACGGAACAACTATTCCTGTAGCTTTAGGAAGTGGTATGGGAACTGGTGCTACTATTGGTAGTCTATGTGGAGCTGTTAATGCTGCTGTTCTTGTTATTGGTTTTTTAAAAGGTAGAGAAACTTACCTAGAAGAAAATAGGGCTAGAGCATTATCAAATGAGCTTTTAAAAGATATTAAAGAGAAATATAACTCTGAGTTATGCGTAGATTTAAAAAAATCAGGTACTAGCTGCCAAGAGATTGTAGAATATACTTATGAAAAATTAGAAGAGATCTTAAAAGAAAAATAGGAGTAGATTTATCTACCCCTTATTTTTTTATTTAGTTTGCTATTTTCTCTTTTAACATATCCACGCCAGCTTCAACTTTCTCTTTTGCTGCGTCGACACCAGCATCTACTTTCTCTTTTGCTGCATCTCCAACTTTTTCTATTTCAGCACCTATTTTTTCAGTTGTTGTATCAACACTTTGAGTTGCTGTTTCTACATTTTGTTTTACATCCTGCTGAACAGTTGCTTCTACCGCTGCAGCTTTTTCTGCTACCACTGGAGCTTCTATTACAGGTGCTTCTGGTGCTGGTTTAGCCTCCTCTTTTTCACTCGAGCACGCTACCATAAGTGCGCTTATTGCTAATAATGCTAACATAGTTATTTTTTTCATTTTAATTCCTCCTCAAAACGAATTAAGATATTGTTATATTATTGTTAACCATAACTCGATATTTTCCTTCTTTATTTCATAATTTTTTTATATATTTCCCCATATCAAATTTTCTTTCCAAACCAGAACTATTCATATATCTGACTTTTCCAAAAATTTCTCTCTCTTTCCATGCTCGATCATGCTTCCCAAAACACCAAGCCACTCCTGCGTAAGAGTTGGGATCCCTTCCGTCATAAAAGTATTTATTATTTAAATTTATTGCAACTTCATATGCTTTCTGAGGGGAAGCTGTCCACTCCAATATTTTTTTACACCAATACATTCTCATATAACTTTCCATATATCCTGTATCTACCATTTGCTTTTGTGCTGCATTCCAATAAATGTCATGTGTTTTATAATTTTCTAATTCTTCTAAAGAATATAAATACTGCCTTTGGTCACTTGAGTGCTTTTCTAATGTTTCATAAGCCCACTTATAACTAATACCATCCCAGCTATCATATTTTAAATTATAATATACAAAATTTATCGCTAACTCTCTTCTTATTAAAAGCTCCTCTAAAAATTCACCTTTTGGCGTTTCCAAACTCTTAGTTTTATCCAACTCACTCCAAATTTCAAGTGATGATATTTGACCAAAATGTAGATATGGAGAAAGTTTAGAGCTTAATTCATTATCAGGCCCTTTCTTCGAATAAAACTCTAATTTTTCTTCTATAAATTTTTTCAATATTTTTTTAGCTTCTATCTCACCTCCAATAAAATCTCCATCTAAGACTTGTTTACTTTGAGGAAGAAAAAATTGTGACTGATCTTTCTTTTTAAACTTGTCATCTACAAAATCATCATAAGTAAATTTTATATCTATTTTATAATCATATTTTTTTAAAAATCTATCCTTTACCTTTACATATTTATCTCTAAATGTTTTTGCACTATATTCCTCTTTAAAACTAGCAACCTCTACAGGTACAACAACGTTATTCTCAACTTCAATTGTAGTTACATTCAATTTTTTCAAAAGTTTTTCTCGACTACTCCTTTGAGACCTGAGATAACTTTTATCCCAAATCAACACTTGAGCATCTTTTGAAATTTCTAATATATTTTTTTGTAAATCTCCTTCTAATAAAATAAAACGAATACCATACTTCTTCAAAATATCATGAACATCTTTTAGTCCTTGAAGCATAAACTTAAAATGTCTTTCAGATGCTTCAGGATAATTTTTTATATAGTTAAACATTACATAAAGTGGCAACTTAGATTCATTTGCAACTTCTATAGCCTTTTCTAAAGAAAAGTTATAACTTACCCTTTGAGTCTCTTGCATCCAATAAACTATATACTGCCCTATTTTATCTTCATTTATCTTTAAATATTTAATTCTCTCTATATCCATAAAGTACCCTCCTAACTAGATGATATTTTTTAACTTTGTTAATAACTCTTCTGGAAATTTGGAAATTTTTTTTAAAGTATAATTAAATCCTACAATCAACGTTGTTCCCTCTATTACAATCTGATTGTTTTCATTTTCTATTTCATATAAAAAATTTATAGAAGCTTTTTTTAGTTCAGCTCCTACAATTTTCACCTTCAATTTCTCTCCTAGATAAACCTCACCTTTATAATAAACATGGGCATCTTTTTGAATTGTTCCCACATTTTCACCTAAATTAATTTCGCTTCCACCCAAAATTTTAAAAAGGTTAATCCTTACTTCTTGAAACAAAAGAAGAGCCCTTTCATTTCCCATATGACCACCATAATTTATATCAGATATCGTTACTTTATAATCTATTGCAAACATAATTTACACTCCTTTTTCTTTTTTTCATTATAACAATATTTCTTCTAGTTTGTTAATTTTCTTTTTTATATGATATAATTAAAATCATAATTTAGAGGTGTTTTATGTTCGAATTAGCAAGTAAACTTTTTAATACTCTAGGCTATATTATAGCTATCGCATTTTTCTTTTCCCGGTTCAAAAGTGCTAAAAATATTTTCATAAGAGAGAAACACACTAAAAAAGACACCATAATACTTTCAATTGTTTTTTCTGGTCTAGCTATTTTAGGAACTTATATTGGTGTTGATTATAAAGGCGCTATTGCAAACACCAGAAACATTGGAGTTATTGTTGGTGGTATGCTTGCAGGTCCTGAAGTAGCTATTATTTCGGGTATTGTTGCTGGTATACATAGAGCCTCTATAGGAGTTAGCCAACTCACTGCGATTCCATGCTCTATTGCTACAGTTTTAGGAGGATTTATCACTAGCTATCTATACAAAAAAGCTAACTCTAACAACCGTTCTCTTCTTGGTTTCTTCGCAGGAGTTTTCGTTGAAAATCTAAGTATGTTGCTTATACTAATCCTTTCTAACAACAGAATATTAGCTCTAGATATTGTTAAAAATCTTTATCTTCCGATGATATTTATAAATGGAATAGGTGTCGCCGTCATTATTATTATTACTGAAGAAATTTTAGAAGAAAAAGAGCGAGAAGCTGGAACTCAAGCTAAACTAGCCCTTGAAATTGCCAATCAAACTCTTCCTTTTTTTAAAAAAGGAGAATCTCTTGATAATGTTTGTAAAATTTTACTTCAATCATTGAAAGCTGAAACTGTTGTTATTACTGACAAAAATTTTATAATAGCAAACGCTTTTAAAAATAAAGATTTTTGTATGAAATATCAAAGTATTCAAAGTGATGCAACAAAAAAAGTTTTATCTTCTGGTGAAGTTTTAATTTTTGATAGAGATAGCGAACTAAATGATTTTTGGTATTCTGAAAAAGGTATAAAATCTTGTATTATCACTCCTCTTTTTCAAGATGAACGAGTATCAGGAACATTAAAAATATACTTTAAAAACGAAGAAAATATAACGGTTCGAAAAAAATATTTGGCTATTGGTCTTTCCCAACTTATATCTACTCAACTCGAAATAAGTAAAATAGAGAATTTAAAAACTATGGCTAGAGATGCTGAGCTAAAAGCTCTTCAGGCACAAATAAATCCACACTTTTTATTTAATGCTCTGAATACGACAGCTTCTTTCGTTAGATTTAATCCAAGTAAGGCAAGAGAGATTATTATTGATTTATCAACTTATCTTAGATACAATTTAGAAAATACAGACAAACTTGTTCCCTTAGAGAAAGAGTTAGAACAAGTTAAAGCTTATATAAATATAGAAAAAGCAAGGTTTCAAGATAGGATTGAAGTTATTTATGATTTTGATCAAAATTTAGAGAACTTAAAAATACCTAGTTTAACTATTCAACCGCTTGTTGAAAATAGTATAAAACACGGTTTATTAAAAAGAAGTAGTTCTGGAAAAGTTAAGATTACGATTAAAAAAACATATCTAAAATGCTTAATCTCCATAGAAGATGACGGCATTGGAATTGATCCAGAAATTATCAAAAATATAAATAATAAAATTGAAAAAAATATAGGCTTAAAAAATGTTCACAATCGTTTAAAACTTATTTATGGTAAAGGATTAAATATAGAACGCCTAAGTAACGGAACAAAAATTTCATTCTATATTGACCAGGAGGAAAAATGATTAAATGTATAGTTGTTGAAGATGAATTTCCAGCTAGAGAGGAGTTAAAATTTTTCATTAATAGTGATCACAACTTCCAGCTCGAAAAAGAGTTTGAAAACCCAATAGATGCTTTAAAATATGTGGAAGCCAATGAAGTTGATGTTGTATTTTTAGATATAAATATGCCTGAGCTAGATGGTATGACTCTTGGAAAAATAATTCACCGAGTTAATAAAAATATAAAATTAGTTTTTATATCTGCATATAAAGATTTCGCAGTTGAAGCCTTTGAAATAAAAGCTTTCGATTATATTCTAAAACCATATTCAGAAGAGAGAATCATAAATCTTCTTAAAAATATTGTAGAGGACATAAGGAAAAGTGATTCTCCTTCAAAAGATCATAATATAAAGAAAATAACTGTTAACTGTGATTCAAAAATGTTAGTAATTTCAACTGATAATATTCTATATATTGAAGCTGATGAAAAAGAAACAAATATTTTTACAAAAGAAATAATGCACACATCAAAATTAAAAATTTCTCAACTAGAAAATATTCTCTCAGAAGAACTATTTTTTAGATGCCATCGTTCATATATTGTAAATATTGATAAAATTGTTGAAGTAGAACCTTGGTTTAATGGAACTTATATTTTAAAAGTTTCAAATTCTAACTTTAAAATTCCTGTAAGTAGAAATAAAGTTAAAGAGCTTAAAGAAATTTTAACTATAAAATAAAAAATCTCTCCTAAATCAGAGAGATTTTTTATTTATTACTTTTTTATCTTTTTTAAGAATAATCCTAAAGCTACTATTGCTCCTACTATTCCAACCACATAACCTATAGTTTCTGACAATCTAAATCCTTCTGGTGCTATCAGTATATATGTTGTAACTACCGCAGTCATAAATGTCGCCGGTATAGTTGCTATCCAATGATTTTTATCCTCTTTAGCTAAATATACCGCTCCAGCCCACAGTGCTATCGTTGCTAAAGTTTGATTTGACCATGCAAAATATCTCCAAATAATTGCGAAATCTATAAAACATAAACCAATTCCTACTGCAAACAGTGGTATTGCTATCATAAATCTATTTTTTATTGGCCCTTGTTTGTAGTCAATTGCATCCGCTATTGCTAGTCTTGCACTTCTAAATGCTGTATCTCCTGATGTTATTGGACAAGCTACAACTCCTAATAATGCTAAAGCTCCTCCAACTTTTCCTAATATACTATTTGATATTGTATTTACTACAACTCCTGCTGGTCCTGCATTCATAAGTCCCTCTGTTCCACCAAAGAACGACATTGCTGCTGCTGCCCAAACAAGTGCTATAACACCCTCTGCTATCATTGATCCATAAAACACTCTTCTTCCCTCTTTTTCACTCTTCATACATCTAGCCATAAGAGGTGATTGTGTTGCATGGAATCCAGAAATCGCTCCACATGCTATTGTTATAAATAAATATGGATAGATAGATGTTCCTTTAGGATGTAAATTTACTAATGAAATCTCTGGTATATTATACCCTTGGAAGATTAGTCCTCCACCAATACCTATTCCCATAATAATCAATGAAGCTCCAAATATTGGATATATTTTCCCTATCAATTTATCAACAGGTAAAACTGTTGCAAGCATATAGTATGCAATTATTATTGCTACCCATGTTAAAGTCCCTACACTTGTCATACTTGCTAATATTCCCGCTGGACCATTTACAAATACAACTCCAACTAAAACTAGCAATACAACTGAAAATACTCTCATAATTTTTTTAGCGTTATCCCCTAAATAATGACCTACTATCTCTGCTATTGTTGCTCCATCGTGTCTAACAGAAAGCATTCCTGATAAGTAATCGTGTGTTGCTCCTGCAAAAATACATCCAAAAACAATCCATAAAAATGCTGCTGGTCCCCAAAGTGCTCCTGCTACTGCTCCAAATATCGGTCCTAATCCAGCAATATTTAGAAACTGAATTAAAAATGCTTTTTTCCAATCTAACTCAACATAATCTACACCGTCTGCTAAACGAACCGCCGGTGTTTCTTTCTCACTAATACCAAATACTTTCTCTACATACTTTCCATAGATTACATAACCTAAAATTAATGCTATCAATGACCCTATAAAACTAATCATTATAAACCTCCCTATTTACATTTCTTTTCACGGTAAATTATAACTTTATTTTTACCATTTTGTAACTTTTTTGGAATAAAACGACTATTTCAATACTTGAATTGTATTTTTATACACTTAAATACCTTTATTTACCTTCAATTTTTGAAACAAAAAAAAGGCTCGAAAGCCTTTTCTCTTATTTTTGATATATATTAATCTCTACTCTTCTATTTAAAGCTTTTCCTTCAATTGTTGAGTTTGATCCTACAGGATTTCTATCTCCATACCCCACACTTGAAATTCTACTTGGAGATACTCCTTGAGCAGATAAATAATTAGCTACACTTTGAGCTCTTTGTAATGAAAGATTTAAATTTGAGTTTGGATTTCCTGTGTTATCTGTATATCCTGAAACTTGAATCTTCGTCTCAGGATATCTATTCATAATATCAGCTATCGAATTTAAAGGTGCATAGAACCCACCATTTAAAATTGAACTTCCACTTTTAAAAGATGATTCTCCAGGTAATCTTAAGTTTATATTATCCTTGTTATTTGTCACAGTTATATTTGTACTATTTAACGCATTCATAAACTCTTTGTATTGAGCATCTTTATACGCTCCCCAACCAAGTCCTGCTAACGCTCCTATTCCAGCACCTATAAGTGTTCCCTTTGTATCTTTTCCTACTAATTGACCTATTAGTGCTCCTGCTGCTGCACCTTTTACAGTTCCACTAGTTTTTTTATCTGCAGTACTACAAGCCCCTAGAAGAGATGTTGTCAGTAGTAACATAGCTATTGTTTTCTTGTTTCTCATTTTGTTCCTCCTATTTCGATACTTCTTATATTATCTAATATATGAAGGAACATGTCAAGAATTCTATGTTACTTTTCTAACTAACTTTTTTAATAATTATTTTGCACTTAATGCAGCCATTGTAATGTAGTTATATGGTTGGTTAAAGTGAGGTAAGAAGAATATATCTAATAGTTTAATCTTATCTATAGTCACTTTCTCTTGAATAGCAAGTGAGAACATGTGAATTCCCATTGAGATATCTTGTCTCGAAGCCATTTGAGCTCCTAAAACTCTTCTTGTATTTTTATCATAAACTATTTTTAAGAATACAGTATCATTATCATGTTCGATAAATCCAGGTTTTTGTAGATCCGCGAACTCAGTTGCGATTGCATCATATCCTAAAGCTTTTGCTTTCTCTAAAGTTAATCCCGTTGAAACCATATTTAATCCATATATTGAGATTCCATTTGAACCTTGAACTCCAATACTCTCTAATTTAGTTCCACACACGTTATGAGCTGCAACGATACCTGAACGAACTGCATTTGTTGCTAAAGCTATATAGTTTGTATCTTCGATTGAGTTATCGTAAACTGTAGCACAATCTCCAATTGCATAAACATCTTCTAAACTTGACTTTTGAGTTAAATCTACTCTGTAAGCTCCATTTCTAAATAACTCTAAATTTTCTTTTCCTAAGATATTATTTGGTACAAAACCAACAGCTAAAATAACCATATCAGCTTTGTAAGTTTTCTTATCTGTTACAACTTCTTCAACTTTTCCGTTTCCTTTAAGTTCTAATACTTTCTCTCCAAAGTTTACGTTAACTCCATTTTTTACCATATTTTCTTTCATCATCTCTCTGAATTCAGAATCATAGTAACCTGATAAGCAACTGTCACTTAAATCAACTAACTCTACATTCTTTCCACATCTTTCGAACGCCTCTGCTAACTCAACACCAATATATCCTGCTCCAACTACTACTATATTTTTTAACTCTTTATTTTCTAATTTTTTTATTACATCTTCAGCATGTTGATATAATTTTACAAATTGAACATTTTCTAAATCTTTTCCTGGAATTGGTAAATCTATTGGTAATGATCCTGTTGATAATATTAACTTATCATAAGATTCTGCTATCTCATTTCCATTTTTATCCATTCCATAAACAACTTTATTGTCAAAATCTACTCTTTTTATCTCTGTTTCCATATGAACTTTAGCACCATTACACTCTAACTTTTCTTGTGAAGAGTAGAATAATCCTTCAGGTCCTGAAATTTGTTTTCCTATCCATAAAGCCATTCCACATCCTAAAAAGCTAATGTTTGAGTTTTTATCAAATACTACTACCTCTTGACCTGGGTAGTTAGATAAAATTGTGTTAATTGCTGCTGTTCCAGCGTGATTTGCTCCTACTACTACTATTTTACTCATAATTTGCCTCCTAAAATCCATTTTATTTGATATATATTCAACCAAAGTATACCTTTTTAGTATTCATAAGTCAATTGTTTTTACGATTAAATTATGACCTGTAATTCATATTTTTTTAATCAAAATAAAACGAGGATGTTTTTTTATCCCCGTTAATTTTAATATTTTTATCTATAGTCTTTAAATTTTTCAAATGCTCTCATATATATTTTCATAGCTAATTTTATGTCATCTAACACTATGTACTCATTCGGCTGATGCTCTGTTTTTGGGCTGTTTGGTAAAACTGCACCAAACGCTACACAGTTATTTATTGCTCTTGCATACGTAGCTCCCCCTCCAGCTATTGGTTGAGAAATTACATCTTCTGTTATCTCTTGATAAGCTGACATCAATGTTTTTACTAAAGGTGAATCCAAAGGTGTATAGATAGATTTTAAATAGTCGTGTGGTTTATATCTAAATCCATACTCAGAAGCCTTTTTTGTTATTGTTTCTATTATATTTTCCACACTATATGTCACCGGTATTCTCATATCAATACATAAAATCTCTTCTTTTTCTGTAAATTCAATTTTACCAATATTAAATTTTAATTCTCCAGAATGTTCATCCTTCACCTCTCCAAAAATAGGCTCTGCAAAATTATAACCAATAATATTTTCCACTATAAATTTACCAGATTTTGTATTTTGTCCACACTCATTCAAAGCGTGCATATATCTATTAATTGCATTTACACCTGTTTCAGCTACTTGAGCATGAACACTTTTTCCAATTATTTCAACGCATCCATTTTTTTCTAAATACTCATAATTTAATTTTTCTAATGCCTCTATAAGCCCCTTTGATTTTTGAACTGTAATCGTTGAAGGAACTGAGTTAAATGCATCTCCACCTTTAAATATCATTCCACTTTCATTTTCAGAAATAAGCTTACACTGTAATAGCCCCTTTTCTGCATATATCAATGGAAATTTAGAATCTGGTGTAAATCCTACAGTAGGCATCTCCTCTTTCTCAACATATTTAGGCATATCTCTCCAAAGATTTTCCTCATCTGTTCCAAATATAAATCTTACTCTGTAATCTAATTCAAATCCAGTTTCTAATAAAACTTTTAGGGCATATATAGCAGCCAATGTAGGACCTTTATCATCTTGAGATCCTCTTCCAAAATATTTTCCATCTTCAACTTTAGGCTCAAAAGGTGGATTTTTCCACTTTTTTAAATCTCCTGGTGGAACTACATCTAGATGTCCTAAAACACCTACTAATTTTTCTCCAACTCCAATTTCAGCATACCCATAATACCCTTCTGGATCAATAAAAGTTTTGAATCCTAACTCTTTACAAATTTTTAAAGTTTCTTCTAATACATTTTGTATCTCTTTTCCAAATGGATAACCACTTTCATCCTCTTGTAAAAAACTAGGAATTTTTACCAACCTATCTAAATTTTTTATAAATTCTGGAAATTTTTCATTTAATTTTTTATACTTCAACGTTCTCTCCCTATTTTAACTATAAATTTATTTTACTTCCCACTTGAATATCCAATATATAAATTCCACTCTTCTCTTTCATTCGCTTCACACCATACTCTCCAGTACAATGACAAGGATATAACTTTTCAACTTTACTTTTACTCAAATACTCTATCGTTTCATCTATATATTTTTCATTTTTATTTAAACTTGTTCTACTTGAAAGGTGAAACCCTCCTACTATTGTATCTACTCTATCACCACGAGCTTCACACTCATCTAAAATATTACTCACACCTTTATGAGCACATCCGATAAATAAAGCTTTAATGTTTTCCTCTTCGACTATTAGATTTAATTCGTGCTTAAAATTATCTTTTATATACTCACCATTATCATTTTTTATATAAAGACTTTCATTCAATGGATTATAACTTTCCCTATCAAAACAATGAAATAACTTTAAATTTTCAATTTCTAAGGTATCCTCCACAAAATTAAATCTTTCAACATCTAGATATTCATAAGGAATTCCTATGTCTATATACGCTCCAAAAATTTTCTTATAATGCTTTTCAAAATAATATTCACTACAATAAATCTTTGCTTTTTTATTCCTCTTTAGAAAATATGAAAGTCCCCCTCCATGATCTTTATGACCATGAGATAAAATCAGATAATTCACCTCTTCTAAATTCAATCCTAATTTTTCAGCATTTTTCCAAAACTTTTTACTCTCTCCAACATCGAATAATATTTTCAAACCTTTCGTTTCTATATACAAAGAGAGGCCATGCTCCTTTGCTAACTCTTTATTTGAACTTTTATTTTCCACCAAGACCTGTATCTCTATTTTTTATCCCTTCCTTTTTTATTTTATTAAAAATAATTATATTGTTTTTATTATAAAAAATCAAGTTTTATAGTATGAAAAATGTTGTTATCCCAACAAAAGAAACCATTGCACCGACTACTTCTAAAGCAGATATCTTTTCTTTAAAACAAACTATTGATATTGGTATTATTAATATCGGACTTGTTGCAGCTAATGTACTCACAATTCCAACATGTGCATGCTTCATCGCTTCGACTAAAGATGTTACACCCATTGTTGCTATAATTGTCCCTAATGATATATATAACATCGCTTTTTTATTCACTGCTCCATCCTTTATGTCGCCCCACTCTTTACGATACGTTATATACAAAATAAAAGCTAATATAGCTGGAATTGTTCTGACTTGTATTGTTGCAAAAGAATCATAATCTATAGAACCCATTCGAGTGAAAACAATTCCAAAACTCTCTCCTAACATAGCTAATACAGCATATACAAACCCTAATTTTGAAAAACTCTCATCACTTTTCTTCTTTAAAATAACCGTTGCAATTCCACTTATTGTCAATAGCATTCCTACTATTTTTAATAGCTCTATTTTATCTTTTAAAATAAAAAAACTTAATATTGATACTGCTATAGGACTAAACGTCATTAAAAGCAGTGTAATTCGAGGACCTATTTTCAAATAAGCTTTAAATAAAAAGAAATCTCCTAAAAATAATCCAAATAATCCTGATACAGATAGATATTTTAAAGACTCTTTAGAAACATCTAGAGGTAGTAACATTCCTCTATTCATTTGTGTTATCATGCCTAAAAATACCATTGCTAAAACTAATCTAATTAAATTTACAGCTAAACTTCCTGCTTCTTTGCTTGCTTTCTCTAAAAAGATAGAACTTCCCACCCATCCAAACGCTGCTAAAAGTGCTAAACTTTCTCCTATCATGAATCTCCCCCCATTTTTGTTTTTTAATTATTTTACACTATTTCAAATTTAATTTGAAATGAAAAAATAGAGAGGATATAATCCTCTCTAAATCAATTTTAATAGTTTACACACTCCATTTCAAACTCTTTCTGTTTTTCTAAACATGATGGGCACACCTTAGGAGCTTCTTTTCCTGAATGAACATAACCACATTTTCTACATTTCCATCTCACATCTTCATCTTTTTTAAACACTAACTCTCTACCTAAATTATCAAGAAGTTTACGATATCTTTTTTCATGTAGCTTTTCTACTTCAACTATCGCTTTAAACGCCGCTGCTACCTGTGGATACCCCTCTTCAATCGCCACCTCAGCAAATCCAGGATAAAGCTCTGCCCACTCTTCATATTCACCTTCTGCAGCCTCTTCTAAGTTCTCCATAGTTGTTCCAACAATTCCAGCTGGATATGTTGCTGTTATCTCAACAGGACCTCCCTCTAAAAATGAGAAAAATCTTCTAGCATGATATTGTTCATTTAAAGCTGTTTCTTCAAATAATGCAGCTATCTGCTCATAACCTTCACTCTTAGCTTTTTCTGCAAACATTGTATATCTTTGTCTTGCTTGTGATTCCCCTGCAAAAGCCTTTAATAAATTTTGTTCAGTTTTAGATCCTCTAATCGATTTTACCATTTTATTAAGTTACCTCCTTATTTGTATTCCTAGATATTATTCTATTATTTTATTTTTTTCCTTTTTATTATTTTATTTTATGTGATAAGATAAAAAATAAAATAATATCAGGAGGATACATATGGATTTTTTATCAAGAAGAACTATTAGAAAATACACTACACAAAATATTGAAAAAGAAAAATTAGATGAAATTTTAAAAACTACTTTAGCCTCACCTTCTGGAAGAAACTTAAAACCATTTGAATTAATTCTAACTCAAAATAAAGATATTTTAAATAAATTATCTTTTTCCAAAAAAGTTGGTTCAGCTATGTTAAGTGAAGCTGACACAGCAATTATTGTTCTGGGAAATCCTGAGATATCAAACACTTGGAACGAGGACTCCTCTATTGCATCATTCACAATTCAACTAAAAGCTTTTCAACTTGGCTTAGGTAGTTGCTGGATAAATGTAAAAGATAGAAAAACTAGTGATGGAATCGATTCTGAAATTTATATAAAAAATTTATTATCAATACCATCTCATTTCAAAATAGTTTCAATTATTTCACTAGGATACCCAAACGAAGAAAAAATACCTCGAAATGAAAATGATATGGACTTTTCTAAAATTCATATTGATAAGTTTTAAAAAAAAGGATTATTGTAACTTTATAGAGTCACAATAATCCTTTTTTTATCTATGAGTTTTTTTATCTCCAGTCATATGAATGATATCATCACCTTTTAAATTAAATGCTTGACCAAATCCTTTAACAAATCTTCCATCAATTACATTTAATTTTACTAAATGAAAATCTTCCATTTTACGTACTACCTTAACTCCATGTCCCATTCTCTCTTCGAAAATATCTAAAATAGTTTCAAATCTCTCATCTCTTGGTTGGAATTCAGCTGTAACATTGTATCTTAATCTCTTTCTTACTAATACTGATGCAGCTTCTTTTTCATCTTGTAAGAACATAATCTCAAACTTTTGAGTGTTCTCTACTAGGTTATCATAATGATCTCCTATTTCACTGATAAATATATATCCTGCATCTTCATATTTTACATAAGGAGCATAAGTAACATCTATCTCTCCATTTTTAGAAACTGTTCCTAAAACTACTGATTTAAAACTTCCTTCAAACTCATCTATCTCTTTTCTTAATTCATCTTTATTTAAATTCATTGCCATTGCCATCTTCATCATAACTATTCAATCTCCTTTAAGTTTGTATTTCAAATTATTATATACTCATATAGTATATTTTTTTACAAACTTTGTCAAGAATTAATTACACTTTTTTTGTATGATTATAAATTTCCAGCTTTATACATTCTAAAGAACTCACCCTCTTTTTCCATTAAAGTTTTATAATCTCCCATCTCTTTGATACCCTCTTTACCTAAAACAACAATTTTATCAAACTCTTTTATCGTATTTAATCTATGAGCAATCGAGATTATTATTTTATCGTTAAACTTTTCTAAAATATTATCCATGATTTTTTTCTCTAGGATATTATCTAATGCTGACGTTCCCTCATCTAACATTATAATCTCTGGATTCTTTAAAAAGAGCCTTGCCATTGCTAATCTTTGCTTTTGACCTGAACTTAAATTAACTCCACCTTGGCCTAACTTAGTATTCTCTTTGTGCTCAAGAGTCTCTACAAACTCTTTCAATTGAGCCAATTCTAGGGCTTTCATTATCTCCTCATCAGTAGCATCTTTTTTCACAACTTTTATATTATCTAAAATTGTTTCATTCATCAAACTATCTCTTTGATCAACAACTGCTATCTTATTAAGTAGACTCTCTCTTTCCAAATCAGTTATACAGTTATTGTTTATTAATATTCTATTTTCTTCAGGTAAAAATGTTCTTTTTAAAAGTGAGAAAATTGTTGTTTTTCCAACCCCACTCTCTCCTACAAAAGCAACTTTCTCGCCTTTTTTAATAACTAAAGATAGGTTTTTTATTACATCTTGATTACCAAAAGAGAAACTTAAATTTTTAACCTCTATTTTTTTTATCTCATCACTCATCTGAATATCTCCATTTTTTTCATCTGGAATATTCATAATATCTAAAAATCTCCCAATTCCTGTTGCTCCTCTTTGGAAAACATCTATCAATCCCATCAATCTTAGTAGATATATCCTAAATCTATTTGTCAGTAATATGAAACCTACGATAACTCCTAGACTTATTTCATCATTTATATGCATATATCCACCTATAAATATCACTATCAATTGAGTAAGTTGATTATAGAAATTTACTCCTGACATAAGAGCGGATGTATTAAATATATTTGTTTTTTCTACATCTAAAAGTTCTTTATTTCTTTCTGAGAACTTTTCTAAGACATCATCTTCTAAAACATTATCTTTTATAAAAAATACAGTTTTTAAAGAATCATGAATTTTTGAAGTAAGACCTGAAAATCTCTCTCTTACTAAACCATAACCTACCTTTAACTTTTTATTTTGATAAATTGTAAAATAAACAGCTAAAGGAAGAGGTATCATCGTTAATAGAGTCAATTTCAAATTAAAATTAGCCATAAGAACAACTGCACCAATTATTGATAATATAGAAAATAGAAAATCTTCTAATCCTCTATATAAAAGAGCTGAAACATTTTCTAAATCACTTGTCACTCTTGATATTATATCTCCACTTTGATTTTTCATAAAATATGTGTCTGGTTGACTTAGAATTTTCTTAAATAAATCCTCTCTCATCAGAAACTTTATTCTATTTCCCATCAACTGTCCTCTCGAACTAGAGTAAACAGACAACACTAACCTAATCACATATATTCCTAGCAGGGCTGCTGAGAACACGAAGAACTCTTTAACGTTTTTATTCGGTATTGATCTATCTATTAGGTTTTGAACTACTATCGGGCCATACAAATCCAAACCAGTTACAAAAAAACTGCTAACTAAAAAATAAGTTAGCAGTTTTTTTTCTTTTAGATAGTATCTTAAAACACTATTTAACATTCGATAACTCCTGATATAACTCTTCTAGAGCATCTATAACTCTCGGAGTTCCTCTCAGTATTTTATCTGAATCAATTATCATCATATTACCTTTTTGCCCTGCTTTAGTTTGTTTTACAACTGGATTACTATTTAAAATATCATTTTTATTTTTTATTGCCATTGATCCAACTAATAAATCTGGATTTTGAGCTAATAAATATTCTGGTGAAAGTATCGGTCTTCCTCCTGGTAAACCTTTTGCTATATTCTCAATACCTAGCGTATCAAATATCTGACCTGGTAAAGAGTTTGGAGTAAATACCATCATTGGAGATGTCGAGAATAGAAATGCTCCTTTAATATTCAATGGCTTTTCTTCTATCTTTTTCTTTATACCATCTAGCTTAGCTTTATAATCCTGTACTAACTTTTCCGATTTTTCTCTTTGACCAGTTATTACTCCATACACCTCTAAATTTTCTAAAATTTGATCAAAAGAATTTGCTTCATTTATTATAAATTTTAATTTTCTAGCTTTTAAGCTCTCTCCAAATGCTTCAGACATTGTATTTAATATTACAAGATCTGGAGTAAAACTTAGAACCTGCTCTATCGATGGCTTCATTATAGTTCCAGCTTTTGGGAGATCTTTTGTTTTCTCTTGTGGCCATATAGGATTTTTTGCTGTATCTGCTATAGCTACAATACTTTTTTCTCCTTCAATTAAATAAAATGATTCAACCGCTGCTGGGTCTAATATTAAAACTTTTTTATATTCTTTTTCCTCTACTTTATTACCTCTAGAATCTACAATAAATCCATTCTCTAACTTTAAAGCAAAGGCAAAATTACTCATCAAAACTGTAAATGCTAAAATTGCTAATTTTTTCATAATCTCTCCTTATACTAATGGAATAATATATGGTATCCCATTTTCATCTTTTATAACCTTTGATTTTAGATTATAAACTGCTTGTAAATTTTCCTCTGTCAAAACTTCTAATGGTGTTCCCTGGAATTTAATCTCTCCATCTTTCATCATTATTAACTCATCACAAAACATTGCCGCTAAATTAAGATCATGAAGAACTGCAACACTTGTCAGTGATTTTTCTAAAGATAAATTCTTAACTTTATTTAGTAGTTCTACAGCGTGATTTAAATCAAGTGCCGAAGTTGGTTCATCTAAAAGTAGTATTTCTGGCTCTTGAGTTAACGCTCTTGCTAGTAATACTCTTTGAAACTCTCCTCCAGATAAACTTACTGCTACTCTTTCACTGAACTTATATAGTCCTAAAAAATTTAGATTATCCTCTACCTTTTTTTTATCATCAAATGTATATCCTGCCCAGCTCGATTTTAAATGAGGTAATCTCCCCATTAAAACAAAATCTTTCACAGACATATTTGTCATTAAATTTGATTTTTGTGGAACTAATGATACAAGTTTAGCTTTATCTTTTTTAGATAACCCAACTGTATCTTTTCCATTGAAAATAATCTCTCCACTATTTGGAGTTAAATAACCAAGTATATTTTTTAGAAAAGTGGACTTTCCACATCCATTTGGTCCTAATATTCCTGTCATCTTTCCTTTTTTTATTTGAACTTTTAAATTCTTTAAAATAGCTCTATCTCCATAAGAAAAAGATAGATTTTCAACTTTAATACCCATCTTATCTTCCTCCTTTAGATTTAAATGCTAGATATAAAAAGAATGGTGCTCCAAAGAACGCTGTAACAACACCTATTGGTATCTCAACTGGTGCTAATAAAAGTCTTCCAATAGTATCACAGATTAGTAAGAAGAATCCTCCTGCTAAAGCTGAGTTTGGAATTAATTTTGAGTTTGAAGGTCCCACTAACATTCTTATTGAATGAGGTATAATTAAACCTACAAATCCTATCATTCCTGAAAACGCTACTGAAAAGGCTACTACTAACGCTGAAACAGTTAAAACTTTTGCTTTTAACGTATGAACATCAACTCCTAAAGAGTTTGCTTCTTCATCTCCTGATAGCAGAGCATCTAACTGATTTCTTTGTAAATAGAAGAAGATTAGAGAAAATACCAATGGTACAAATAAAAGTGCTACCTTTGTCCACGTCGCTCCTCCTAAATACCCCATTAACCACATAGTAATTTTAAATGATTCTTCACCTATAAGATACATCGCAAACGATGTAAATGCACCTATAAATGATGATACAGCTATTCCTACTATCAATAACGTTGTTATATCAACTTTTCCATTTCTATTTGAAAGCTTAAATATTACGAAAGTACTTATTAAGCATGATAAAAATGCTAGCACTCCGTAAAATATATCTGGTAATTGGAATACGTAAGCTATTACTGCTCCAAATGTCGCACTCGCTGCTATTCCTATTATGTAAGGGTCAGCTAAAGGATTCTGAAACACAGCTTGAACCACAACACCACTCGATGATAACATCATCCCTATCAATAATGCCATAATTATTCTTGGTAATCTTATTTCGTAAATTATTGTTTTTATATAATCTGGGGCAGTTGACATTGAAAATAGTTGCTCCAATGGCACAGAAACACTTCCTAAGCCAATAGAAAGTGTTCCTGTCAGTATTATTCCCAGAATTAATATTAATGACACATGTTTCTTCATATTAATTCTCCCTGTTTTTAGAAGTTGTATTTAAATCCTGCATAGAAACTTCTTTCTGCTGCTGGATCAAAATATTTTCCATCTGATTTTATAGAGTTATAGTATTTCTCATTAAACAGGTTTCTTACTCCTGTGTATAGTTTTAATGTTTCTGTTGGATTATAGTTAAACGTCACATTTGTAACAACATTCTCGTTTTGCTTTCCTCCAGTATTTTCATCATTTATGTAGTAAGCTGATGTATAAACAGTCTCTGTTAAAACTGTAAACTTTGGTGTTACCTCATAAGATAATCCTAATGATAACTTATTCGTAGGTACATCGCTTATCTCTTTTCCTTCTAACTTAGAATTTGCTGATTCTAATATCTCTGTTTTTATAAGAGCATAACTTTCTCTAACAGTTAATTTTCCAAAGTATTGCTCTGCTGATAACTCAGCTCCATATCTTTTAGTTTTTCCTATATTATAGTAATCGAAATAGAATGTCCCCGGAATAGCTACTCTTGCTATCTCATTATCTGTTTCTGTGTAATATACTGCTCCATTTACATAACTTCCTAAGATATAGTCTTTTGCACCTAACTCATAAGTTAAATATGTTTCTGAATCTGCTTTACTTAATGAATAATCCTGTGTATTAGCCATCTCTGGTGGAAGAGGTGATCTAAATCCTCTTTCTATCTTTGCATACACATTTCCCGTATCTGAATACAGATAATTCACTGTCGCTTCTGCTGCATAATTTTCTTTTGTTATTTTTTCATCTAGATTTCTAGTGTTATCTTTTCTTTTTAAATCGTAATCAGCACGTTCGTATCTGAATCCTTGAGTGAATTCAATCTTTCCAAATCTATTTCTATTTAAAACAAACCCACTGTTTGTCATTTTAGTAAAATCACTTAGATTATAGTTTGTACTAGAACCTGTAACCCTATTCATCTCTTGAGATATAAAATCGTATCCAAATACAATCTCATTATTTTCTCCATATTTTAATTGAAGCTTCGGTTTGAATCCAACTTTTTTATCTTCTAATTCTATTCTTCCGCTTCCCTTAGTTCCTACAGTTTCAATATCCGATTCTTGATAGAACGATAATATATCCAACTTCAAATTATCATTTATTTTATTTTCATATTTCAAGTTAAATTCATCTTTAACCACATCAAGCATCGCTAAATCTTTTGAACTTGTAAGCCCTGACTGTGTTGGGTCTGATAACTGCTCTTTTGTCAATCTTTCTGGTGATGTTGCATTTTCATCATATCTTGAATATTTTAAAGTAATATTTTGATTTTCATCAATTTTATACTTTAAACTTCCTTCAAAGAATTCTGAATCTGATTCATCTCCATCTCTGAAACCTTTGTAATCATTTTTTGTATAGTTAATTCCTACTCCGAAATCTCCTACAGTAGTTCCGAATGATACATCACCTTTTTTAGTTCCAAAACTAGTAAATTCACTAGAGACAGATCCACCTTTATATCCTGCACCAGATTTAGTAATTATATTAATTACTCCTCCTCTAGTTCCACTTCCATAAAGTATCGCTCCTCCACCTGGAATCACTTCTATCTTTTCTATATTTTCAACTGGAACTGTATTTATAGGCATTCTTCCATGACTTGAATCTAATGATCCTGTTGAAATTCCATCAATTAAAACTTGTACATTCTCTGCTGCCTTTGTTCCTTGCCCTCTCATATCTATAATCGGATCTTTTGGATCTCCAATTATATTTACACTCGGTACATCTCTTAAAGCATCTGATACTGATTGATAATTTTTCTCTTCAATATCTTTTGCTGTTATAACTGTAACTGTATTTGTTACATTTCTTTGTGATGTTTCAAACCCTGTTGTTGAAATAACACTTTCATTTAATTTAACTCCTTTATTAGCTTCCTCATAGAAAAAGTCATCATTAGAATAACTCAAAGCTGTTACTAATAAACTTAACACTGCTATCTT
The DNA here is from genome assembly GCA_051651165.1 of Cetobacterium sp. Classification (GTDB taxonomy): domain Bacteria; phylum Fusobacteriota; class Fusobacteriia; order Fusobacteriales; family Fusobacteriaceae; genus Cetobacterium_A. The sequence continues at coordinate 124,844 of JBOFRT010000308.1, forward strand.
CTTGTTCATAATTTAATCCCTCTCTAAACTTTACTTTTTGTTATCTCTAAAGTTTTTTCAACTACAGTAGTTAAAACCTCTCTAGATATATTATTACCCCAAAATAGACCGTCACTCGTTAAATTGTAATGTGTTTCATTTTCTGTTACAAACCCATCAGCCTTTAATTCAGACATTACCTCTTCAAATACTTTTTGCTCTGTAAAGTTTAAAATCTCATTAACTACATCTTTTTCAACTGTTGGGAACTGGAATAATCCATTAAATCTATCTAATCTTTGTTGATACTCACTTTTCTCAACAAACATTCCCATCTCTTTTTTCATTCTAAATACAGATATATTATCAACATTTCCACCAGCACCTACACCGATTGGGAACGTATCTCCTCCGAATGTTCTTGTTTTTATATATTTATAGTTATCTCTTCCTGCTTTAGCTATCTTAGTTAATTCTAAAACATAGTAATCGCTATCTGTTGTTAACTCTTTTACGAAAGCGTCATGTAACTCTCTCTCTCTTTTTAAATCATCTTGAAGTTTTACCTTCTCATCTTTTATGTCGTGAGATAGTGTTGAACCTTCATGAACCATTAGCGAATAGAAACTAGAACTTCCTAAATCTAACTCTTTTATAACTCTTGCATCCTCTCTTGCATCTTCTACTGTTTGAGTTGGATGATTATAGATAATATCTATACAAACTTCACCGTTAAACTTTGATTTTAAATCTAACAATCTCTCTTTCACTTCAGCTTTAGTATAAGTTCTATTGTAGAACTTTCTTCCTGCGTCTGAGAAACTTTGAATTCCTACAGATAACCTATTTACTCCATATTTGTTCATCAACTCTATTTTTTCTGGATTTAAGTTATGTAGTGTTGTTTCTAATGTAAACTCATATCCCTCTGCAAAGATTATATTTCTATTTACACTTTGAAGTATTCTTTCTAACTGATCATTTTTATAAACAGTTGGTGTTCCTCCACCGAAGTATATTACATCGACACCTTTTTCTTTAAAGTATCTATATTGTCCATATTTATCAAATTCTCCAACTAGATAATCAGCATAAGAATCTAAACTTCCACTAAGTTGCTCTCTATTTAAGTTGCAGAACGAACAGATTTTATCACAGTATGGTGTATGTACATATATTGCTCTTGGTACATCCTTTGGTTCCTCTGACAATTTGTTTAAGAAATCCTGTTCTGTAATTCTTCTTTGTGGATAATATTTCCCTATTAATCCTGATGAATTATGGTGGCTTTTATGTCTTGTTTCAAAACGCATTATTTAATCACTTCCCTTTAGTCTCTATATCTATTGCTGCTGCTCCTGCTAATTTTATATCTGACATTATATCTACAACATCACCATAATCAATCCCTCTATCAGCTAATATCGCAACTCTTTTATTTTCCATCGTTGAAATTGTTTCTTTAATCTTTTCTAATAACTCCTCTTTTGTGATATCTATCATCGAGCTATCATTTCTTCTATCTATTTTTAATTTTAATTGACCATCAACCGTCACTAAAACCGATACCTTATCTGTTGCTTCTACTATTTCAGCAACTTCAGATTTTGGCAAATCAATCTTCATACCTTTCATATCATCAAATGTTGTTGCTACCATAAAAAATATTAGTAGTAAGAAAACCACATCAATTAAAGGTGTTAAATCAGGTGTTAATTGCTTTCTTTGATAGTTCAAAAATCCTTTTGATTTTAACATTACTACTCTCCTACATTTTTCTTAATATATTTATAAACTCCACTACATTTTTTTCCATATCAAGCATAGCTTTTTCAATCTTCTTTTGATAGAAGTTATAGAATATAAGTGCTGGAATAGCAACTATAAGACCTGATGCTGTTGTAATAAGTGCTTGAGATATTCCAAATGCTAAAACTGTTGGATCTCCAGCTCCATGCTTTGACATCGCTGTAAATGCACCTATCATTCCTGTAACTGTTCCTAATAATCCAGCTAGAGGTGTAACGTTAGCTGCTAGTGCTAATATCCACATATGTCTTTCTAATTTTGGCATCTCTCTTAGTGCACACTCTCTTGCTTTCTCTTCTAAATAATCATAAGTACAACAATTCATTTTTCCACCGTTATACTCTATTAAAATTGTTTTCATAACTTTTGCTGATGTATTTTTAAAAGAATCACACGCTTTTATTGCTCTCTCTTTTTCATTATTTTTTATAAATTTTTCTAAATGATTTAATAGTAACTCTCCGTTGTCTTTTTCATTTTTAAAGAAATAGTAACCTCTTTCTAATATTACTGTTAATCCCGCTACTGAAAGAAAAATAATCACTCCCATAAGTGGTCCTCCAGCTTTAATCATCTCTATCATCTATTTCCCTCCTGAATTTTAATATTTTGACATTCAAAGTTATTATATTAACTTTGTACCAAATAGTCAATATATTTTTTAAACAAAGTATTTTTTAATAAATAATTTGATAATTAAAATATTTTTTGTTATAATTATTACGAAATTATTACTTGTATTTTGGAGGAATTATGAAATTTGTTATTTTTTCTATAGCTTTACATATATTTATCTTTATTTTTGGTTTTTCTCTAGATACCAATAAAAAATATGAAATTGACAATGTCGGAAATGATTTTAGCACTCCTTCGATATCCGTAAATTTTAACTCTTTCCAACCGTCTGAGCCTGTTCAAAACGAAGCTCCTGTTGAAGAGGTCATCGAAGAAAAGGCTATTATCCCAGAGCCTATTCCTGAGCCAAAAGTTGAAGAGAAAAAACTTGAGGTAATCAAAAAGGAACCTGAAAAAAAAGTTGAAAAACCAAAAAAAACACCCGAGAAAAAACTTCCTAAAAAAGAGGTTACAGAAGATAAAAAACCAACAAAAAAACCTGAGTCTCAACAATCTACTGCTCCAAGCAACAATAGTAGTGACTTAATCGAACTATCTCAAGGTGTTTTTGCTGCTAGAAATCAAGGTGTTCAAGGACTTACATATTCATTTATATCTCAACCTGATCCTGATTACCCATTAGCTGCTAAGAGAATAAGTTACAACAAAGAGGTTTCTATAAAAGTAAGATTCCTTGTTGGTTTAAAAGGTGAAATTGAAGAGGTTAAATTCTATAGTGACAAAGATAGTTTAGGTTTCCAAAGTGAAGTTGAAAAAACTTTAAAAAGATGGAGGCTTACTCCTGTTATGTTAAATGGAAAAGCTATTAAACTTTATTTTTACAAAGAATTCAAATTTAATCAAAAATAATAGGAGGATTTAAATTTTATGAAAATACTTATTACGTACTCATCAAAAACTGGAAATACTGAAAAAGTAGCGAAAGCTATTCATGAAAATATTCCACAAGCTAGTCTTCTACCAATTTCAGAAATTGTTAATTTAGACTACGATTTAATCTTTGTTGGAGGATGGATTGATAGAGCTACTTTCGATCAAACAGCTTTAACTTTAGCTAAGCAAATATTCGATAAAAATGTAGCTTACTTCTTTACCTTAGGTGCTTATCCTGATTCTGACCATGCAAAAGATTGTATAACTAATATTGAAACATTATTAAAAGATAATAACAACAATATTCACGGTGGATATTTCTGTCAAGGTGCTATTGATCCTAAGCTTATAGCTTGGTTTTCAACACTACCTTCAGACCACAAAATGGCTCCAAGTGAAGAAAGAACAAAAAGATGGGACGCTGCTAAATCTCATCCAGATGAATCTGATTTAAACAAAGCAAAAGAATTTGCACTATCTATAATGAATTCAATAAAATAACTATATAAAAATAAAAGGAAGAGATTTAAATTTCTCTTCCTTTTCTCATTTTTATAAACTCTTAAAACTATCAACACATTCTTGAATTAATTCTTTTTTCTCATCTCTAGGAACATAGATTCCGAAGATTTCTTTTTCGTCTTCTCCATAGAATCTAATTGAATAGCTTTCTCTTCCGAACATAACATCTTTTACTAAGAAAATCTCTTTTATCTTATCAACACTTAAGTGTCCTCCAATTGAAGAGTTTTTATCATGGAAGTTGAAATATCCATGGGCATAGAATCCTTCAGCAAACTTATCTTGAATCTCAATTACAAATGCTGGTGTTATAACTATTAAAAATACTCTTTCCCAACTTCTTAAAACTGCAAATAGATCATCTATTTTAGCTACGTCATATTTTTTTACTGTTGGAGCTTGTCTTAAAACTTCTATTAATGGCATCTCTAACTCTTTTGCCACTTTACTTAAAGATGCTTTCACATCATTTGCAAGTATTTCTTGTATTTTATCTCTCATGAAAATCCTCCTACATACTTTATGTAAGTAAAATATATTATATTTTAAAAACTTTGTCAATCAAATATTTTTAAAATAATCTATTACTTTTATATTTTCATCAAAAGATACTACTTCAATGTCTAAATTTTCTCCAACCTTTTCTAAATCTTCATACAATTTTTTAAAAGTTATTATTTCTACACACATTGTTAATTTGTATCTTTTTTCTTCTACACTATCACTCTCTATAATCGAAACATATTCTAACTTTCTAAGCTCTTCTAGTATATTTTTACTTAATTCTAAAGGTATTTTTAATTCTTCAGAAATTTCAAGGGCAGTGACTGCTTTTTTATTATCTAAGTAGTTTTTTACTAAAAATAATAAAACTTTTTTTGTAACTAAATACTTTGATTTGAAATTAATTTTTTTTATATCCTCTATCTTCCCCAAGTTTTCTCTATTTTGTAAAATATATGAAAAATGAGCTCCAATTAATATTAAAAACCAAACAACTTTAAGCCAAATTAACGATAACAGTAAAACAGAAAAACTACCATATATTTTATTATATGTTGCTATTATTATTTGTAGTTTCAATAATAACATATTACTTTGATTTAGAAAAAATGAAACTACAAAGCTACTCCAAATAGTTGGGACTAACGCTACTTTTGTATTTGGTAAAACCATATAAAAGAATATAAAAAAGATCCACAAAGCAAAATAGGGTGCCACTAAATTCAATATATGTTCTGTATAAAAAAATTCTAACTTTATATTATTTAAAATATTAGCACCTATTACACTTATCGGAAGCATAAAAAATACCAGTAGATAATCACTAACTTTTCTAAAAAAACCTCTAGTTTTTTTGATACCCCAAATACTATTAAGTGCTTTCTCTATAACTGAAAACATTGAAACAATAACCCATCCCAAAGATACAAAACCGACTCCTGCTATAACTCCATTTCTTGTACTCTGCAATAAGTTTTGTGCTATATCCAATATCACTTTAACTGTTTCCTCATTCAAAGGAGAACTTTCAGTTAATTGTCTCAAGTAATAGCTATCTATCCCAAACCATCTAGCTATACTAAAAGCTATAGCCAACAATGGAATAAATGATAAAGTTGTGAAGTAACATAGTGTATTAGCCCATAGATTTGAATTTGAACGTTTATAGTTTTCTAAAGCCCCTTTAATTTGACTATAAAAATGTGTTAGCTGCAATTCGTTTATGTAATTTCTAATATTATTTATCATCGTATCATCCTCCTGAAGTATTATTTCCTATTCTATCATTTTTTTCCTTTATAATTTATTATTTTACAAAAAATTAAAAGAACCTCAAACGAGGTTCTTTTAAAACGGGGGGATATTACTTTATTCACACTTTTATTCTTTATTATATTTTTTAGACCAAATTTTTTCTAAAAAAGTTTTAATTTTTAATTTTTTTTATTGTATCTATAACAGTTCCATCTCTATACTCTACAACTGCTACAATTTCATCCTCAAACTCAATATCATTTTCTTGTCCTGTCATAGCTTTTGCAATTGCTCTTAACTCTTCAATTGTTTTTATTGGAAGCTTCGATTCTTTAAATCTCTCTATTAAATCTTTTCTTAAAGGATTTATTGCAATTCCTCTTTCAGTTACAAGGATATCTACTGTTTCTCCTGGAGTTGTTAAAGTCGTAACCTTATCTTTCACTACAGATAATCTCGAATTAACAAGTTGAGATACTATTATACAAAGCTTAGATCCAGCAGCTGTATCTGAGTGTCCACCTGATCCTCCCATTATAACACCATTAGAACCAGTTGTAACATTTACATTAAAGTTTGTGTCAATCTCTGTCGCTCCTAAAATAACAACATCCAGCTTATTTACTACAGCTCCTTTATTGTTTGCATTTGCATACATCGATGCTGACATAGTTATATGCGCTGAATTCTCTTTAGCTGATTTTATAGCCTCTAAATCAAAGCACTGTACATCAAACAACGCCTTAAATAATCCCTCTTTATACATATCAACTATATAACCTGTTATTCCTCCTGAAGCAAAACTTCCACAAATCTCTTTTTGCTTCATTATATTTTTAAGTTGAGCTGCCACTGCTAAAGATATTCCTCCTGCTCCTGTTTGGAAACTCATACCATTTTTCAAATATCCAGATTCCTCTATAAATTTAGCCGTTAAATCTGCTACTTTTAATCCTATCGGATTCTTAGTTATTTGAGTTGTTCCTGAAACAATCCCTTTCGGATCTCCAATAGCATCCACAACTAAAACATAATCAACATTTGTTTGATTTATTTCTATTGTTGAATTTGGAAACTCTACTAAATTATCAGTTATCGCTACAACGATATCAGCTAACTCTGCATCCGTATGAGCATACCCTAAAGCTCCACAAGCAGATTTTCCATCTACACCATTTATATTTCCATATTCATCACTAGTAGGTGCTGCCATAAATGCAATATCTATATTTCTCTCTCCTGATTCAAATATTCTAGCTCTTCCTCCATGTGTATGCATAATTGCAGGTTTAGAAAGTTTCCCATTTGATATAGCCTCTGCCACTGGTCCAGAAATATAAGCTGCATATATTCCTGTTACAATCTTATCCTCCATCATCTTTACTAACCCTTTATGACATGGAAAAATTGAACTTGCTGCAATCGTTATATCTTTATAACCTCTTTTAGCAATCTCCTCCATAACCATATTTAAAACGAAATCTCCATTTCTCAAGTGGTGATGAAAAGATACAACCATCCCATCTCTCAATGGTAATCTATCCATCAATTCATTTAAATCTCTATATAATTTAGAATCCTCTCTAGTTATGGTTTTAAATTTAAAATCCTTTTTTACCAATCCATCTTTTTTTGAAAGGTATCCCTCATACTGCTTTACCTCTCCATACCCATCTATAAATTCAGGAATATCTCTTCCTAAAATATTTTTCATTAGAACACCTCACCTTTAAAATTAATCTATTAAACCAATCATTTCAGCAATCTCTAAAGTCTGAATAGCTCTGTTTATAATTGGAAGGTCAACCATTTTTCCATCTAAAGAGAATACTCCTAACCCATCTTTTTCTGCATCCTCTTTTGCTGACATCACTCTCATTGCATGATTTATCTCTTGCTTTGTTGGAGAATATACATTATGAATTGTATCTATCTGTCTTGGATTGATAGCTAATTTACCTGTAAATCCTAACATTTTAGCTTTTCTAGAATCAGCTTCTAAGCCTTCGTAATCATTTGTATCTGTAAACGGAGTATCTACAGCATCTATTTTTAAAGCTTTACATGCATTTACAATTTTAGTTCTAGCATAAAATAACTCATCTGAATCCCGAGTTCTTTTTACTGCTAAATCTGCTGCTAAATCCTCTCCGCCTAACAATACAGCTTCTATCCTTTTCGAACTTTTCAAAGTTTCATAAACTGTTTCTACACCATATGCTGTTTCAACTAGTGCGTGAACTTTTATCTCTCCTATTTCAAACCCTTCCTCTTTTTCAATTCTTTCCAACTCTTTTTCTAATACAGAGATATCCTCTGGAGTCGCCTTTGGTAAAAGAATTGCATCCGGCTTTAATCTAGCCATTTTGTCAATATCCTCCATCGCAAAAGGTGATGATAACGGATTTATTCTTATTACAACTTCTGTATCTCCATAACTCATTGTTTTCATAGCTTCTGTAACTAATATTCTTGCTGCATCCTTTTCCGTTAAAGCCACAGCATCCTCTAAATCAAATATAACTGAATCTGCTCCAAATGTATCTGCTGTCTGAAGCATTCCTGGATTATTTCCAGGCATAAATAACATTGTTCTTCTTAATTTCACACTAACACCTCACCTTAAAGGAAAATTTAATAACCTCTTTTTACAGCTCCTTCAATTCTAGCTCTTATCGTATAATCTAGAGCACCTTTATCTTGAGCTTTAACCAATATCGATGTAATTCCCATCTCTTTTAGTTTCTCTTCTATAATGTTTCTTATATGATTTCCAAATTGTTTTTCTACAACACTTTCTAATTCAATGATAATTCCATTCTCTGATGGAGTTAACATAATAAATATATCATTAGATTCTAGTGTTCCACACTTCGCTGGTTTATTTATTGTCATTTTTTCACCTCTTATACTATTCTATAAAATTAAAGGAAAAGGTAGGATTTTCCCACCTTTTCCAGAATCAAAAGTCTATTACTTTCTTCTGTTTACTAAAGCTTCTACTCTACTCATTTCGTTGAATACGATCATAAATCCTTCGTCAACACCCATTCCTGGTTTAGCTAATACTTGAAGAGCTCCACAAGCCATAGCTATATTTGTAGTAACCTCAGCTGATCTGTTAGTTTCGTTACAAGTTCCACCTGAATATGATCCGATTCCAACTTTATTACAATAAAGAATTGCTTCTGCTATGTTATTTACTCCTCCTAGATCTGGAGTTTTTATTTGAACTACGTGACCTGCTTTTGCATCTGCGAAAGCTACGATATCCTCGTAAGTGTTACACCACTCATCAGCAACTAACTCTATTCCCATATCTCTTCTATCAACTTCAGCTGTCAATGCTGCTAAAGCTTCAATCTGCTTATCTCTATCCTCTACGTCCATAGGACCTTCAATTCTTAATTTAAATGGTTTTGCTGCATCCACTAAAGTTTGTAAGTAATCTGCCATTTTTACAGTATCACAATCAAATGCTGCTCCAATTGTTCCATATACATCTATATGTAAAATAGGTGCGTAATTCTCTGTATCTCTTAAATGAATGATTCTATCTCTTAACCATCCAACATACTCAAGTAACAGTTCCCCTTTGTTTCCTAATTTAGTTTCAACATGATTTATTAAAGCATGAGGTAAAACATCAGCAGATTTTATTATCATTTTGTCTGCATTCTCATATCTGTTATCTCCTGATTGAGTAAATATAGGTCTCTTAGAAATTTCTAAACCTGTATTGTAGTCTTTTTGAATAACTTCAGCCATAGTTACTTTTCTAGCTTTTGCTACTGCATCTAATAAAGCTTGAGTAATTCCATATCTGATTGCAGTATGTAATCTTTTTCCATCAAGTAACATTCCATCAAACTCTTCTGCTAAACATTTAAAGTTTTCTAACTCTTTTCCTATTAATTTTGGAGCTATCTCTTTTTCAATTACAGGAATGAAATCTTTAGCTAAGAATAATGGGTCTCTTCCTCCCGCACCTGAATATTGTACTGCTGCACAATCTCCAAAAGCAACTTGACCATCTTCTAAAATAAGTTGTACAGATATTGATTCTCCAGCTTGTCTTATTGAAGAGAATCCTTCTGTCATAGTTTCTCCTACATAAGCAAAACCATCATGCCCTGCTCCCTTTTTTATAGCTCTTTGATCATCGAAATAGAATCCTGTTTTTCCTGCTGAACATACTACATCAACTATTCTCATTTTAATTCCTCCTGATTTTTGCGAGGGGAATACCTCCCCTAACTTTTATAAATAAATCAATTTTATAATCTTTTCTATTCAAACTATTTTATTAAACTATTTCCCCGCTGGTCTTCCAATTAAAGTTCCTTTTCCTACAGCAAATATATCATCTACAGTCATTTGGAAACTGATTTCTCTTCCTTCAAATGCTGCTCTCTCTTGTAACTTTGCAGTATGGAAAGCTTTAATATCCTCTGATAATGGTAAGTTTCCTGCATTTAAGTATCTGATCATTCCGTTGTTATCTCTTGCTGGTAACATTTTTCCTGCATTATACTTAGATGGTGCAAACGGAATATCTAAAACTCCTTGCTCGAAAGCTTTAACAGTTCCTACTGCTAAATCTCCCTCTCCTAACTCTAACACTTTATCTATAATTTGTTTTACTTCTTTTTTAATCATATCTTTTTCAAATTGAACCTCTTCAGAGTTTGGTAACTTTTGACCTCTTAATAGGTTTAACACCATTTTTGTTGCTCTGATACCCATTGCATTTGCTTCTTTTGTTGGTACTCCAATAGCTTCATGAGGTGTTTTTACGATAACTTTTGTTGCTCCTGCTAATGCTGCTGCTGAAGCACCATTTGAAATTACTCCAAACGCTTTAGCTTCATCCTCTGGGAATCCACCCATCCATTGATGGAATACAGATGTCAGTTGCATGTTTTCATATCCAAACTCTTTACAATACTCTTCAGCTTGCTCCATCATAGATCTCACTGCTGCAACGTCTTGAACTAAGTTTCCACATTGTCCATATCCTAAAGTTATATTTTTAACTCCTTGCTCAGCTGCTAATAAACACTCAATTATTTGAACTGCGTTTGATACTGATGGCGGAACTAAAGTTCCTGTTAGTGGTCCAAATGGTTCTCTGTTGATAGATACTCCTTTTTCTTCATATAATCCAACTAATCTATCACAATATTGCCAATCTCTTATTGTTTGCTCAAGAGTAACTGATTTTGCGTAAGGAATGTTATAAGATATTCCTCCACCTTCGTTTGAAGTATATCCTGCTGCTAACATTATCTCTGATAATAATCTCGCATCTGGAGTTCCATGTCTTAATTGTAAAGGTAGATTTACTGCTTCTACAACCTCTCTACAACCTTTAACTCCATGGTTTACACCTGGGAATCCGTTAAGTAATGATCTTCCAGCTTTTTTAGACTCCTCTATTCCTTTTTCGCAATTCTCATATTTATTTTGTCTTGTATAAGAATCTATAGTTGAAGGTAGTAAATCTGCTCCTCCTTCAGTATCTAAGAAGTTTAATAACTCTATATGTTGCTCTACTAAAGCTACTCCTGCTCTTGGTTGAGCTAGTGTTATATTTTTAGATTTAGCATCTATTAACTTTTTAGCAAAATTTTTGTGCTCAGGTAATGTTTTATGGTAAGCTACTGCTTCTTCTAAATCTACATCCGCTCCTGTTGGCCATTGTTTTAAAACTTCTTCTCTCACTTTAAAGAACTCTTCTTCAGTCCATTTTTTAAATTTTAAATTCATCGATCAGACTCCTCCTCAAAACTTATACTTCAATTAGATATTTTTTCATTATTTTCACTGCTAAATCTGGCTCTTTTTGAGCTAATAACCCCATAGCTGATAAAATATATGTTTTATCAACCATATACTTAGGATTTTCTGGTTTTAAATAAATTGGTTCATTAGGATTAAATTTTCCAGCCTCTAATATCCCTTTTGGATTCTTGCTATGAACGATAACTCCACCAGTTCCAATTATATATGGTGCATTTAAAAGGTCTTTTCCACTTTGATTAAACATTGTTCCCATCGGAGTATATATACATTCTAAAACTCCGCAATGTCTTGTCATCGATAATTCAGTGGCTGCTTTTGCCATAGCCTCATCAAACAAAACATCCTCTTTTGTTTGAGGAACCATTTTAATATTATCGTGTCTAAAATTACACATTCCTTTTATATCCCATTTTTTATCTAAATCATTCAAATAGTTTCTTATTTTTTTACTTCCAGCTGCTTCCAATAAAGAGATTGCAGAGTATCTCATTCCTAAATCCCCTTCAACAGTTCTTTTAGCGAATGGATCCTCTAGACCTTTCAGTAACACTCCTGGTTTAGATGGATCACCTTTACCAATAGAGTGGATATCAGTTGTTGCTCCACCAATATCAACTATTATTAAATCTCCAATTCCATCCTCCTCATCAGTTCCTTCTGATAAAACTTCCGCAGCTTTTAAAACTGCAGCTGGAGTTGGCATCAATATTCCACTTATAAAGTCCTCAGCCTTTTTCATTCCTTTTGCTTCTATTATTTTATTCATAAATACTTTCCTGATCTCTTCACGAGCAGGTTCTACATCTAACTTATTTATCTTTGGCATAACATTACTTGCTAAATAATAGTCTACACCTGCTTCTAAAAATATTTTTTCTATTTCATCTGCCGCAGCTTTATTTCCTGCTACAACAACAGGCTTATCTATCTTATGCTCAACTATTAATCTAGCGTTATGAATTATACACTCTTTATTTCCGCCATCCGTTCCACCAGCTAGTAATATTATATCTACAGCTGTATTTTTTATCTCTTCCATTTCACGAGAATTCAGTTCATACGAGTATGTTTTTATAACTCTTGCTCCTGCTCCTAAAGCAGCTTTTTTTGCAGCTTCTGCTGTAAGTTCTGGCACCAATCCAATCGCCACCATTTTCAACCCACCTGCTGCAGAAGAACATGCAATTTTATCTACGAACTCAATTTCTGAAATTGAAACCTCTTTTTCTATTTCAGTTACAAGTTTTTTATATGCATTGTTAAAACCAACCATTATATCATCTTCAACTGTTGTTATATCTTTTGCAGTTGCTAGAATTCTTTCTCCTACTAAGTCTATCGCTGTTAACTTTGTATATGTACTTCCAAAGTCAATAGTTAGATAACATCTCATAGAAATCATCTCTTTTCTTTATTTTTATTAGCTTAAATTCCTAAATCAGATTTTAAATCTTCAGTTGTAAGTTCTATTGGTGTTCCTGGTCTATAAACTCTATTGAACCCCATTGCCTTAAATCTAGACTCTACGTCTGACCACTCTTGCTTTCCAACAACAATATTTCCACCAACGTAAAGTAGGATATCTTTTAATCCTGCTTCTTCACATTTCTCTCTCATACCTTGACAGTCTAATTCTCCGTGACCATATAGTGACGAAACTATTATCGCATCTGCCTCTGTTTCTACAGCAGCATTGATAAAGTCAACTTGTGGTGATAATACACCTATATTGATTACTTCAAATCCGCTGCTCTCTAATACGTGATGAATAATTTTATTTCCTACTGCATGACAGTCCGAACCAATTACACCAATTACTACTTTCTTTCCATTTTTCATTGAAAATAACACCTCACTATTTCTTTTTCCTAATAAAAAGCAAACTTTTATAATATATTTTATACACTACGTTTTAAAAAAACACAATACAAATAATAAATTTATATCGTTATCTTTCCAACTATTCACACAATATATCATAACTATTCATATCAGAAGAGCAGTTTTTACCTTTTTACTACATTATTATATATAAACTATTTTGAACGACACTATTTCATTGATTTTTTTTTATACTTATGCTATACTCTAAGTGGATAATTTATACTAGAGCTGAAAAGAGTGGGGAAATCCCACTCTTTCTTTATAGTTTTTATTTGGAAAGAGGTGAAATGTATGATAAAACTTGATAAAAGAGAGATGGAAGAAACTCTTGTTAAAATAGAGAAAGTAGTTATTCCAGCTGTTGAAAAAAGAGATGTAGATCTTGTGGACGTAGAGTATATCCAAGAAGGTGGATACCTTTATGTACGTATTTTTATAGAAAAAATTGATGGAGATATTACTCTTGAAGATTGTGGTACACTTAGCAATGAGATTGATGAAGCTATCGATTCGCTAATTCCACACAAATTTTTCTTAGAGGTTTCTTCTCCAGGAGTTGAAAGACCTTTAAAAAAAGAAGCGGATTTCGTGAGATTTAAAGGAGAAAAAATCAAAGTTAGCTTAAAGCACAAACTTAATGATAACAAGAATTTTGAAGGTATTATTGAAGATTTTAAGGATGAAACACTTTTCTTAGATATAAAAGGACAAACTCTTGAAATACCTTTCAAAGAGATAAAAAAAGCAAATATTGTCTTTGATTTTAGTGATATTTAATTATTATTTAGTTATAGTTAGGAGGAAAAAACCATTATGAAAAGTAAAGATGGAAAAATCTTTTTAGAAGCTCTAGAGCAGCTTGAAAAAGAAAAAGGAATAAACAAAGAAAGTCTTCTTGAGGCTGTTGAACAAGCTATGCTTGCTGCTTACAAAAAGCACTATGGTGAAGAGGAGAACGTTGAGGTTGAAATCAATAGATCAACTGGTGAAGTTAAAGTTTTTGAAATAAAAACTGTTGCTACAGCTGAAGATTTATATGATGCTGCTCTTGAAGTTTCTGTTGAGGATGCTGTTGAAGCTGGTCACAAAAGAGTAAAAGTTGGAGATGTTATAAAGTTAGAAGTTAACTGTGAAGAGTTCAGAAGAAATGCTATCCAAAACGGTAAGCAAATCGTTATTCAAAAAGTTAGAGAAGCTGAAAGACAAAATATCTTTGATAAATTTAAAGTTAAAGAGCATGATATCATAACTGGAGTTATTAGAAGAATTGATGAAAAGAGAAACATTTTCATCGAATTTGATGGATCAGAAGCAATACTTACAACTGCTGAGCAATCACCAGCTGACGTTTACAGAGTTGGAGAAAGAATCAAGGTTTATGTTGCTGAAGTTGAAAAAACTAACAAATTCCCTAAGATAGTAATCTCTAGAAAAAACGAGGGACTTTTAAAGAAGTTATTTGAATTAGAAATTCCTGAAATCGCTGAAGGAGTTATTGAAATCAAGTCAGTAGCTAGAGAAGCTGGTTCTAGAGCTAAGGTTGCTGTTTTCTCTGCTGATGAAAACATCGATACTGTTGGAGCTTGTATCGGACAAAAAGGATTAAGAATTAGAAACGTTGTTAACGAATTAAACGGTGAAAAAATTGATATCGTTGTTTGGAAAGAGGATGTTGAAGAGTTTGTTTCTGCAGTTCTAAGCCCTGCTAAAGTTATCAGTGTTGAAGTTCTTGAAGAGGGAACTACTGCTAGAGTACTAGTTGAAAATTCTCAACTTTCATTAGCTATCGGTAAAAATGGACAAAACGCTAGACTTGCTGCTAAGTTAACTGGTATGAGAGTAGACATCAAAACTGTTGAATCTTTCAATGCAGAAAATGCACCTGCTTCAGACGAGGAAGAAAATGCATAATCATACGCCTGAAAGAACATGTGTAGTTTGTAGAGAGAAAAAAGATAAAAGCGATCTTTTTAGAATCGCTAAAATAAGTGAAAGCAACTATTCATTTGATGAAAAGCAAAAACATCAAGCTAGAGCAATCTACGTTTGTAAAACACACGAATGTATAAAAAGAATTTCTAAAAATAAAAAATATAACTTAAAAATAGAAGATTTACTTCTTATGGTTAATCTTCTTAAAAAGCAATCTAAAGATTACTTAAATATTTTAAAAGCAATGAAAAACTCTGAGCATTTAGCTTTTGGTATCAACATGGTTATGGATGAGATTCAACATATTCATTTCCTTATAATCGCTGAAGATATCAGTGAAAAAAATGATAAAAAGTTAATTGCTAAAGCTAAGGAACTTAATATTCCTTATGCTCACTTTGGAGATAAAGCACAGTTAGGTGAAATCTTTAATAAAGAGGAAGTCAATGTTATTGCTATAAAAAATAAAAAAGTTGCAAGAGGATTGGTAGATTAAGCTATTTAAAGCACTTTTTAGATATTTTAAACAATATTAGAGTTGATGTGCAATCACATCTAGGTGTATTGACTGCTGAACATGAAAAACTGTTCTAGCATATTTTGCTAAAAATGATGATGTTGTTTCTAGTAATACCTATATAGAGGAGGAAACAATGAAAAAGACTATGGATTTTAATGATGCAGAAGAGTTTGTAGAAGAGACTACTACTGCTACTACTAAAAAAAATAAAAATAAAAACAAAGCTAAAAGTGAAGCTTCAAATGATGAAGGAAAAACTAAAAAGAAAAGAAAAGGTAGAAGAGCTGACTTTATCGTAAATAAAGCTGAGCAAGGACCTGAGATTATAGAAGAAGATGGAATGAAAATCATCAAAATTAGAGGAGAGATTACTTTAGGTGATTTCGCTGATAGATTAGGTGTTGGAAGTTCAGAACTTATCAAAAAACTTTTCTTAAAAGGACAAATGTTAACAATAAACTCAACTATCTCTTTAGAGTTAGCTGAAGAGTTAGCTGAAGATTACGAAGCTTTCGTTGAGTTAGAAGAGGAAGTTCAATTAGACTTCGGAGATAAGTTCGCTCTTGAAATAGAAGATAGAACTGAGGATCTTATCGAAAGAGCTCCTGTTATAACAATCATGGGACACGTTGACCACGGTAAAACATCTTTACTTGATGCTATCAGAACTACTTCAGTTGCATCAGGAGAAGCTGGTGGAATCACTCAAAAGATTGGAGCTTACCAAATTACTAAAGCTGGTAAGAAAATCACTTTCGTAGATACTCCTGGACATGAGGCGTTCACTGATATGAGAGCTAGAGGAGCACAAGTTACAGATATCGCAATTCTTGTTGTTGCTGCTGATGATGGTGTAATGCCACAAACTATAGAGGCTTTATCACATGCTAAAGCTGCAAATGTACCTATTATTGTTGCTATCAACAAAATCGATAAAGAGGGATCTAACCCAATGAGAGTTAAACAAGAGCTTATGGAGCACGGTTTAGTTTCAGTTGAGTGGGGAGGAGACACTGAGTTCGTTGAAGTTTCAGCTAAAGCTAAAATGAATTTAGATACTTTATTAGATACAATCTTAATAACTGCTGAAATTTTAGAGTTAAAAGCTAACCCTAAGAAAAGAGCAAAAGGAATCGTTCTAGAATCTAGACTTGATCCTAAAGTTGGACCTATTGCCGACGTTCTAATCCAAGAAGGAACTTTAAAAATTGGAGAGGTTATCGTTGCTGGAGAATCTATGGGAAAAGTTAGAGCACTTGTTAACGATTTAGGAGCAAAAGTTCAATCTGCAACTGTATCTCAACCTATCGAGATTATTGGATTCAACGATGTTCCATCTGCTGGAGATACATTCTATGTTATCCAAAATGAGCAACATGCTAAGAGAATCGTAGAAGAAGTAGCTAAAGAAAGAAAGATTTCTGAAATCAGTAGAAAATCTATCTCTCTTGAAACTTTATCTCAACAAATGGATCACGCAAACTTAAAAGAGCTTAACTTAATCTTAAGAGCTGACTCTAGAGGTTCAGTTGAAGCGTTAAGAGATTCATTATTAAAGCTTTCTCACGAGGAAGTTATAGTTAATATCATTCAAGCTGCTTCTGGAGCGATCACAGAGAGTGACGTAAAACTAGCTGAAGCTTCAAATGCTATTATAATCGGATTCAACGTTAGACCAACTACAAACGCTTTAAAAGAAGCCGATGCTAATGGTGTTGAAATCAGAACTTCAAACATTATCTATCATATCACTGAAGATATTGAAAAGGCTTTAACAGGAATGCTTGATCCTGAATTCAAAGAGATGTACTCTGGAAGAATCGAGATTAAAAAAGTGTTCAAAGTTTCTAAAGTTGGAAATATCGCTGGATGTGTTGTTGTTGACGGTAAAGTTAGAAAAGACTCTAACATCAGAATATTAAGAAATGGTGTTATTGTTTATGAAGGAAAATTAAATACTCTTAAGAGATACAAAGACGACGCTAAAGAAGTTGTTGCTGGTCAAGAGTGTGGTTTAGGAATCGAAAACTTCAATGATATTAAAGAAGGAGATATCGTTGAGGCATTCGACATTATCGAAATTAAAAGAACTTTAAAGTAAAAGTAGGTGATTTATTATGAATAAAAAAAGATTAGCTGCAATCGAAAAGGAAATCTCTAGAGTTGTCTCTAAAGCTCTTTTCGAAGAGATCAAAAATCCAAAATTAAAAAAAGCTATGGTTTCTGTTACTAGTGTAAGAGTTACTGAAGATTTAAAATTTGCAGATTTATTCTTCAGCATTATGCCAATAGCTGGAGCAACAGTTAATAGAAAAGAAGTTTTAGAAGGATTAAATGAAATAAAAGGTTTTCTTAGAAAAAGAGTATCTGAAGAACTAGCCTTAAGATATACTCCTGATATGAGAATTAAACTGGATGATACTATAGAACACGCTATTAAAATCTCCCAGTTACTTGATAGTTTAAAAGGGTAATTTATGCACTGGGAATATAAGACAGTATCTGAAAATCTTATTGAAACTAAGGCTAGTCAATGGAATGTTTCTAAATTTTTAGCTACTTTACTAATTAAAAAGGGCTTTTTAGAAAAAGATGAAGTAGAAAATTTTCTTAATCCATCTATTAATAGATTTAGAAATCCTTTTGATTTTGAAATGATGGATAGCGTTGTAGAAAAAATAGTTTCTGCTAAAAATAAAAATGAAAAACTTTTTATTTATGGAGACTATGATGTTGATGGAATCACTGCAGCTATCTTCCTTGTATTAGCTTTTAGAGAAATTGGAATTGATATTGATTACTATATTCCTAATAGAATGGATGAAGGATACGGCTTAGATAAAAAGACTATCGACTTCATTCATAAAAATTCTGGAAAACTAGTGATTACTGTAGATACAGGTATCAACTCTTATGAAGATGTTGAATATGCTCGTAGCCTTGGTATCGAGGTTATTGTTACTGATCATCACAAAAGTGTAAAGGATGATGAAGAGGATAATATCCTTTTCATCAACCCTAAATTAAGTGATAGCTATAAATTTAAATTTTTAGCTGGGGCTGGAGTGGCTTTAAAAGTTGCTCAAGGCGTATACACACATTTAAATGAAGATTTCTCTAAACTTTATCAATTCATGGATGTTATTATGATTGGAACTGTTGCTGATGTTGTTCCTATGTTCGACGAAAATAGAATTATTATAAGTAAAGGATTAGAAACTCTTAAAAATACTAAAATTAAAGGTCTTGTTTATCTTATGAAGTACTTAAAACTTTATAATAAAGATATTAGTACTACGGATATTAGTTATTTTGTTTCTCCACTTATAAATTCTTTAGGAAGACTTGGGAATTCAAAACTAGGTGCTGATTTCTTTATGAAAACAGATGATTTTGAAATATATAACATTATTGAAGAGATGAAAAAAGCAAATAAGCAAAGAAGAGAACTAGAAAGAATGATATTTGATGAAGCAAACAAAATGATTGCACAAAAAATAGATAAGAACGAACTTAAATATATTTTTGTTGCATCTGAAAGATGGCATCCTGGAGTTATTGGAGTTGTTGCATCGAGATTAAGCGTAAAGTATAATCTTCCTGTTGCGATGATTTCTCTAAAAGATGGTTTAGCTAAAGCTTCATGTAGAAGTATTCCTGGTGTAAATATTTTCAATATTTTAAAACTTATTGAAAGTAAACTAATTCGTTTTGGTGGTCATGACTTAGCCGCTGGTTTTATAGCCAACGAAGCTGATCTTCCTGAGATTGAATTACTCTTCCAAAGAGAGATTCAAGTTCATGAACACAATATTAATCAACCTAAATATTTAGAGATTGATTTAGAGTTACCTATTGATAAAATCAATAAAAATAGCATTAATGATATAAAAAGATTAGGTCCTTTTGGCCTTGAGAATAAGCATCCCTATTTTATAGATAGAGGAGTTAAAATTATAGACACAAAGTTTTTTGGTATTGAAAATAGACACTTTAATGGTTTATTGCTGAAAAATGGCAAAACTTATCCTCTTGTAGCTTTTGATTTAAGTTCTAAGTTACATAATATAAATAAAGATATGCTTTATGATGTTGTTTATTATCCAGAAAAGATAATAAATAGAGGAGAAGAATATTATCAATTTCGTTTAAAAGATCTTAAATCTCACAAGGTTTAAGACATTAATACATAATACTTTAAGGAGGAAATGATGAAACACGAATTAAAAAAAATCGAACACTCAGCAGTTGAGATTAAAGTTACTTTAACAGCTGAAGAGTTATCACCAATTAAATCAGAGGTTGTTAAGACTTTAGCTACTAAAGTTGAGGTTCCTGGATTTAGAAAAGGACATGCACCATTAAACAAAGTTGAAGCTGCTTTTGCTGACGCTATAAAAGAAGAGGTTGTAGAATCTGTTCTTAAAGCTAACTTCGAAAAAATCGTTGCTGAAGAGAAAATTGCTCCAGTAAGTTTCATTTATGATCTTGTTACTGAAATGAAAGAAACTCTTGAAATGACTTTCAAAGTTGATATCTACCCTGAAATTACTTTAGGAGAGTACAAAGGTTTAGAAGTTGAAAAAGAAACTTTCGAAATGACTGAAGAGCTTTTAAATAAAGAGATTGAAAATATGTTAAACGCTAAAGCTAAATTAGAAGATGCTGCTGAAGGGCACAAAGCTGAGATGGGAAATACTGTTGACCTTGCTTTTGAAGGATTCGTTGACGGTGTTCCATTCGAAGGTGGAAAAGCTGATTCTCACCAATTAAAATTAGGATCTAAAATGTTCATCGATACATTCGAAGATCAATTAGTTGGATACACTGTAGGACAAGAAGGAGAAGTTAATGTAACTTTCCCTGCTGAGTACCATGCTGAAGCTTTAGCTGGAAAACCTGCTGTATTCAAAGTAAAAATCAACTCAATCAAAACTTTAGCTAAGCCTGAGTTAACTGAAGAGTTCGCTACAGAAGCTGGATTTGAATCTGTTGAAGATTTAAAAGCTAAGAAAACTACTGAAATCGTTGCTAGAGAAGAAGCTAGAGTTCAAAACAACTTCGTTGGAAAATTAATCCAAAAATTAGTTGCTGATTCTAAAATCGAAGTTCCTAGATCTATGGTTGTTAGAGAAGTAGAAAACAGAATGGCTGAAATGAACCAACAATTAGCTATGCAAGGAATGGATATCGATCAATACTTAAAAATGACTGGAATGACTAAAGAGCAAGCTTTCAACCAAATCGCTCCAATGGCTCATAACAAAGTTCAAGTAGATATCATTTTAGAAGCTATCGCTAAAGCTGAAAACTTAGAAGTTACTGCTGAAGAGTTAACTGCTAAAATCGAAGAGATTGCTAAAATGTACGGTATGACTAAAGAGCAATTAGAAACTGAATTAACTAAGAACTCTAACTTAGATGAGTTCAACCATAGCTTAAGAACTGAGAGCTTATCTCAAAAAGCTATTGAAGTTATTGTTAATAACGCAAAGTAATAAAACCCTGTATTGAGTAGAGATAACCCTCTACTCAATACTACTTTTAAAAAATTAGTGTTAAATACCTAAGTTTTTAAGTATTTAACTTTAAATTTTTAAAGTAAGTTTTTAAAGGAGGGATAAAAATGTACAGTCCAACAGTTATTGAAAACACAGGAAAAGGTGAAAGAGCTTACGACGTCTTCTCTAGACTTCTTAAGGATAGAATTATATTCTTAGGTAGTGAGATTGACGACCAAATAGCTAACGCTATCGTTGCTCAACTCCTGTTTTTAGAAGCTGAAGATCCTAATAAAGATATAATTATGTATATAAATAGTCCTGGGGGAGTTATTACTTCTGGTATGGCAATCTATGATACTATGAATTACATTAAACCTGATGTACAAACAGTTTGTATTGGTCAAGCTGCTAGTATGGGGGCTCTATTACTTTCAGCTGGAGCTAAAGGAAAAAGATATTCTCTAGAAAACTCTAGAATTATGATTCACCAACCTCTTGGTGGAGCTAGAGGGCAAGCTACTGATATTGAAATCCAAGCTAAAGAGATTTTAAGAATGAAAGATTTAACTTCTAAAATTTTAAGTAAAAACACAAAAAAATCAGTTGAAGAGATTATCTCAGCAACTGAAAGAGATAACTTCATGAGTGCTGAAGAAGCTAAAGAATTTGGTTTAATCGACCACGTATTCGTTAGATAAGGAGGGAATTGATGAACAAAAAAGAACATTGCTCTTTCTGTGGAAGAGGTCAAGATGAAGTTTCAAAGCTTTTCTCTGGTATTGATGGATCTTTTATTTGTGACGAATGTATTGAAACTTGTTTTGATATGCTTGGTTACGAAAATGATATCTATTATGGAGAGAAACAAGAAAAAGATGATACTTCTAACCACTCTTTAACAGGAATAGAACTACCTACACCTAAAGAGATTAAATCTAGACTTGATGAATATGTTATAGGTCAAGATGACAGTAAAAAAGTTTTAGCTGTTTCTGTTTATAATCACTATAAGAGAATTATGCATAAAGATCAAGGAAGTAAAGATGTTGAACTACAAAAATCTAATGTACTTCTTATTGGACCTACAGGTTCTGGAAAAACTCTTTTAGCTCAAACGCTAGCTAGAACACTACATGTTCCTTTTGCTATCGCTGATGCTACAACTCTTACTGAAGCAGGTTATGTTGGGGATGACGTTGAAAACGTTCTTGTTAGATTATTACAAGCTGCTGACTACGATGTTGCTGCTGCTGAAAGAGGGATTATCTATATAGATGAAATCGATAAAATTGCAAGAAAATCTGAAAATGTTTCTATAACTAGAGATGTTTCAGGTGAAGGAGTTCAACAAGCTCTTTTAAAAATTATCGAAGGAACAAAATCTCAAGTTCCACCACAAGGTGGAAGAAAGCATCCTAACCAAGAGCTTATAGAGATAGACACTACAAATATTTTATTTATAGTTGGTGGAGCTTTTGAGGGTATGGAAAAAATTATTAAAACAAGAACAAATAAAAAAGTTCTTGGATTTGGAGCTTCTCAAGAAGCTTTAGAAACTGAAAAAGAGATTGAACTTTTAGGAAAAGTTCTTCCTGAGGATTTAGTTAAACAAGGAATAATTCCAGAGTTAGTTGGTAGACTTCCTGTTATTACTACACTATCACCTCTTAATGAAGCTGCTCTTATAAAAATTTTATCAGAACCTAAAAATTCAATTGTAAAACAGTATCAAAAATTCTTTGAGATGGAAAATGTTGATCTTGATTTTGAAGAAGATTCTCTTAAGAAGATTGCTACTCTTGCTTTAGAAAGAAAAATCGGTGCAAGAGGACTTAGATCTATCATCGAGAATATTATGACTGAACTTATGTTTGAGATTCCTTCAGATAAATCTATCAAAAAGGTTACAATTACCGCTGATTCAATTCAAGATTCTACAAAAGTTAAAATTGAACACTAAGGAGTGATTACTAATGAGTAGATTACCTTTTTTACCTACTAGGGAAATGGTTCTTTTCCCAGGAACAGCCTCTCCTCTTTATGTTGGAAGAGAAAGAAGCTTATTAACGATGAATTTTGCAATGAAAACAAAAAATAAAATAGTATTGAGCTTACAAAAAGATTCTTTAGAAGAAAATCCTATTCTTCCTGAAGGAGTTCATAAAATTGGAGTTTTAGCCAATATAGTTCAATCTATTCCTTTACCAAATAAAAGTATTAAAGTTCTTATTGATGTTGATAAAAGAGTTCTTATAGAAAATGTTATTGAAGAGGATGGAATGCTTTTTGCTGAATACAGTGTTATATCAGCAACTGAAGAACCATCACCTGAATTAACAGCTCTTAAAAGAAAAGTAATTAGCTTATTCGAAGAGTACTCAACAGCTACAAATCAAATTAATGCTGAATTAATGGTTCAATTAAAAGGACTTAGAAAAGCTGGAAAAATATTTGATTCTATAGCTTTCAATCTTGAAATAGAGGAATCTTTAAAAGTTGAGCTTTTAGAACTGCTAGATGTAAGAGAAAGAGGTTACAAATTAATTGAAATACTAAATAGTGAAATTGAAATCGCTTCTATCGAACAAAAAGTAGATCAAAAAGTTAAAGAAAAGATAAACGAAAGCCAAAAAAGCTACTTTATAAGAGAGAAAATAAACACTCTTAGAGAGGAGCTTGGTAAAAATGGTGGAGACGAAGAGACAGATGAACTTTTTGATAAAGTTAGAAACTCTACTCTTCCAAAAGAAGCAAAGGATAAGCTAGAAAACGAGTTAAAAAAACTTGGTAAAATGGCTCCTTATTCTGCTGAAGCCACTGTATCTAGAGCATATATAGAATCTGTTTTAGAACTTCCTTGGGGAGTTGTAACTACAGAGACTTTAGATTTAAAAATAGCTCATGAAGTTTTAGAAAAAGATCACTACGGTCTTAAAGATGTAAAAAATAGAATTCTTGATTATCTAGCTGTAAAAAAATTAAATCCTGATATGAAAGGAACTATTCTTTGTTTAGCTGGACCTCCTGGTGTTGGAAAAACTTCTTTAGCTAAATCTGTTGCTGACGCTTTAGGTAGAAACTTTATTAGAATCTCTTTAGGTGGAGTTAGAGATGAAGCTGAAATAAGAGGACATAGAAGAACTTATATAGGTTCTATGCCTGGAAAAATAATTAAAGCTATCAAAAATGCTGGAAGTGTTAACCCTGTTATCCTTCTTGATGAAATAGATAAAATGTCAAGCGACTTTAAAGGAGACCCTGCTTCTGCTATGTTAGAAGTTCTAGATCCTGAACAAAACAAGCATTTTGAAGACCACTACTTAGATATGCCATTTGATTTATCTAAAGTATTCTTTATCGCTACAGCAAATGACTTAAGAAGTATTCCAGGTCCTTTAAGAGACAGAATGGAAATAATAACTCTTTCTTCATATACTGAGTTTGAAAAACTTCATATAGCAAATAGCTATCTTATCAAACAAGCTCAAATTGAAAATGGTTTATCTAATATTAAAATAAATATTACTGATAAAGCTGTTTTAAAAATTATAGATGAGTATACTAGAGAAGCTGGAGTTAGAAATCTAAAAAGAGAAATTTCTGGATTATTTAGAAAAGTAGCTAGAGATGTTATTGATAAAGATGCAAAATCAGCTAGTATCACTATTAAAAACTTAGAGTCTTACCTAGGTCATCCTAAGTTTAGACCTGAAAAAATGAAAAAAGCTGTATCTAAAGTTGGAGTTGTAAATGGTCTTGCTTGGACAGCTGTTGGTGGAATGACTCTTGAAGTTCAAGGTGTTCAAATCCCAGGAAAAGGAAGTCTTTCTTTAACTGGAACTCTTGGAAATGTTATGAAAGAATCAGCTATGGTTGCTTTCACATATCTAAAAGCTAACTTTGAAAAATTCAATGTTGAACCAACTGTTTTAGATAAAAAAGATATACACCTTCACTTCCCTGAGGGAGCTACTCCTAAAGATGGTCCATCTGCTGGTACTGCTATCACAACAACTATTTTATCAGTATTAACTGGTAGAAAAGTGAAGCAAACTTTTGCTATGACTGGTGAAATCACTATTACTGGTGAGGTTTTACCTGTTGGTGGAATTAAAGAGAAGGTTATTGGGGCTCATAGAGCTGGAGTTAAAAATATAATCTTACCTGAAGATAATAAGGTAGATGTAGAAGAGATTCCAGAAGAAGTAATGAAAGATATTAAAATCTACTTTGCTTCAACTTATGATGACGTTGAAAAACTTGCCCTTGAAAAATAATAGAAAGAGGTAATAAGATGATTGTAAAACAAGCAGATTTCGTAAGATCAGCTGTATTTGAAAAAGATTATCCTGAAGAGTTAAGCAATATAGAGTTTGCCTTCGTTGGGAGATCAAACGTTGGAAAATCATCTCTTATAAACAGTATCACAGGAAGAAATAAACTAGCTAAAACTAGTAAAACTCCAGGTAGAACTCAGTTAATTAACTATTTCCTAATCAACAAAGAGTTTTTCTTTGTTGATTTACCTGGATATGGATTCGCTAAGGTTCCTAAAGAGATGAAAAAAGAATGGGGATTAACAATGGAGAGATACCTTGCTAGTCCTAGAAAAAAACTTGTATTTGTTCTTCTAGATATAAGAAGAATTCCAAGTGGTGAAGATTTAGATATGCTTAGATGGTTAGACCACTATGGAACTCCATTTAAAATAATCTTTACTAAAATGGATAAAGTATCAAACAATGATAAATTTAAAGCTTTAAAGGATATCAGAACAAAAGTTGATTTCCATAATGATGATGTTTTCTTCCACTCGTCACTTAATAATAACGGAAAAGAACAAGTTTTAGAATATATTGAAAACTGTTTAAAGGGAGAAATTGAATAGGAGGATTTTAAATGAATGAATTAGCTACTACTTATTCCCCTAATGAAATAGAGGGAAGATGGTATAAATATTGGGAAGAGTCAAAGTTTTTTGCTGCTACTTTAGATGATAATAAGGCAAACTACTCTATCGTAATCCCACCTCCAAATGTAACTGGAATATTACATATGGGACACATTCTTAATAACAGTATCCAAGATGTACTTGTTAGATACAAGAGAATGAGTGGGTATAACACTCTTTGGATGCCTGGAACAGATCACGCAGGTATTGCAACTCAAAATAGAGTTGAAAGAAAATTAGCTGAAGACGGATTAACTAAAGAGGATTTAGGAAGAGACGAATTCATAAAGCAAGTTTGGGAATGGAAAGAGCAATATGGTGGAGCTATCACAAACCAATTAAGAAGAATTGGAGCTTCATTAGACTGGGATAGAGAAAGATTTACTATGGATGAAGGACTTTCTGATTCTGTAAAAGATATCTTTATCAAATTATTCAACGATGGATTAATCTATCAAGGTGAATATATGGTTAACTGGTGTCCTAGATGTGGAACAGCTCTTGCTGACGATGAAGTTGAACATGAGGAAAAAGCTGGTTCTCTATGGAATATCAAGTATCCTGTTAAAGATTCTGATGAATTCTTAATAATTGCAACTACAAGACCAGAAACTATGCTTGCTGACGTTGCTATTGCTGTAAATCCTAACGATGAAAGATACTCACACCTTGTTGGTAAAAATGTAATTTTACCATTAGTTGGAAGAGAGATTCCTGTAATCGCTGATGAGTATGTTGATATGGAGTTCGGTACGGGTGCTTTAAAAATAACTCCTGCACATGACCCTAATGATTTCACTTTAGGACAAAAGTTCAATCTACCAATCATCAATATGATGACTCCTGAAGGTAAAGTTTCTAACGACTACCCTGCTTATGCTGGTATGGATAGATTCGATGCTAGAAAGAAAATGGTAGCAGACTTAGAAGAAACTGGATTCTTAGTTAAAGTTGAATCTCACTCACATAATGTTGGTGGATGTTATAGATGTAACACTGTTGTAGAGCCTAGAGTATCTAAGCAATGGTTCGTTAAAATGCAACCTTTAGCTGAAAAAGCGTTAGAAGTTGTTAGAAACGGAAAAGTTAAACTTATGCCTAAGAGATGGGAAAAAGTTTACTACAACTGGTTAGAAAATATAAGAGATTGGTGTATCTCTAGACAAATCTGGTGGGGACATAGAATTCCTGCTTGGTATGGTCCTGATATGCATATATTTGTAGCTAAAACTGAAGAGGAAGCTTTCGCTCAAGCTAAAGCTCACTACGGACACGATGTTGAATTAACTCAAGAAACTGATGTTCTTGATACTTGGTTCTCATCTGCTTTATGGCCATTCTCAACTTTAGGTTGGCCTGATAAAACAACTGAATTAGCTAAATTCTATCCTACATCAACTCTAGTTACTGGAGCAGATATTCTATTCTTCTGGGTTGCTAGAATGGTTATGTTCGGTATGTATACTATGGATGATATTCCATTTGAAAATGTTTACTTACATGGTATTGTAAGAGATGAAGTTGGAAGAAAGATGTCTAAGTCATTAGGTAACTCTCCTGATCCACTAAACTTAATCGAAGAGTATGGTGCTGATGCAATCAGATTCACTATGTTATACAATACTTCTCAAGGGCAAGATGTTCACTTCTCTGAAAAATTAATAGAGATGGGAAGAAACTTCGCTAATAAAATTTGGAACGTTTCAAGATTCGTTCTAATGAACCTTGAAGATTTCGATATAAAATCATTTGACAAATCTAATGTTCAACTTGAACTAGTTGACGAATGGATTTTCTCTAAGTTAAATAAAACATCTAAAGATGTTGCAGATAAATTAGAAAAGTTCCAATTAGATGAAGCTGCTAAATCATTATACGAGTTCTTAAGAGGTGACTTCTGTGACTGGTATGTTGAGCTAGCTAAAGTTAGATTATACAACAAAGAGGAGTCAGGAGTTCAATCTAGACAAACTGCTCAATATGTTTTATGGACAGTTTTAGAGTCTGGATTAAAACTACTACACCCATTCATGCCTTATATAACTGAAGAGATTTGGCAAAAAATCAAAGTAGAAGGAGAGACTATAATGCTTTCTAACTACCCTGTTTGTGATGATTCTTTAGTTAATGATGAAAAAGAAAAAGCTTTTGAATATATTCAAGGTTTAATCTCTTCATTAAGAAATATAAGAGCTGAAAGAGGAATCTCTCCAGCTAAAGAAGCTAAAGTTGTTATCAGAACATCTAATCCTGTTGAATTAGAAACTTTAAAAGCTAATGAGTTATTTATAACTAAACTTGCTAAAATTGAAGAGTTAACAGTTGGTTCTGATTTAGCAACTCCTGAGCAAAGTGGATTCAGAGTTAATGGAAATTCTGAAGTATTCATGATCTTAACTGGTCTTTTAGATACTGAAGCTGAAATCAAAAAGATAAATGAGCAACTTGAAAAAGTTAAAAAAGATTTAGATAAAGCTAATGCTAAACTTTCTGATGAAAGATTTACATCTAAAGCACCTGCTCATATCTTAGATAGAGAAAGAAGAATTCAACAAGAGTTCCAAGACAAGTATGATAAACTAATGGAAAACTTAAAAAACTTCCAATAATAAAGTACTTTTAACTTTTATTAAGTAGTAGGAATAATTTCCTACTACTTTTTTAAAATAAAATGTATTCATTGTGTTAAAATTATGCTAAAATAGAATAGTAACTATACATAAGAATAATAGTTGGGAGTGATACAATTGGATTTACATTATCTTAGAATATTTTATGAAGTAGCGAAAGAAAAAAGTTTTACTAAAGCAGCTAATAAATTATACATAAATCAATCAGCGGTTTCAATTCAAGTTAAAAAATTTGAGGAGATTTTAAATTCTAAACTTTTTGATAGAAGTTCAAAGAAAATAAAATTAACTTACACTGGGGAAGCTCTTTTCAAAATGGCTGAAGAGATTTTTGAAAAAGTAAAAAGAGCTGAAAAAGAGATGGAGAGAATCATTAATTTAGATAAAGCTAAGATTTCAATCGGAGCTACATCTGTTATCGGTGAGCCACTACTACCTCTTTTAATGAAAGATTTTATATCTTTACATGATGAGATTGAATATGACATCACAATTTCGACTAAAGCTTGGCTTTTAAAGCTTTTAAAAGAGGGTGAATTGGATATTCTTTTAATTGATGAAGAACATATAACAGATCCTAATCTAGAGGTTTTAACTGTTGGGTCTGTTCCTTATATCCTTGTAGGAACTAAGAATACTCAAAAATTAGAAGCTATATCTAAAGAGCCTTTAATCTCTAGAAAAAACATTTATAACAATGAAAAAGCTATTAGCTATCTAGAGGATAAGAACCATGTTTGTTTTAATACTAAGATTCCTGTACTTGGAAATTTAGGAGTTATCAAAGGTATGGTAAAAGAGGGAATTGGAAATGTTATTCTGCCTTATTATGCAGTTTATAAAGAGATACAAAATGATGAATTTAAAGTTATTAGGACTATTGATGAAGTTACTGATTCCTATCAAATTGTTATAACAAAGGATAAGAAGAATTTAGCACACATCATTAAGTTTATCAATTTTATCAAAAATTTCAAATTTTAATTAATGTAATTTAGGAGGCTAATATGAACTTATTAGATTCGTATAAAATAACTGCTGAGCTTTTAGAAATATTTATAAAAGAGGAAGCTGAAAAAAAAGAAACTGAAAAAGTTGCAAGAGACCTTGCATCTATCTTTGAAAATGGAAATAAAGTACTTATCTGTGGAAACGGAGGAAGTAACTGTGACGCTCTACACTTTGCAGAGGAGTTTACAGGGAGATTTAGAAAAGATAGAAGAGCTTTACCTGCAATCTCATTGTCAGATTCATCACATATAACTTGTGTTGGAAATGACTATGGATTTGATTACATCTTCTCTAGAGGTGTTGAAGCTTATGGTAAAGAGGGAGATATGTTTATCGGTATCTCTACAAGTGGAAACTCTGCTAATGTTATAAAAGCTGTTGAGGCAGCTAAAAAAATGGGACTAAAAACTGCTGTACTTCTTGGAAAAGATGGTGGAAAACTTAAAGGAATGTGTGATTACGAGTTCATTATTCCTGGAGAAACTTCTGACAGAATCCAAGAGATTCACATGATGATATTACATATTATTATTGAAGGTGTAGAAAAAATAATGTTCCCAGAAAATTATTAAAATACCCTTTTTAGGGTATTTTTTTTGAGGTGATTTTATGTTAAAAAATATTTTTCTATTTTTATTTTTATCTATTCTAACTTTTTCAAACAGTTTAGAAAAAAATAACGAAGCTTATATAGCTTCTTTCAATGCTTTAAGGTTAGGGAAAGGTGAAAAAGATTACTCTCATCTTGCTAAATCTATCGAACCATTCGATATTGTAGGCTTAGTTGAAGTTATGAATAAAAAAGGACTTTATAAACTTTTATCTGAAGTTGAAAAAATTAGTGCTTCAAAATGGGGATATGAAATCTCTCCGTATCCAGTCGGAACAGCAGAATATAAAGAGTACTATGCTTTTTTATATAAAAAAGATAAAGTTAAATTTATTAAAAGTGATGGGTTTTATCCTGATGTAAACGATGATTTTATACGTGAACCATATGGTGCAACTTTTAAAATTAATAATTTTGACTTTACCTACGTTTTAATCCATTCAATCTACGGTAAAAAAGTCTCACAAAGACAATTTGAAGCAAATAAAACTTTAGATATTTATAACTATTTTCAAAACTTAGATCCTACTGAAAATGATATTTTAATCGGTGGAGATTTCAATTTAGCTGCTAATGATTCAGCTTTTGAAAATCTTTTAAATCACAAAGATAATATAATCTACTCTTTAGATCCTTCTATTAAAACAACAATTGGAACTAAGGGGTTTGCAAACTCTTATGATAATATCTTTCTTTCTAAAAAGTTTACCACTGAATTCAAAGGAAAAAGTGGTGCTTTAGATATTACAAGAGACGATTACATTAAAACTAGAAAGGAGGTTTCTGATCATCTACCTATTTTTATAATAGTAGATACAGAGATTGACGATGACTAAAGCTTTTATTTTTTTAAATGGAGAATTTTCTGATTCAAAAGATTTTTATGAATCTTTAAATATTGATAATAAACATCTCTACTGTGCTGATGGAGGTAGTAAAAAAGCTCTTGAACTTGGTTATATTCCTAAAGAGGTTTGGGGAGATTTTGATTCTTTAGATTCAAAATCTTTTGAAACTTTAAAATCTCAAAATGTTACTTTAAAAATTTTCAATAAGGATAAAGATTTTACAGATGGAGAACTTTTAATCTCTTATGTTTCATCTTTAAATTATGATAAGATTATAGTTGTCGGTGGTTTTGGTGGAAGAATTGACCATACTTTAACTAACATAAATCTTATTTTTAAATATCCAAAATTGACTTTTGTTAGTGAAATTGAAGAGCTATTCTTTGTTCCACAAACCTTTGAAATAAACGATAAAATTGGAAGAACAATATCTTTTATTCCTTTTTCTGATAATATTACAAACTTAACTTTAAAAGGATTTAGATATCCTCTAGATAAACATACATTAAATAGAGGAGATTCCACATGTTTAAGTAACATTATTGCTGAACAAAAGGCCTTCATCTCTTATTCTGAAGGAAAACTCTTAGGAAGTATAACTTTAGATTGACTTTTATTTTAAAATAATGTAGGCTATTTAATAGCAAAAAATTTTTGGGAGGCGTTTTACAATGACTAATTTATCAACAAAAAGTAAACTATTACTTGGAATTCAACACGTATTAGCTATGTTTGGAGCCACAGTTTTAGTTCCATTTTTAACTGGATTAAATCCTTCTGTTGCACTACTTTCTGCAGGGATAGGAACTTTACTTTTCCATCTTTGTACTAAAGGAATTGTTCCTGTTTTCTTAGGATCATCTTTTGCTTTTATCGGTGCTTTAGCTCTAGTTCTAAAAGAAGAGGGAATTGCAGCCATTAAAGGAGGAGTTATCTCTGCTGGTTTTGTTTATATCTTTATGTCTTGGATGATTAAAGTTTTTGGTGTCGAAAAAATAAAATCATTTTTCCCACCTGTTGTAGTTGGACCAATTATTATGGTTATTGGACTTAGACTAAGCCCTGTGGCTTTATCAATGGCTGGATATTCAAACGGACACTTTGATTTAAAAAGTTTAGCTGTAGCTATGATTGTTATTATCTCTATGATTACAATTTCTATTTTAGAAAAATCTTTCTTTAGATTAGTTCCAATTTTAATCTCAGTTATTTTAGGATATCTTGTTTCTGTATTCTTAGGATTGGTTGATTTCACTCCTATAGCTAACGCTAATTGGATCGGGTTCTCACCTGAAGCTTTAAAAGATTTACTAACTTTACCTAAGTTTTCAACAACTGCAGTTCTTGCTATTGCTCCTATTGCTCTTGTTGTTTTTATTGAACATATCGGTGATATCACAACTAACGGTGCTGTTGTTGGAAAAGACTTCTTTAAAAACCCTGGAATATCTAGAACACTTTTAGGAGATGGAGTTGCTACTGTTGCTGCTGGCCTTTTAGGAGGTCCTGCTAATACTACTTATGGTGAAAATACTGGAGTTCTTGCTGTTACAAAGGTTTACGACCCTACAATTCTTAGAATTGCAGCTTGTTATGCTATAGCTCTTAGTTTCATTGGAAAATTTGGAGTTATTTTACAAACTATTCCTACACCTGTTATGGGAGGAGTTTCAGTTATTCTTTTCGGAATGATAGCTTCTGTTGGTGTTAGAACGGTTATCGACGCTGAGATAGATTTCTCGCATTCAAGAAATCTTTTAATCGCATCGCTTATATTTGTTCTTGGAATTGCTATCGATAATATTATCATCTGGAAAACTGTTTCTCTTTCTGGATTAGCTATTGCCGCTCTTATAGGAGTAACTTTAAATAAAATTCTTCCAAAAGATCAAATAGATAATTAATAAAAATTTTGAAGAAATAGAAAGAAATGGTAAAACCTTTTCTTTCTATTTTTTATTTTTTGTTGTAATATATAAAATATACAAAAGGAATATAGGGGGATTTGATGAAAAAATTTATAGTTCTTATTCTTATTGCTAATACAGCTTTTATTGGAAAATATTTTTATGAAAAAAAATCGTCACACTCTCAAGAAACTTTGCAACAACCTATACTAAAAAATACTAAGGAGGATTTTTCTATGGAAAAAAATAGAGATAATATTTCTCAAGAATACAAATGGAATTTAAATGATATCTACCCTAACTGGATTGAATGGGATAAAGATTTAATAAAACTTAAAGAACTTATGGCTAAGGTTCCTAAATATGAAGGTAAAATTTCACAAAACTCTGAAACTTTTGTAGAGTTTATCGAATTAGAAGAAAAAGTATCTAGATTGCTTGATAAAATTTATCTATATCCATACTTACAAAGAGATTTAGATTCAACTAATGAAAAAGCTTCTGTGAAACTACAAGAGATTGAAAGTATCTACGCTAATTACTCTATCTCGTCATCTTGGATTACTCCAGAGATTTTAACTATTCCAGAAGAAACTATGTTAACTTGGATTGATGGAAATAGTATTTTAGAAAACAACAGATTCCCGTTAATGGAGATTTACAGATTACAAGAACATGTTCTATCTGCTGATAAAGAAAAATTACTTTCATACTTTGGTCAATATTTAGGAGTTCCTTCTGATATATATAGTGAGCTTTCAACTTCTGATATCAAGTGGAATGAGATTGAACTTGCAGATGGTACAAAAACAACTGTTACTAACGGTGTTTATTCAAAAATAGTTTCAACAAATAGAAATCAAGATGATAGAAGAAAAGCTTTTGAAGCTCTTTACAACTCATTTAATGTAAATAAAAATACATACGCTGCAATTTATAAAAGTATCCTTCAAAGAGATTTTGCAGCTGCTCAATCTAGAAACTATAACTCTAGTTTGGAAAAAGCTTTAAATCCTAAAAATATACCTTTAGATGTATATAAAACTTTAATTACATCAACTAGAGAAAACACAGCTCCTCTTAAAAGATATATTGCATTAAGAAAAAAAGCTTTAGACCTTAAAAATTATTACTACTATGATAACTCAATTAACATTGTGGATTATAATAAAGAGTTTTCATATGAAGAAGCTAAAACTGCTGTTTTAGAATCAGTTAAACCTTTAGGAGAAGGTTATTATAAAGGACTAAATACTGCGCTTAGCGAAGGTTGGCTTGATGTTTATGAAACACCTAATAAAAGAAGTGGTGCTTACTCTTTAAATATCTATGATGTTCATCCTTATATGTTACTAAATTATAATGGAACTATGGATGCTGTATTTACTTTAGCACACGAACTTGGACACACTATGCACTCTATGTTATCTACTGAAAAACAGCCTTACCCTACAAGTAGTTACACTATCTTTGTGGCGGAAGTTGCATCTACTTTTAACGAAAGATTACTTTTAGATAATATGTTAAAAAATACAACGGATTCTAAAGAGAGAATAGCTCTTATTGAACAAGCTATCGGTGGAATTGTTGGAACTTACTATATACAAACTTTATTTGCTGACTATGAATATGCTGCTCATGAGGTTGTTGAAAAGGGTGGAGCTATCACTCCTGAAGTTTTAAATAAAATTATGGAAAACCTTTTCAAAGATTATTTTGGAACTGAACTGACTATGGATGAATTACAAAAGATTATCTGGTCGAGAATTCCACATTTCTTTAACTCACCATACTACGTTTATCAATATGCAACTAGTTTTGCTGCTTCTGCAAACCTATATGATAGAGTAACGAGTTCAAAATACTCTGAGCAAGAAAGAGAGGTTGCTAAAGAGCAGTATTTAACTCTTCTTAAATCAGGTGGAAATGACCATCCGATGAATCAATTGAAAAAAGCAGGTGTTGATTTAAGTAAAACAGAATCTTTCACTGCTGTTTCTACAGAGTTTGATAGACTTCTTGATTTACTAGAAGCTGAATTAGAAAAAGAGAAAGGTGCTATCTAATATGTTTATTTTTAAATGGCTTCTTAATTTTATTAAATTTGTAATTAAAGAGATTTCATCTATGATAATAAAATTTGTTTTTCTTTTATTTTTAGGAGTTATCACTTTTAATTATTTTTCAAATACTAAAAAAACTCCTGTTACTAAAAAATCTTACTTAAAGATTGATCTTTCTAAAACTTATGGAGAAACTCTTATTCAAAATCCTCTGAGTTTTAGTTCTAAAAGTATTAACTTTTATCAACTTTTAAAAACGATATCTCTTTCAAAAGATGATTCAAATATAGAGGGGTTAGTATTTTTCTTTGATAATAATACTTTGAGTAAAAGCCAAATAAATGAATTAGGTGAGGTTTTAAATGATTTTAAAACCTCTGACAAACCAATATACTCATATGGTGCTTTAATGGATAATAACTCTTTACTTTTAAGTAGTTATTCTACTGAAACTTTAATGCCACCATCTGCTTCAACTTCAGTTAATGTAAGTGGATATAACAAAGATATTCCATATTTTAAAAGTTTAACTGAAAAATTAGGAATTGATGTCAATGTTATCCATGTTGGAGATTTTAAAACTTACGGTGAAAACTATACTCGAAATGAGATGTCAGAGGAAAATCGTTCTGATTTAAAAAGAGTTTTAGATAAAGGGTATTCATATTTTGTAGAGGATATCTCAAAAAATCTTACTCTTGAAAACTCTAATGTTGATAGCTTAATCCTAGAAGGAAAACTTATGGGTGAATCTTCTGAAGTTTTATACAAAAATAATTTAATAACTACTCTTAAATACTGGGAAGATTTTAAAAAAGAAAAAAATATCGATAATATGACAGAAATAGAAAACTATAACTCTACTTTAAAAAGTATCTCTAAAAATAATAAAATAGCAGTTATATATGCTGATGGTGAAATAAACTATCTTTCATCTAGAAATCCTACAGAAAGTACTATCACACCTGAGAACTTTATATCTGCTCTAGAAAAAGCTGAAAAAGATGACTCTATTAAAGGGATTGTTATCAGAGTTAACTCTCCTGGTGGATCAGCTTTAGCTTCTGATATTATTTATAACTCTATTAAAAATATTGAAAAACCTGTTTATGTATCTATCGGAAGCGTTGCTGCATCTGGTGGTTATTATATATCTACAGCTGCTAAAAAAATATTTGCTGATAAAAATAGTATTACAGGTTCTATCGGTGTAGTTAGCTTAATTCCAAACTTTAAAACTTTAAGTGATAAAATTGGAGTTAATATGAATGAGGTTAACTTAGGAAAGTTTTCTGATTTATACTCTTTAACTTCTCCTATGAACGACGAGAGAAGAGAGAAAATCTATTCAGCAAACTTTAAAGTTTATCAAGAGTTTTTAAATAGAGTAGCTTACGGAAGAAATATGGCTGTTGAAGATGTTGAGAAAATTGCTCAAGGAAAAATTTGGCTAGGTGAAGAAGCTTTAAATAATGGACTTATCGATTCTTTAGGTAGTCTTAATGCCACAATAAAGTCCCTTGCTATGGATTTAGAAATAGCTGATAACTATAGTGTTACTGAGGTCGCTTACGAAGAGGATTTAAAATCTATCTTCGGATCATCTTTACTACCTCTACAAAAGATTATATCTTTTAAATCACTTACTAACACAGAAAATATGAAAAGCTTTATAGAAAATGAAGAGATATTTTTCAAACCTATTTTATATTCAAGCTTTTAAATCTTTGGTTGAAAATCTACTCTAAATTATGATATAATCATAACAATTACATAATATGTTCTAGGAGGGATTAAATTGGTTAGAAAAATAAAAGGACAAAAAACTACTGGAGGAAACTCTCAATCTGATATTTTAAGACAAGCTCAAGTTATGCAACAACAAATGCTTGCTGTTCAAGATTCATTAAAAGAAAAGGAAGTTGAGGCTTCTGTTGGTGGTGGAGCTGTTGTAGTTAGAGCTAACGGACAAAAAGATATCGTTTCTATAAAAATATCTGAAGAGACTATAAAAGATGCTGTTGAAGATAAAGAGATGTTAGAAGATTTAGTTCTTTCTGCTGTTACTGAAGCTATGAGACAAGCTGATGAGTTAGCTGAAAAAGAGATGTCTGCTGTTACTGGTGGAATCAACATCCCTGGATTATTCTAATCTCAATTTAAAGCGCCAATACAATAAGTATTGGTGCTTTTTTTTACTCTAAATTTATGTTATAATTATTTGAAAATACTTTGATTATAGGTGGTTTTTTAATGGAAAATAACAAATATAAAAAATATGGTTTAATGCTTTACTACCTACTAAAAATTATTTCTAAAACAATGAAAATAGAGGTTATTAAAAGTCCTAAACTAATAGATGGAGAAGGGTATGTTTGTGGATTCTGGCACAACAAACTTGTTGGTGCTTCTTTAGGTTTTATAAACTTCTCAGATAAAAAAGCTGTTTTAGCAAGTCCCTCAAAAGATGGAGAACTGATATCTATTCCTCTAGAAAAAATGGGCTTCACTATGGTTAGAGGGTCTTCAGGGAAAGACTCAATAAAATCTGTTTTAAAACTTATTAAACTTGTTAAAACTGGATATAGTGCTGGAACTCCACTTGATGGACCTAAAGGTCCCATTTATGAGGTTAAACCTGGTATGCTTTATCTTGCTCAAAAATCTGGAAAAGCTCTTGTGCCAGTTGGAGTAGCTTTCAGCAATAAATGGATTTTTGAAAAAGCTTGGGATAAATTCCAAATGCCAAAACCATTTTCTAAAATGGTTTGCATTATAGGTGATCCTATTTTTATTCCAAATGATGCTAATTTGGATGATTATCTAGAGTTAGTTAAAAATACTCTGTTTGAAATGGATAAATTAGCTGAAGAAAAATTAAATAAACAAAACTAAAAGAAAATAATGATTTGAAAGGAGATTAATAGATGAGTAAAAATTTTTATGTAACTACACCTATATACTACGTTAATGGAGATCCACATGTTGGAAGTGCCTATACAACTATCGCAGCTGATGTTTTAGCTAGATATAAGAAATCTAAAGGATTCGATGTTTTCTTCCTTACAGGAACTGATGAACACGGACAAAAAGTTGAGGAAGCAGCTAAAATGAGAGAGTTAACTCCTCAAGCTTGGACAGATTCTATGGCTCCTAGATTTATCGATATGTGGAAAGCATTAGATATAAACTATACTGATTTTATCAGAACAACTGAGCCTAGACACAAAGATGCTGTTAAAAAAATATTAAAAACAGTTCACGATAAAGGAGATATCTACAAAGGTGAGTACGAAGGTAAATACTGTGTTTCTTGTGAAACTTTCGTTCCTGAAAACCAAATTGTAAATGGAAACCATTGCCCAGATTGTGGAAAAGAGTTAAGAACAGTTAAAGAGGAATCATACTTCTTTAAAATGTCTAAATACCAAGATGCTTTACTTGATCATATTGAAAAGCACCCTGATTTTATTCTTCCTCACTCTAGAAAAAATGAAGTTGTATCGTTCATAAAGCAAGGATTACAAGATCTTTCTATCTCTAGAAATACATTTGAATGGGGAATCCCTATCGAGTTCGCACCAGGACACATCACTTATGTTTGGTTTGATGCTCTTACAAACTACCTAACTGCTGTTGGGTATGAAAATAGTGCAGAAATATTTGATAAGTTCTGGAATAATGGAGAGGTAGTTCACCTATTAGGAAAAGATATCCTAAGATTCCATGCTATTATCTGGCCTTGTATGTTACTATCTGCTGGAGTAAAACTTCCAGATAAAATTGTTGCTCACGGATGGTGGACTTCTGAAGGTGAAAAAATGTCAAAATCTAAAGGAAATGTTGTTGCTCCTCTAGATGAAATTGCAAAATATGGTGTTGACGCTTTTAGATATTGCTTAATGAGAGAAGTTAACTTTGGAAATGACGGAGATTACTCAACTCCATCTATCGTTACAAGAATCAACTCTGATCTTGCAAATGACCTTGGAAACCTTTTAAACAGAACTCTTGGAATGTATGGAAAATACTTCAATGGAGTTATTGCAAAAGGAGAGGCTCTTGAAGAACTTGACGAAAGTGTTAAAACTCTTTGGGATGAAACAATTACAGCTGTAGATTATCATATAAATAGAGTTGAATTCTCTAGAGCTTTAGAAGCTATCTGGAAGTTTATCTCTAGAATGAATAAATATGTTGATGAAACTGCACCTTGGCTTCTTATAAAAGATGAAGCTAAAAAAGAGAGACTTGCAACTGTTATGAACTTCTTAGTTCAATCACTATATAAAGTTGCTATTTTAACTGCTCCATATATGCCAACTGCATCACAAAAGATTTGGAATCAACTAGGAGTTACTACTAATATTTTAGAGGTTAATCTAGACTCTGTAAACGGATGGGATTTATTCGCTGAAGGACATGTTTTAGGAACTGCTGAACCTATATTCCCTAGACTTGAAGTTGAGAAGAAAGAGGTTAAAAAAGACCCTCTTGCTATAAATGAAGATTTAAAAATTGAAAATCCAATCGAAATCGCTGATTTTGATAAAATAGATATCCAAGTTGTTGAAATACTAGAAGTTAGCAATATTGAAGGTGCTGATAAACTTCTAAAGTTCAAAGTAAAAACTGCTAACGAAGTAAGACAAATTGTTTCTGGAATTGCAAAATATTACCCAACTCCAGCTGAGCTTATTGGAAAAAAAGTTTTAGCTATTTTAAACCTTCCACCAGTTAATTTAAGAGGGGTTCTTTCTCAAGGGATGCTTTTAAGCTCTACTGAAAAGAAAAGATTAAAACTTGTTGAAGTTGACTCAACTGTTAAAGTTGGAGCTAAAATAAAATAATTTTTAGGGGGATTTTTCT
Source organism: Cetobacterium sp. (assembly GCA_051651165.1). Lineage (GTDB taxonomy): Bacteria > Fusobacteriota > Fusobacteriia > Fusobacteriales > Fusobacteriaceae > Cetobacterium_A. The sequence continues at coordinate 164,955 of JBOFRT010000308.1, forward strand.
ATGAAAAAAGTTACAAAAGCTGTTATACCTGCAGCGGGATTAGGGACTAGAGTTTTACCTGCAACAAAGGCACAACCTAAGGAGATGCTTGTTATTGTTGACAAGCCATCTCTTCAATACATCGTCGAGGAACTTGTTGAATCTGGAATTACCGACATTGTAATTGTTACTGGAAGAAATAAAAACTCTATTGAAGATCACTTTGACTTCTCTTTCGAGCTTGAAAACACTTTAGAAAGAGATGGAAAGTTTGAACTTCTAAAAAAGATTGATGATATCTCAAGTATGGCAAATATATACTATGTTAGACAAAACCATCCTTTAGGTCTTGGACATGCTATTTTAAAAGCTAAATCATTTATCGGAGATGATCCATTCGTTATCGCTCTAGGAGATGATATTGTTTATAACCCTAACGCTCCTGTTGCTAAACAACTGATTGATGTTTATGAAAAATACGGAAGTAGCGTTATTGGAGTTCAAGAAGTTGAAAATAAAGATGTTTCTAAATATGGAATTGTTAAACCTTCAGCTACTTTAGATGAAAATACTGTAGAGATGGTTGACTTTATCGAAAAACCATCATTAGAAGAAGCTCCTTCTAATCTTGCTTGTCTTGGAAGATACCTTTTAGACGGTGAAATATTCAAATATTTAGAAACTACTACTCCTGGAAAAGGTGGAGAGATTCAACTTACAGATGCTATTTTACAAATGTTAAATGACAAGAAAAAAGTAGTAGCATACAACTTCGAAGGAAAAAGATATGACATTGGAAATAAAATTGGACTTTTAAAAGCTAATATTGAATTCGGACTTAGAAATGAAGAAACTAAAGATGACCTTATTAAATATTTAAAAGAGGAGATCAAGTTTTAACGGAGGATTTTTATCATGGCTAAATTGTTAAAATTTAATGCTGATGCAAGAAAAAAGTTAGAAAATGGAGTTAATATTTTAGCTGATGCTGTTAAAATCACTTTAGGACCTAGAGGAAGGAACGTTGTTTTAGAAAAAGCATACGGTCCTCCTCTTATTACAAATGATGGTGTCTCTATTGCAAAAGAGATTGAGTTAGAAGACCCTTTTGAAAACATGGGTGCTCAACTTATAAAAGAGGTTGCTACCAAAGCTAATGATGTTGCTGGAGATGGAACTACTACAGCAACTATCTTAGCTCAAGCTATTGTAAAAGAGGGTCTTAAAATGGTTTCTGCTGGAGCTAATCCTATTTTCGTAAAAAAAGGAATTGAAAAAGCTACTAAGAAAGCGATTGAACTACTTTTAGAAAAATCTAAAAAAGTTCAATCTAACAGTGAGATATCTCAAGTTGCATCTATCTCTGCTGGTGATTCTGAGATAGGAGCTCTTATTGCTAAAGCTATGGATAAAGTTGGAGAAAGTGGAGTTATCAGTGTTGAAGAGGCTCGTTCTTTAGAAACATCTTTAGATGTTGTTGAAGGTATGGAATTTGAAAAAGGATATCTTTCACCTTATATGGTTACTAACTCTGAAAGAATGGAAGCTATCTTAGAAAATCCACTTATTTTAATAACAGATAAAAAAATATCAACTATGAAAGAGCTACTACCTCTTTTAGAAAAAACAGTTCAAACATCTAAACCACTACTTATTATAGCTGATGACTTAGATGGTGAGGCTCTTGCTACTTTGGTTTTAAATAAGATTAGAGGAACTCTTAATGTTACTGGAGTTAAAGCTCCTGCTTTTGGTGATCGAAGAAAAGCTATGCTTGAAGATATCGCTGTTTTAACTGGTGGAACTGTTATCTCTGAAGATAAATCAATGAAAATAGAGGACGCTGATCTCTCTCAACTTGGTAGAGCTAAAAAAATAAAAGTTACTAAAGATTCAACAGTTATTATTGATGGATTCAGTAACGAAGAGGATTTGAACAGCAGGATTTTACATATTAAAAATCAACTTTCTTTAACTGATTCAGAATATGATAGAGAAAAATTACAAGAAAGACTTGCTAAGCTTTCTGGTGGAGTTGCAATTATTAAAGTTGGAGCTGCAACAGAGGTTGAAATGAAAGAGAAAAAACTTAGAATAGAGGATGCTTTAAATGCAACTAGAGCTGCTGTCGAAGAGGGCGTTGTTCCTGGTGGTGGGGTTGCTCTTGCTGAAATAGCTAACGAAATGGAAAACTTTATCTTAGATGGTGAAGAGGGAATCGGAGCTAACATTTTAAAAAGATCTTTAACTGCTCCATTAAAACAGATTGCTATTAATGCTGGTTTAGATGGTGGGGTTGTTTTAGAAAAAGTTAAAAACTTAGCTGATGGTTTTGGTCTTAACGCAGCAACAGAGGAATACGTTCATATGATTGAAAGTGGAATTATTGACCCTACAAAAGTTACTCGTTCTGCTTTACAAAATGCAACATCTATTGCTGCTTTAATCTTAACTACAGAAGTTATTATTGCAAATAAAAAAGAACCTATTAGTGAAAACTCAAACTCTAGTATGGGGGATATGATATAAGGGGAGGATTTTAAAAATGGATAAATTTACACTTGAAAATTACAACAACTGGTTAACTTCAGATTATATTGATTTAGAGGATAGAAAAGATTTAGAAAATATTAAAGATAATGAAAAAGAGATTGAAGATAGATTCTACACAAATCTTTCTTTTGGAACTGGTGGAATGAGAGGTGTTAGAGGAGTAGGTATCAATAGAATCAATAAATATACTATTAGAAAAGCTACTCAAGGTCTTGCTAACTATATCTTAGAAGCTGCTGGAGAAACTGGAAAAGAGATGGGAGTCGCTATAGCTTATGATTGTAGAATTGGGTCTGAAGAATATGCTTTAAACTCTGCTCTTGTTTTAGCTGGAAATGGTATTAAGGCTTATCTTTTCAAATCTTTAAGATCGACACCTGAACTTTCTTTTGCTGTGAGAGAACTTAAATGTATTGCTGGTATCGTTGTAACAGCGTCACATAATCCTCAAGAGTATAATGGATATAAAGTTTATTGGAATGATGGATGTCAAATTATAGACCCTCAAGCTACTGGTGTTGTTACTAATGTTAGCAATATTAACTCATTTGAGGATATTAAACTTATCGATAAAGATGCTGCTGTTGAAGCTGGTCTTTTAGAATATATCTCTGAAGATATGGATACAAACTTTATAGAAGCTGTTAAAAAACAAATTATCCATCATGAAATTTCTGGAAAAGATGATTTTAAAATCGTTTACTCTCCATTGCATGGAACTGGAGGAAGACCTGTTAAAAGAGTATTCTCTGAAACTGGATTTAACTCTATATACATAGTTGCTGAGCAAGAGCAACCAGATGGAAACTTCCCAACTTGTTCATATGCAAATCCAGAGGACCCAGCAGTATTTAAGCTAAGTATTGAACTAGCTGATAAAGTTGGAGCTAACCTTTGTATGGCTAACGACCCTGATGCTGACAGAATCGGAGTTGCTGTTAAAGATGAGTGTGGAACATGGTTATATCCAAATGGAAACCAAATTGGACTTCTTCTTATGAACTATATTTTAGAAAATAAGAAAGATATCCCTAAAAATGGTGCTGTTATATCTACTGTAGTTTCAACTCCTATGCTTGATGCTGTCGCTAAAGAAAAAGATGTTGAAATATTCAGAACTTTAACAGGATTTAAATTTATTGGTGAAAAAATTAGAGAGTTTGAAGAGGGGAAATATGACGCTACATTCCTTATGGGATTTGAAGAGTCATACGGATATCTTGTAGGAACTCATGCTAGAGATAAAGATGCCGTTGTAGCAACTCTTTTAATTGCTGAAATGGCAGCTTACTACGCTAGTGTTGGATCATCAATACCTAAAGAGTTAAAAAAATTATACGATAAATTTGGTTACTATAGAGAAGGGATTATAGCTGTTACTAAAAAAGGAAAAGATGGTGTTGAAGCAATCTCTAAAATAATGAGCAGTTTAAGAGAAAATGTAACAGATTCTTTAATTGGTCAAAGTGTTATTTCAAAAAGAGATTTCAACTCTGGATATAATGGATTACCTAAATCAGATGTTATCCAGTTTGTATTAGAAGACAATACATACATCACAGCTAGACCTTCTGGAACTGAACCAAAAATTAAATATTACTTCTGTGTTGTTGGTACAACAGAGAAAGATGCTGAAGAAAAATTAGCAAAAGCTATGGAATCTTTCGAAGCTTTTGTTGATTAAAAAGCCTTGGAGGAATTATGCTTAGTGGAATGTATATACATATTCCTTTCTGTTTAAATAAATGTAACTATTGTGATTTTCTCTCTTTTAAATCTACTGTTGAAGAGAGAGAAAAATATGTAGATGCCATTATTTCAGAGATTAATATGTATCCTAAATTCCCTCTTGAAACTGTTTACTTTGGTGGAGGGACTCCCTCTCTTTTAACTTCAGAACAAGTTAAAAGAATTTTATCTAATTTAAACATAAAAGAGGGTGCTGAAGTTACCCTAGAAGTAAATCCTAAAACAGTCAATCTTGAAAAATTTAAACTTTTTAAAGAGGCTGGAATAAATAGAGTTAGTATTGGTATTCAAAGTTTTAATGATGAAAAACTTAAAATGTTAGGTAGACTGCATTCCTCTTCTCAAGGAGAGGAAGCTTTCTTTTTAGCTAGAAAAGCTGGGTTTGATAATATTAGTTTAGACTTAATGTTTTCTTTACCAAATCAAACTATGGATGATTTAAAAAGTGATTTAAATCATCTTTTCTCTTTAAAACCTGAACACTTCTCTATATATTCATTAATTTGGGAAGAGGGCACAGACTTTTTTGAAAAGCTTGAAGCTGGTGTGTATAAAGAAACTGATAATGATTTAGAGGCATCTATGTATGAAACTATTATAGATAGTGCTCAAAAAAATGGATATATACATTATGAGATTTCGAATTTTTCTTTACCTGAAAAAAGAGCTATACACAATACAAAATATTGGAAAAATGAGGAGTATCTTGGTATCGGTATTGGTGCTTCTGGATATTTCGAAAACATTAGATATAAAAATGTCTTAAAGTTTCCTGAATATTATGGTAAAATATTAGATAATGTAAAACCAATCTTAGAAGAAGAGTTTGTCAATGATGAGGAAAAAGAGATTTACGAATATATCTTAGGATTAAGAATCATTCCTGATGGAATAACTCCTAGAGGAAAATATGTTGAATTGTGTGACAATCTAGTTAAAGATGGATTCTTAACTAAAGTTAATTCTGTATATACTCTTTCTCAAAAAGGTGTACTTATGGCCAACGATGTCTTTGACAAATTTATTTAATTAGTAGGAGGAGATTGTGAAAATTTCAGAAAATATAAATGAAATTTTAATCGATATCAAGAAACATTCACCTTATCCTGATAAAGTAGATTTAATTGCTGTAACAAAATATGTTGATACTGAAGTTATAAAAGATGTTCTTACTGGTGGAGCGAGAATTTTAGGTGAAAATAAAGTTCAAGTTCTAACAAAAAAATATGAAGATCTTTGTAATTTCTCTATAGAACATAAGTGGCACTTTATAGGAAACCTTCAAAAAAATAAGGTGAAGTATATAGCTTCATTCATTGATATGATTCATTCTGTCAATAAACTATCTCTTGCTCAAGAGATAAATAAAAGAGCTAAGGAACACAATAGAACAATTGATGTTCTTATCGAGATTAATTTATTTGAAGAGGAAAGCAAAGAAGGGTATCAATACACTGATTTTTTAAATGATATTCCAGATTTATTAGAATTAGAAAATGTAAATATTAAAGGATTTATGACCATGGCTCCATATACTGATAATGAGGAGCTAATAAGAGCAGGTTTTAGAAAATTAAGAGAGCTAAAAGATGAGATGAATACTCTTTACTTTAATAATAGCTTATCTGAACTTTCTATGGGAATGAGTAATGACTATAAAATCGCTCTTGAAGAAGGAGCAACTCTAATAAGAGTGGGCAGCAAAATATTTAAATAATTTGTGGAGGTTTGAATGAAAATTACTAAGTTTAAAAATGCTTTTAAAGATTTTACTGATAGTGTTGGACTTACTTTTGATCCTGAAGAGGATGGATACGAAGAATACGAAGAGGAAAATGAACCTGCTTCTGTTCCTAGATTCAGTGCTACTAGTAATCCTAAAGAGGATGTTCTTCCTCCTTTTACTAATAATACACTTCCTAGACCAGAGATTAAAACACCTATTAACAATACTGTTCAAGAGGATTGTCAAACTATATTTGTAAATCCTAAAAGCTTTGCAGAATGTAGAAAAATTGCAGATTATATAAAAAACGATAAAGTGGTTACACTAAATCTAGAAAATGTAAATGGAAAAGATGCTCAAAGAATTCTTGATTTCTTGAGTGGAGCTATAAATATAAAAGAAGCTAAATGGATTCCAATTAGTAAAAACGTATTTACATCAGTTCCTAAAAATATCAACTTCCTATATGATGGGAAAAATGATTTAAAACAAAATACTTTTTTAGATATTGACCACGAATAATTAATGGAGGTTAATAAATGAAAGCATTGGCACTTTTTTCTGGAGGACTTGATAGTGCTCTAGCAATAAAAATTATAAAAGATCAAGGTATAGAAGTAATCGCTCTTAACTTTGTTTCACACTTCTTTGGTGGAAAAAATGAAAAGGCTGAAAATATGGCTAAGCAACTTGGAGTTCAACTTGAGTACGTTAACTTTACTAGTTCTCATACTGAAATCTTAAAAAACCCTGTTCATGGACGTGGAAAAAATATGAATCCTTGTATTGACTGTCACGCTCTTATGTTTAAAACAGCTGGTGATCTTATGGAGAAGTTTGGTGCTTCTTTCATAATTTCTGGAGAAGTTCTTGGACAAAGACCTATGTCACAAAATTACCAAGCATTAGAAAAAGTTAAGGCTATGTCACCTGGACTTGAAAATCTTATTGTAAGACCATTATCAGCTAAACTTTTACCAGAAAGTGAGCCTGAAAGATTAGGTTGGGTTGATAGAGACAAACTTCTTGATATTCAAGGTAGAAGTAGAAAAACTCAAATGGAGTTAATGGATAAGTTTGGAATTGTTGACTACCCTACACCTGGTGGAGGATGTCTTCTTACAGATCCTGGTTACTCAAAAAGATTACGTATTTTAGAAGAGGATGGGTTTTTAGAGGATGAACACTCTAATCTATTCCACCTTTTAAAAATAGGTAGATTCTTTAGATTTGAAAAAGGAAAATATCTAATTGTTGGAAGAGAGCAAGAAGATAACCTTAAAATAGATGAGTTTAAAACTTACGGTTCTCTATTTATCAGAGGAAAAGAGGTTCCTGGACCACATATGGTTGGATTCGGAGAACTTTCAGAAGAAGAAATTAATTTTGCGTTAAATCTTTTCTCTAGATATTCTAAAGTAAAAGGAAATTCAGAATTAACTTTCCTTATGAATGGTGAAGATGTTACTATTCCTGCTGTTAACTTTGAAGCTTTAAATGAAGAAATCGCAAAATATCAAATTACAATGTAATGTAAGAAGCAGCTAAGAGAAATCTTAGCTGTTTTTTGAATTTACTATTAAAAGGAGAGTTTATGTATACTATAAAAAATGTATCTGAAATGGTTGGACTTTCGTCATATACAATAAGATATTATGATAAATGTGGGTTAATGCCATTTGTTGCGAGAAATAAAAATGGTGTCAGAGAGTTTACAGAGGATGATGTCTTTTGGATTGAAATTATAAAATGTTTAAAAAATACTGGAATGACAATTGAAGATATAAGATCTATTGTTGATTTAAGTTTAAAAGGAGATCATACTAAAGATGAAAGAAGAACTATTCTTCTTGAGCATAGAAAAAAAATCTTAGAACAGATTGAAGATTTAAATAGTAATCTTAAAAAATTGGATGCTAAAATTGCGTGGTATGATAATAATTCTATTTCTTGTGAATAAAAGTATTGACTTAGAGTCGTCTCTAAGGTTTATAATCTAGCTAATTACAAATAGGAGGTTGATTTTATGTTAAATTTTAATTTTTATAATCCAACACACATTGTTTTTGGTAAAGATACTTTAGACCAATTAAATAGTTTAGTTCCTGCAGATGCAAAAGTTTTAATAACTTACGGTGGGGGATCAGTTAATAGATTTGGTACTCTAGATAAAGTTATCCAAAATCTTCCTGGTAGAAAAATATTTCAATTTGGTGGAATAGAACCAAATCCTCAATATAATACACTTATGAAAGCTGTACAAATTGCAAAAGATGAAAATGTAGATTTTCTTCTTGCTGTAGGTGGGGGTTCTGTTATGGATGGAACTAAGTTTATAGCTTTAGCTTCTAGATATGAAGGAGATTGTTTAGATTTACTTACTCCAGAATTTGATTTAGCTCCTGTTGACAGTGCTATTCCTATGGGAACTGTTGTAACTCTTCCAGCTACTGGATCAGAGATGAATAACGGCGCTGTTATCAGTCATAAAAATTTAAAGGTCCCTATATTTAGTATGTTTACTTTCCCTAAGTTCTCTATACTAGATCCAACTTTAACTTTTACATTACCAACTACACAGGTTGCAAATGGAATAATCGATACCTTTATTCATACTGTTGAGCAATATGTTACATATCCTGTAGATGCAAGATTCCAAGATAGAACTGCTGAAGGAATTCTAAAAACTTTAATAGAGATTGGTAAAACAACAATTGAGGAGCCTACAAATTATGATGCTAGAGCAAATCTTGTTTGGTGCGCTACTATGGCTTTAAATGGTCTTATCGGTGCTGGAGTTCCACAAGACTGGACTACTCACATGATTGGTCATGAAGTTACAGCTATGTTTGGTGTAGACCATGCTAAAACTCTTGCTATTTTACAACCAGCTATTTGGGAAGTTAGAAAAGAACAAAAAAGAGCTAAATTAATTCAATATGCTGAGCGTGTTTGGGATATAACTGAATGCGATGAAGATCTAAAAATAGAGTTAGGGATTCAAAAAACTCGTGCTTTCTTTGAGGAGTTAGGAGTTAAAACTCATCTTTCTGATTATGATATTACAGAAGAAAAAATTGAAGATTTAATCCTAGCTTTAAAAAATAACAACAGAACTGCTCTTTCTGAAACTGGAGATTTAACTTTAGAAATTAGTAGAGAAATTCTAAAAAAAGCATTATAATATATTTCTAGAGGCTGAGAAGTTTTTCTCAGCCATTTTTTAAAGAGGTGATTATTTTGAACATAGATTTAATACATGAAGCAAATCGTTGCTTAAACTGCAAAAAACCACTTTGTAAAATACACTGCCCTATATCAACAGATATTCCCAATATTATAAATCTGTTTAAAGAAAATAAAATAGCTGAAGCTGGGGAGGCTTTATTTTTAAACAACCCACTTTCTATATTTTGTTCTATAGTTTGCCCTCATGAAGAGCAATGTAAAGGTCATTGTATAAAAGGAATCAAAGAGACTCCCGTTGAGTTCCCATTGATTGAAAAAGAGATATCTACAAAGTATCTTTCTACTCTTCCTTTAGACAAAAAAGAAAACAATAATATTGATGTTGCTATTATCGGTGGAGGTCCTGCGGGTATCACAGCTGCTATTCTTTTAGCTAAAGAGGGTTTTAAAGTTACTATTTTTGAAGCTTTCTCTAAACTTGGTGGCGTTTTAAGATATGGAATACCAGAGTTTAGACTTTCTAGAGAATTAACAGATACTTTTGAAAAATATCTATTAAACCTTGGAGTGAAAATAAAATATAATACTCTTGTTGGTCCAATACACACTATTCAAAACTTAAAAGATGATGGATTCAAATATGTTATCATCACCACTGGTGTTTGGAATCCAAAGCCAATGGATATCAAAGGTGAAACAAAAGGTAATGTTCACTACGCTATAAACTATCTTGTATCTCCTGAATCATACAGCTTAGGTGAGAATGTTTTAGTTATTGGTGGTGGAAATGTTGCTATGGATGCTGCAAGAGTTGCTAAGAGGCTGGGAAGCTCTGTCACTGTTATGTATAGACGTGGTGAAGAGGATATGCCTGCTACTAAAGTCGAAATAGCTGAAGCAAAAGAGGATGGGGTAGAATTTAAATTCTATTATGCTCCAAAAGAGATTTTAGATGATAAAATGATTTTCTTAAGAACTGAATCACTGACTGATGAATCTGGAAGAAAAAAACTTATCACTTTAGATGATAGTGATATAGCTGTTAAATATAGCTCAGTTATTGTTGCTGTTAGCCAAGGTCCTAAGAAAAATATAGTTTCATCTGAGGATAGAATTAGCACTGAAAAATGGGGAACTGTTGTTGTATCTGATAATTTTGAAACAACCCTAGATAATGTTTTCTCTTGTGGTGATGTTGTCACTGGTCCTAAAACCGTTGTTGCAGCAGTTAATGACGCTAAAAAAATGGTTAATAATATATTAAGTAAAGAGGGATTGATCTAATCAATCCCTCTTTTTTATATTAGCTAATTTTATTATACTCTTCCAAAGCTCTTCTAAGTATTATCATTGAATTTTCTATATCGTCAACACTTGTACAGAATGAGAATCTAACTTCATTTTCACCTTTTCCAGAAGTTTGATAGAATCCTGGTCCTGGTGCTAACAGTAATGTCTGGTTTTCATAAGAGTAATCTGTCAGTAACCATTTTGCAAATTTTTCTGCATTGTCTATCGGCAGTTTTGCAAAAGCATAGAATGCTCCATGAGGTTTATAGCAAACAACTCCTGGAATTCTATTTAAGTATGAGAATAATAGATCTCTTCTATTTTGATATTTTATTCTTACATCTTCTAAATAGTTATCCATTGTATTTATTAAGTTTGCCGCTGCATGTTGCTCTATTGTTGAAACACAAAGTCTAGCTTGACTAAACTTCATTATACAGCTCATAAGCTCTTTATTTTTACTTGCAATAAGACCTATTCTAGCTCCACAAGCACTATAGTGTTTAGAGATACTATCTACTAAGATAACTCTATCTTCTACATCCTTTAACTGCATAAATGATGTATACGGAATATCATCATATACAAACTGTCTATAAACTTCATCCGCTATAATATACAAATCTTTTTCTTTTGCTATCTCTGCTATCATTTCAATCTCTTCTTTAGTATAAACTGTTCCTGTTGGATTTACAGGATTTGAAAGCATTATTGCTCTTGTTTTTTCATTTATTAAAGATTCAATTTTTTCTTTTGACGGAAGGTGAAAACTTGTTTCTATAGTTGTTTCTATTGGTAATACCTCTGCCCCTGCAAATTGACAGAAACTTGTATAGTTCGAATAAAATGGTTCAGGTATTAATACATTATCTCCCTCATTACATATAGCCATTAAAACGAACATTATCGCTTCACTACCACCTTGAGTTATCAATAAATCCTCCTCATTTACATTTATTCCCATCTTCTGATAACTCTTTGCAAAGCTTTCTAAAAGTTGTGGAATTCCTTGAGAGTGAGAGTATTTTACTATTTTCTCTTGATAGTTATGTAATCCTTCAAAAAATGAATCTGGAGTTACTACATTTGGTTGTCCTATATTTAACTTATATACTTTTATTCCTTTTGCTTCTGCTGCGTCGGCCAGAGGAATCAACTTTCTTATTGGTGAAAAATTCATTTCTAATGCTCTTTTTGATAATTTCATTTTGATCCTCCTAGCTTTTGTTATAAATATTTTTATTTTTCTAAATATGATACGATATTTTTTATCTAAAGTCAACTAATCGTTTATTAAAAAAGGAGTAGATTCCTCTACCCCTTCTTATATTTTATATTATCTTCCCCAAGTATCTGGAGTTTTATTCCACTTTAATGCAATCTCAGCATCTTCAGAATCTATGTAGTTCTCTTCTGTTGCTACATTGATTAATGAAGCAAAATTTGAAAGCGTTGTCCAAGGAATTCTATCTGCCTCAAAGTTTTTATAAGCTTTTTCAAACTCATATGAGAATATTGCTAAAACTTCAACATCCGTAGCTCCAGCTTCTCTTGCAGCTGCTACTGCTTTAATAGAACTTCCTCCTGTAGAGATTAAATCCTCTATTATAATTACTTTTTTACCTTCAAAGTCTGCACCCTCTATTTGTCTTCCTGCACCGTGGGCTTTCTTTTCTCCTCTGATATACGCCATTGGAATATTCATCTCTTGAGCTATAAATGCTGCCCAAGGAATTCCTGCTGTTGCTGTTCCTGCTACAATATCAAACTCTTTCTCTTTTAAAACTTCAATGAAAGCGTCTACTACAACTTGTCTCTCTTTTGGGAATCCTATCATCTTTCTGTTGTCACAGTAAATTGGACTTTTGATTCCTGAAACAAAAGTAAATGGATCCTTTACACTTAATCTAACTGCCTCTGTTCCTAATAATGATTTTGCTATATTTTTCTCTCTAGACATTTTTATAACTCACTCCTTCTCCGATTTTTTCTATAAAACTATTTCCATCATAAACTACCTTACCTCTTACTAAAGTTGAAAGTACTTTTCCCCCTCCAACAACTCCGTCATAAGGTGTCCATCCACATTTTGAAACTACATCTTCGTTTTTTATAACTTCTTTTCTTGTTATATCTACAACTACTAAGTCAGCATCATATCCAATCTCTAAAATCCCCTTATTCTCTATTTTAAATATTTTAGCAGGATTTTCTGACATAACTTTTTGTAAAGTTTTCATATCTATCTTTTTATTTAACTCTTTTAGCATCAACTCTAATGAGTTTTCAACTCCAGGTATTCCATACGTCACTTTTGAATTTTTCTCTTCTAAAGTATGAGGAGCGTGATCTGTTCCTATTGTATCAATAGTTCCATCTATTAAACCTTCCCAAAGAGCCTTATTATCCTCTTTCTCTTTTAATTCTGGTTTCATTAGCAATAAAGAGTTGGCCATACTAGAATCTAAAAATAGATGGTGTGGTGCAACTTCTCCATATATCTTTAATCCCTCTTTTTTTGCAGCTCTTAATTTTTCTACTTCACTTTTTTTAGACAGATGACATAAATATAAAGGTTTTCTAAACCTTCTAGCTAAATCAATAGCTCTATCAACCATATCTTCCTCAGCATGAACAGATACAATTTTAGACTCTTTAAAAAGATTTTCTAAAACTTTATCCTCTTCTACTAGCATATCCCCTGTTGACATATTCAGAAATATTTTTGTTGAGGCTACTCTTCTTTTTACTTTTTTTATCTCTTCACTATTATCTAATCTACTTCCTCCAAAATGAAATCCGTAATCCACATAACTTCTTTTTTCAGAGTTTCTCTCCTTAGCTGTTAGAATCTCCTCAGTTGTTGTATTTGGAACTGTATTTGGCATATCTATAAATGTTGTTACCCCACCCTTTGCACAAGCCATGCTTCCTGTTTCAAAGTCCTCTTTATAATCAAGCCCTGGATCTCTCATATGTGTATGAGCATCTATTACCCCTGGCAGTACCCAGTTTCCATCTACATCTATTATCTCATCAATATCTAACTCCTCTACTTCAGAACAGTTATATATTTTTACAATTTTTCCATCTTGAACTAATATATCTTTTATACCCTCTTCCCCATGATATAAAACCTTACAGTTCTTTAGCAACATAACGCCTTAACTCCTTCCTCTATCTCAGCTAAAACACTCTTTGCCGCTTCTACAGGATTTTCATTTTTAGTTATTGGTCTTCCTACTACTAAGTAGTCACATCCATTTAATATTGCATCTTTTGGAGTCATAATTCTCTCTTGGTCATCAGCTACAGACCACTTAGGTCTAACACCTGGACATACAGTTTTGAAGTCTTCTCCACATAACTCTTTTATAGCCTTAGCTTCCCATGGCGAACAAACTATTCCATCCATTCCAGCTGTTTTAGTTAACTTCGCTAAATTTAATGCTAAATCTTTTAGTGAAAGTTGACTTTGGAAAGTCTCTTTTAATCCCTCTTCTGAGAAACTTGTTAAGATTGTTACAGCTATTGATAAAATCTCTGGATTTACTTCTTTCACTTTTTTTGCCACAGATTCCATCATTGCTCTTCCACCACTTGCATGAACATTGAACATAAATACATTTTGTCTTGCTGCAAATAGTGATGCCATAGTTGTTGTATTTGGAATATCATGGAACTTAAGATCTAAGAAAACTTTCTTTCCTTTTTCAGTTAAGTAATCCACCATCGTTCCTTTTGAGTTTAGGAATAACTCTAATCCTACTTTGTAGAACGAAACTGTATCTCCTAAAACTTCAACTATATTTTTTGCATCCTCCATATTTGAGTAATCTAATGCTATTATTAATTTATCTTTAATATTCATAATCTTAATCCTCCCTTAACTTTCACTTCTTTTTACTTTTATTTACAGTGTGCTACTCCGATTATCTCTCCGATATTCTCTAAATTATTCTCTTCACAGAACTTTTCTAATCCTGCTTTTATCTCCACAGGTAAAACTGGATTAGTAAATAAACCTGTTCCTAGTGATACCATTGTTGCTCCTGCCATCATAAACTCTATTGCATCCTCTGTAGATGAGATTCCACCCATTCCAACTATAGGAATATTTACATTTTGATAAACTTGATATACCATTCTTAAAGCTACTGGCTTTACTGCTGGTCCAGAGAATCCTCCGAAAGTATTCCCTAATACTGGCTTTCTCTTTTTTATATCTATCGCCATTCCAAGTAGAGTATTAATTAAAGAAACTGCATCAGCTCCATTCTCCTCTACTACTTTAGCTATATGAACTATATCTGTTACATTTGGTGATAACTTTACAATTAGAGGTTTTGTTGTTACCTCTCTAACAGCTTTTGTTACTGCTCCTGCAACTTCTGGCTTTGCACCAAATGCCATTCCACCATCTTTTACATTTGGACATGATATATTTAACTCTATCATATCAACTTCAGGAATTTGTTCAACTCTCTTTGCAATCTCTACATATTCCTCTATAACTTTTCCATTTATATTTACAATTATTGGTGACTCTATTCCAGAAGCTTTTATATTTTTTACAATTACATCTTCAAAGTAATCAATCCCTGGATTTTCAAGTCCAACACAATTTAACATTCCACCTGGAGTCTCCGCTATTCTAGTTCCATAGTTTCCATCTCTAGGCTCCATTGTTATTCCCTTTACAACAATTCCACCTAAAACATTTGGATCAAAGTAATCTTTATATTCTAAACCAAATCCGAAACATCCAGATGATGTTACCATTGGATTTTTAAATTCTTTTCCTAAAAATTTCGTTTTTAATCTATTCATACTTCCCACTCCCTTATTTTCCACAGCTACATCCAGTGTTTTCTTTTGGATTTATATCTACTATTATTTTTGAATCGAAAACTGGTCCATCATGACAAACTTTCTTCATTCCATCCAATGTCTTTATTGAACATCCCACACACGCTTTAACTCCACATGCCATTCTCTCCTCTAGTGATACTTCACAAAATACTTCAGCATTTTGTGAAGTTTCTGCTACAGCTTCCATCATCTTATGTGGTCCACATGTTTGTACCATATCTATTTTCTCATCAGCTAAAACTTTACTTAAAACTGATATTACATTCCCTTTTTCCCCTAAAGAACCATCATCAGTTGTTATGTATGTTTTCACTTTATCTAAATTTAAATTTCCTAAAATATTTAAAGCTTCCTTACTTCTTCCACCAGCTATAAATATTACTTCATTTTCTTTTTTCAACTCATCTATCAGTAATTTTGTTGGAGCGATTCCCATTCCCCCTCCTACAACTACACATTTTTTTCCTTTTGTAGAAGTAGTGAATCCTGTTCCTAAAGGTCCTTGTATGTTTAGTGAATCTCCAGCTTTAAGAGTTGCAAACTCTTTTGTTCCTCCACCTTTAACTTCGTAGTAAAACTCTAAAATGTTTCTATCTTTATCTGCATAGTGAAGACTGATTGGTCTTCTTAAAATTCTTATTTCATTATTTAACTTTAGCATGAAAAATTGTCCAGCTTTTGAATGTTGAGAAGCTTTCACTGACTCTATTTTCATTAAGTAATAATCTTCTCCAACTTTATGGTTTTCTAATACTTTGCAATCTTCTAAAAACATTTTTCCTCCCAAATCTATCTTCAAATTTTTATTTTTTTATATCTCTATTACAATAGTAACAATACTTATGGTCTTTATCTACAACATATTTATTATCTGTTTCTTCAAATTTTGTTATACACTTTTCATTCACACAAACAATCTCTTCTGATTTTCTGATATCTTTTTCTAACATCTCACTTTTAGTAACCTCTACTAACCCCAATGCAATTGAGAAAATAGCTTCTCTAGCTGGAACTCCATTTGCTGCTTGTTCAAAATATTTTGCATGCTTTGTGTCATCTAAATCAATTTTAATCTCATCTACTCTAGGGAGAGGATGAAGAATTATCATTTCATCTTTACACTTTCCAACTATATTCTCTTTATCTATAACGTATACTCCAGCTACTTTTTCATAGTCCTCTATCTTATCAAATCTTTCTTTTTGTATTCTCGTCATATAAAGAACATCTATCTCTTTTAATACCTCTTTGTAATCAGATATTATGTGGTATTTTATCCCTTTTTTATCCAACCCTCTTGTTATATACTCTGGTATTTGAATTACTTCAGGTGCTATAAAGTAAAACTCACAATTAAACATCTCCAATGCTTTTGTCAGTGAGTGAACCGTTCTTCCATATTTTAAGTCCCCTACGAAAGCTACCTTCTTTCCCTCTATACTTCCTAACTCTTTTTGAATTGTGTATAAGTCTAACATTGTCTGACTTGGATGCTCATTTGCTCCATCCCCTGCATTTAATAATGGAACTCTTGAGATATCTGCTGCAAAACGAGCTGCTCCATCTCTATTGTGTCTCATAACAATTACATCCGAATAAGCTTCCGTCATCTTTATTGTATCTCTCAATGTTTCACCTTTTTTTAATGAAGTTGCATCTGGAGAATCAAATCCTAAAACTTTTGCTCCTAATCTATAAGCTGCTGATGTAAATGATAATCTAGTTCTTGTTGAAGGTTCGAAAAATAAGCTTCCAACTATTTTATTTTTCAAAAGTTCTTCATTTTTGTTCTCTAACTCTTTGGCCACTCTTAAAACTTCTAAAATATCCTCTTTTGTAAAATCTTTCATCGAAATAAAATCTCTCATTTTTCCTCCTTAGAATTTGGTTAAAAAAAAAGGAATAGAAATTACAAATTAATGTAACTTCTATTCCATATATTAATATTAAAATCAAAAGATAAAAATAATGAAAATAACGTATTTTTCTTTTTTTCTTCTTGCTTAAATCCAAAAATACTTAACGATTTCTTCACTTTTTATCCTCCTCGTTTTTTTTACACTTTGAAAAGTATAACATACGATTTTAAATTTGTAAAGCAATATTTTTCAAGCTTTGAAGTAGATAATCTATCTCATCCTCTGTATTGAAAAAACCAAACGAGAATCTAACGGTACCTGTTTCATAAGTTCCAATAGCTTTATGAGCTAAGGGAGCACAATGATAACCTGGTCTAACTAAAATTCCAAACTCTTCATCTAATATACTTGAAAAATCTCCTGAGTCAACACCCTCTATATTTATACTTATAACTGGTGCTTGATTTTCTGTAAAACTTTTATAAACTTGAATTTTATCTAGCTGCTCTAAACCTTTTAAAAATTTAGATACGAGTTTATCTTCATGCTCTTTAATTTTCTCTATTCCAATCTTTTGTATAAACTCTATTCCAGCTCCTAAACTTAATATTCCAGGTGTATTAAGAGTTCCAGCCTCTAACATCTCTGGCATCTCTTTAGGTTGTCTTTGAAGTTTTGAAAAACTTCCTGTTCCACCTTCTAAAATTGGGTCAATCTTAATCCCTTCTCTTAATGCAATCGCTCCTATTCCTTGTATTCCAAAAAGTGATTTATGACCTGTTATACATAATATATCTACATTATCTCTCTCCATATCTATATCTATATATCCTGCACTTTGAGAAGCATCAAGTATAAATAACAACCCGTTTCTTCTACATATATCTCCAATTTTTCTTATATCTTGCACAGTTCCATTCACATTTGATATGTGATTTATTACAACAGCTTTTGTTTCTGATGTTATTGATTTCTCTAAATCTAAATATGTATCTATAAATGTTAACTTAACCTCTTTTTCATCTCTCATATAGTATAGAGGTCTCAAAGATGAGTTGTGCTCAAAATTTGTTGTTATTACATGGGAACCTTTTTGTATAGCTCCTTTAATAGCAAAATTTAATGACTCTGTTGCATTAGCTGTAAATGCAACATTCAAACTATTTTTAACTCCAAAAAAATTTGCAACTTTCTCTCTAACTTCATATATTTTTCTAGCTACCTCTAAAGCTTTTCTATGCCCGGCTCTTCCTGGATTAGCATTATACTCTCTTATCGCAATTTCAACAGAGCTATAAACTGATTCAGGTTTTGGAAAACTTGTAGCTGAATTATCAAAATAGTAGGTTTTCATATCTTTCTCCTCTTAAAATAATAAAGAGAGGATCTCTCCTCTCTTCTTATATTAGTTTATTTTTGCAAAAACTTCAACTATATTGTATAAATGATCCTTTATTCTTCTATAGTTATTTAAGATATCCATATATCCTGTACTTAGCATTGCTGGCATTACATTTTCTGATACATGCTCTAAGTGCTCTGCTCTTGCTCTCTTATATTCATCTTTAATGTAGTTACACTTTTTAATAGCTGCTATAAATAGATCTTTATCTCTTAATTCATAAGCTCTATTGATATCATTAAATAGGTCTTCAACATTGTTATGTAATTGATTTAAAGTTGCTCTCTTATACTCGTTTAACTCAATTCCATTGTCTTGCATTTTCTTTAATGTCTTTGCAATTCTTAATAAGTAGTCACTTATTGTTTCATACTCATCACAAGTTTGTAAGTTTTCTCTCGTATCCTCTGTATTAGCACAATCTAATGTTCCATTTAATATATGGAAGTTTACATCTGAAATCTCTTTTTGGAATAAATCTAAAGTATCTTCTAACTTTTCAATTTTTCCAACTTGAGTATCTATCTTTTCTTTTCCAGAGAAAACTCCGTCTAAGTTAGTAAATATCTCTTTTATTTGAGTTCCCATAGCTAAAATCTCTTTTTGAGTTTGCTCAACAACTACTGACGGTGTATCTGTCATTAATATATCTAAATGAGTTACTCTCTCTTTTGCTACTGGTGAATCTGATTTTACAACTTTACATAAGAAATCAGCTAAATATCCTGTGAACGGAATGAACATAACTACGTTTAATACATTAAACATCGTATGAGCTGTTGCGATTGCTGCTGTTAAGTTATTAGCTGGATCTAATAGATTCTCTAAGAACATTAAGTATGGTCTAAATACTGTTGTAGCCCAAACTACTCCTGCTATATTTATAATTGTATGAGCGTAAGCTGCTCTCTTTGCATTTGCTGTTGCATTTAGTGAAGCTAATAATGCAGTTATTGTAGTTCCTACATTCTCTCCTAGAACTAATGCTACTGCTGTTGGATAATCAATTAATCCTTGAACAGCTAAAGTTATTGTGATTCCTAGTGTAGCTGATGAAGATTGAACTACCGCTGTTAAAAGTGCTCCTACTGCTGCTGCTTTTAAAACACCAAAGTAAGTATCCGCTGTAAACGCATGGAATAATGCTACGAATTCTGGCATTGATCTTAATGGCTTTAATCCATCACTCATTAACTCTAATCCGAAGAAAATTAATCCTAATCCCATTATTGCCATAGCTCTTGTTCTAGCCTTTTCACTAGTGAAGAACATAGTTGATATAGCTGCTGCTCCAGCCATTGGAAGTCCATACTTTCCTATTTTTAGAACAAGTATCCATCCTGTTATTGTTGTTCCTATATTAGCTCCTAGTATTACCCCTAAAGCTTGCTTCAATGTTAATAGTGAAGCGTTTACAAATCCTATTGTCATTACAGTACTTACAGATGATGATTGAACTAATGCTGTTACAAACACTCCCATTCCGATGGCCATAAAACGATTTGTTGTAAGCATAGCTAAGATTTTCTTCAATCTTTCCCCTGCCATTTTTTGCATTCCTTTAGACATGTTTTCCATTCCGTATAAGAATAGACCCAGTCCTCCTAGAACCTTAAAAAAGATATCTAAGTACATTTTTCCTCCTAAATTCTATTTTTTATTTTAATTTTTTTTTGGTTAAATAGTCAATCAAATAAATTCTAACACGTATTTTAAAAATTGTAAAATAAAAAACCCAATTTTAACTTAATTTTTACACATTTTTAACATTAAACTTTATTTTTAGTATAAAAAAAAGGGGTATTTTATTTTCATACCCCTTTAAAACCTTCTATTTAGTTAGCTTCTCTTCAAACAAAACAGTTATTTAAATTTATTTTTTTTCAAGTTTAAATCCTGCAATTCTATTTACAACAATCGCAATTGCCCCATCTCCAGTTACGTTACATGCAGTACCAAAACTATCTTGAGCTAAGTATAATGCAATCATTATAGAAGTTAAAGTTGGTGGGAATCCTAACATTGTCTCTATTATTCCTAATGCTGCCATTACCGCTCCACCTGGAACTCCTGGTGCTGCAACCATTGTTACTCCTAACATTAAAATAAATCCTAACATTGTTCCAAATGTCACTGTCATTCCATTTAACATCATAATTGCCATTGCACAGCTCACTAAAGTTATCGTACTTCCTGACAGATGAATTGTTGCACATAGTGGTACTACAAACTCTGCAATTCCTGGGTTTACACCATTTTCCTTAGTTTGGCTTAAAGTTACTGGTATAGTTGCCGCTGATGATTGTGTTCCTATAGCTGTAAAATATGCTGGTAACATATTTTTTATTAAAACTATCGGATTTGCTCCTGATAATCCACCAGCTATAAAATACATTATTAATAAAACTGTAACATGAAGTAAAATAATTACAGCAAATACTTTTGAGAATACAGATAAAATTGTCACAACTTGACCTGCATAAGTCATGTTTGCAAAGATTCCTGCTATATGTAGTGGTAAGAATGGAATAATTATATTTTTTATAATTCCTTCTACTATCTTTTGGAATTCATTCATTACATCTTTAATCGCATGTCCTTTTACTATTGCTATTCCTGTTCCTAAAATAAACGCAGTTAATAGTGCTGTCATAACATCCATTATTGGAGGCATATTTATTGTTAAATAACCAGATAGTAATGAGTGCTCTGGATTATCTGCTGTTGATATCATAGATCCTGTTTTTAATATCATCTTAAATACAGCTGAATTTACAAAATATGTAAATGATCCTGATAACACTGTTGAAATATAAGCTATCGCTGTTGTTATTCCTAATAGCTTTCCTGCTCCTGTTCCAAGCTCCCCAATTCCAGGTGCAACAAACCCTATTATGATAAGTGGTATTGAGAACTTTAAGAAGTTTCCAAAAATACCATTAAACGTTGCTAATACTCTTACAGGCATCTCCATCCCCAACATACCCACACCAATACCGATTATAATTGCCAAAATTAATTTTGGTAAAAGACCAATTTTTTTCATTTTTTCCTCCCAGTACTAAAATTTGTTTATTAAAAGAACTAACTATATAATTAATACTACATTTTAGCCTGTTTTGCAAACTTTTTTTGTATATAGTTCAGAAAATTTGTATTTTTCTTATATATGTAATATAATTAAGATAAAAAATCTTAATTATATTAAGGCTTAAGGATGTGAAATATGATAAAAGGTAATGTTGAAGGGATCAGAGATTCTATTTTAGCTGAGTTAGATACTATCTATAGTATGACTGTTGAAAAAGGTAAACTTATCAATCCCGAAATTGTCGCACTTATTACAGATATGACAAGAGTTATTAATCGTGAAATTAGTGTTTCGATAGATAGAAAAGGAAAAATTTTAGAAGTTGCAATTGGTGATAGTAATAGTGTTGAGCTACCTATCCTTGAAATTTCTAGTAAAAAATTAAGTGGTGTAAAAGTTATACATACTCATCCTAACGGATATTCTAAACTTTCTATGATTGATATTTCAGCTCTTTTAAAGTTAAAATTAGATGCTATCTTAGCTATAGGTGTTGGTGAAACGGAAATCACAGGCATCAATATTGGATACTGTAAAATTGAAAACCAAGAACTAACTTACGAAGAGATTGAAAATCTTTCTTTAGAAAAAACACTTTCTATTGAATATCTGGATAAAGCGTTAGAAATTGAAGCTGAGCTTAGAAAAAGTGACGTTGTCGAAGACGATAGTGAATACGCTATTGTTGTTGGTGTTGATTCTGAAGAAAGTTTAGATGAATTAGAAGAACTTGCAAGAGCTTGTGAGGTTAATGTTGCTGGAAGAATCTTCCAAAAAATAAAAAGAATCGATAATATCTTCTATATTGGTAGTGGTAAAGTTAAAGAGCTAGCTTTATTAAGACAAATCAAAAATGCAAATCTTATAATTTTTGATGAAGAACTAAGTGGAGTTCAAATTAAAAATTTAGAAGCTGTTACTGGATGTAAAGTTATCGATAGAACTATTCTTATTCTTGAAATCTTTGCTAGAAGAGCAAGAACTAGAGAAGCTAAAATTCAAGTAGAGTTAGCTCAACTTAAATATAGAAGCCATAGACTTATAGGTTTAGGAAGCGTTATGTCTAGAACCGGTGGTGGAATTGGTACTAAAGGACCTGGAGAGAAAAAGTTAGAAATTGATAGAAGAAGAATAAAAGATGAAATTTTTGCTCTTAGACAAGAACTTGAAAAAATAAAAAAAATTAGAGCTCTTCAAAGAACAAAAAGAGAAAGTTCTGGAATTCCTAGAGTTTCTCTTGTTGGATATACAAACGTTGGAAAATCAACTCTTAGAAATCTTCTTGTAGATATGTATCCAAGTGATAACACAGTAAAAAAAGAAGCTGTTTTTGCTGAAAATATGCTATTTGCTACTCTTGATGCTACTACAAGAACTATGATTTTACCTGACAAAAGAATAACAGCTCTTACTGATACTGTTGGTTTCGTTAGAAAACTTCCTCACGATTTAGTTGAAGCTTTCAAATCAACTCTTGAAGAGGTTATTTTCTCTGATCTTTTAGTTCATCTTGTAGATGCTTCTAGCGATACTGTAATTCAACAAATCAAATCTGTTGAAAATGTTTTAACAGAACTTGGGGCTTTTGATAAGCCAACTATTTTGGCTCTTAATAAATGTGATGTTGCTACAGAGGAGCAAATTGCTAAATTAAAAGAACTTTACTCTCATATGGAGATTGTTGAAATAAGTGCAAAAAATGAAGTTAATATAGATCTACTTCTAGATAGAGTTACTGAAGCTCTTCCTAGAACTATGAAAAAAATTGAGCTTTTAATCCCTTATTCTGAAAGTTCAATAAATGCTTACCTTCATAGAAATGCTATTATCGAAAGTGAATCTTATGAAGGTGATGGTACATTAGTTGTTGCAACTGTTAGTGACGAGGTTTATAATAAGTGTTCTAAATTTATTATTCAAGAAATTTAAGAAATTTTTAAAAAGTCGATTTTTTCGACTTTTTATTTTTTAAATAACATAAAAAAAGTTGTTGACA
The DNA here is from genome assembly GCA_051651165.1 of Cetobacterium sp. Taxonomy (GTDB): domain Bacteria; phylum Fusobacteriota; class Fusobacteriia; order Fusobacteriales; family Fusobacteriaceae; genus Cetobacterium_A. Next base: position 188,661 of record JBOFRT010000308.1, read on the forward strand.
TTATTTTTATATTATGGTACTATATTTTTGTGATTGCGGGAGTAGCTCAGTTGGTAGAGCGTCAGCCTTCCAAGCTGAATGTCGCGAGTTCGACCCTCGTCTCCCGCTCCATAAATAATTTTGGTACTTTGCCCCGTTCGTTCAACGGTTAGGACAATAGATTTTCACTCTATAAACAGGGGTTCGATTCCCCTACGGGGTACCATTGGGGATATAGCTCAGTTGGGAGAGCGACGCACTTGCACTGCGTAGGTCAGCGGTTCGACTCCGCTTATCTCCACCATTTGCC